>CAYLME010000195.1:0-6157 GCA_964384585.1 uncultured Gemmatimonadaceae bacterium | reverse complement strand
GCGAGGATCATGGCTCGAGCGAACCTGAAGGCACATTCGGCGGCGGCACCGCCACGCGGTCATGGGCACGCGCACAACCCGGGCTTCCCGCTGGAGCTCGACTGGGTCCGCGACGTGCGCGTCAACCGCAGTGCCGTCGAGCGCCGTGCGGCGACGATCGGCACGCGTCGCAGCGTCAAGAAGGACTGGCAGGCGGCGTGGCTTCTGCGGGCGATCACGCTGATCGACCTGACCACGCTCTCGGGCGATGACACGCGCGGCAACGTCATGCGCCTGTGCGCGAAAGCGCGCCGCCCCGTGCGCGACGACCTGCTCGAGGCGCTCGGCGCAACGGACCTGCCGATCCGCACCGCCGCGGTGTGCGTCTACCACGCCTGGATAGAGACCGCGCTCGAGGCGCTGCGCGGGTCGGGCATCCCCGTGGCTGCCGTGTCCACCGGTTTCCCCGCCGGGCTCTCGCCGTTCCCGCAACGACTCGCGGAGATCCGGGCGTCGGTCGATGCCGGTGCGCAGGAGATCGACATCGTCATCACCCGCGCACACGTGCTGACCGGCAACTGGGAAGCGCTCTACGACGAGGTGCGACAGTTCCGCGCTGCCTGCGGCAATGCACATCTCAAGACCATCCTCGCGACCGGTGAGCTCGGCACGCTGCGCAACGTCGCGCGCGCGAGCCTCGTGTGCATGATGGGCGGCGCGGACTTCGTGAAGACGTCCACCGGCAAGGAGCCGGTCAATGCAACGCTTCCCGTCTCGCTCGTCATGGTCCGCTCGATCCGCGAGTACCTCGAGCGCACCGGGCACTGCGTCGGTTTCAAGCCGGCCGGAGGCATCCGCACGGCGAAGCACGCGATCGAGTGGATGCTGCTGATGAAGGAAGAACTGGGCACGCGCTGGCTCGAACCGGACCTGTTCCGCTTCGGTGCCAGCACACTGCTCGGCGACATCGAGCGCCAGCTCGAGCATCACGTCACCGGCCGCTACTCGGCCGCCTGGCGTCATCCCATGGCATGAGGCAGACAGTGAGCATCGCCGAGATCTTCCGCACGCTCGAGTATGGCCCCGCGCCCGAGAGCACCGCTGCCGCGGAGGCCTGGCTCGATCAGCACGGCCGGCGCTTCGGCCATTACATCGACGGTGCCTGGCGTGAAGCGGCGCAGACGTTCGAGACGCGCAACCCGGCACGCGACGAACCGCTGGCGCGCGTTGGACAGGGCAGCCGGGACGATGTCGATGCTGCCGTTGCCGCGGCACGCGCGGCGCTGCCGGGTTGGAGCGCGCTGCCGGGACATGCACGCGCGCGCTGGCTCTACGCAATCGCACGTAACGTCCAGAAGCACGCCCGCATGTTCAGCGTGCTCGAGTCGCTCGACAATGGCAAGCCGATCCGCGAGTCGCGCGACATCGACATCCCGCTCGTGGCGCGTCACTTCTATCACCACGCGGGCTGGGCACAGCTGCTCGAGGACGAGTTCAGCGGCTACGCGCCGGTTGGTGTCGTCGGGCAGATCATTCCGTGGAACTTCCCGCTGCTCATGCTGGCGTGGAAGATCGCGCCCGCACTCGCGGCAGGAAACACCGTGGTGCTCAAGCCGGCAGAGTACACGCCGCTCACGGCGCTGCGCTTTGCAGCCCTGTGCAGCGAGATCGGACTGCCGCCGGGCGTCGTGAACATCGTGACCGGCGACGGTGATACAGGCGCCGCACTCGTCGAGCATCCCGATGTGGACAAGATCGCGTTCACGGGCTCGACGGATGTCGGTCGCATCATCCGCACGGCCACGGCTGGCACCGGCAGGAAGCTGTCGCTCGAGCTGGGTGGAAAGTCGCCCTTCATCGTATTCGATGACGCCGATCTCGACAGCGTCGTCGAAGGCGTGGTCGATGCGATCTGGTTCAACCAGGGACAGGTCTGCTGCGCCGGCTCGCGCATCCTCGTGCAGGAGAGCGTTGCCGAACGGCTGACCGCGAAGCTGCGCGACCGCATGGAGGCACTGCGCGTCGGTGATCCGCTCGACAAGGGCGTCGACATCGGTGCGATCGTCGCACCGGTCCAGCTCGAGCGCATCGAGTCGCTCGTGCAGCAGGGCATCGACGAAGGCGCCACCATGTGGCAGCCGTCCTGGCGTTGCCCGAACGACGGCTGCTTCTATCCACCCACGCTGTTCACGGACGTGGCGCCCGCCGCGACGATCGCACAGGTCGAGATCTTCGGCCCGGTCGTCGTGCTCATGACGTTCCGCACACCCGTCGAAGCAGTCGAGCTTGCGAACAACACGCGCTACGGGCTCGCCGCATCCGTCTGGACCGAGAGCGTCAACCTCGCACTGGACATCGCACCGGGCATCAAGGCCGGCACCGTGTGGATCAACTGCACGAACCAGTTCGACGCCGCGTCCGGCTTCGGTGGCTATCGCGAGAGCGGCTTCGGCCGTGAGGGCGGCCGCGAGGGCATGTACGAGTACCTGCGCCCACGCTGGGAGCGGGTGGCCCGCGATGAGCGCCGGGAATCGCGCCACGGAACGGACCAGTCGGCAGCGTCGCCAGCGCGCAGCGCGAACGCCGCGCCCTCCAGTGATGCTGCAGCCGACCCCGGACACTCGAGCGAGGATGGTGCGCTGCCGCCGATCGATCGCACGCCGAAGCTGTACATCGGCGGCAGGCAGGCCAGGCCCGATTCTGGCTACAGCCTCGCGGTTCACGGCAGGGATGGCGCGCTGATCGGCGCGGTTGCGCATGGCAATCGCAAGGACATCCGCAACGCGGTCGAGGCGGCGCACGCCGCCCGTGGCTGGTCCGCGGCGACGGCGCACAATCGGGCTCAGGTGCTCTATTACGTCGCCGAAAACCTGGCCACGCGAGCCGACGAGCTCGCGGATCGGCTGCGCGCGGGACGGCTTTCGCCACGCGATGCGGACGAGGAAGTCGCACTCTCGATCGAGCGGCTGTTCCAGGCGGCCGCGTATGCCGACAAGTACGATGGGCTCGTGCATCCGACGCCGTTCCGTAATGTGACGCTCGCGATGCCCGAGCCGCTCGGCGTGCTCGCCGTCGTCTGCACGGACGACGCACCGCTGCTCGGACTCGTCAGCGCCATCGCACCGGCGGTCGCGATGGGCAACCGTGTCATCGTCGTGCCGTCCGATGAGGCGCCTCTGGCTGCGACCGACCTCTACCAGGTACTCGACACATCGGACGTCCCTGGCGGCACCGTAAACATCGTGACCGGCCCGCGCCGCGAACTGGCGCCGGTCCTCGCCGCGCACGACGACGTGGACGGGATCTGGTACTTCCCGTACGACGGCGGCGCGGCCGAGATCGAACGCCTGTCTGCCGGCAACATGAAGCGGACCTGGTGCGCGCACGGCGTGCAGCGTGACTGGTACGACGCGGAGCAGGGAGGCGGCCGCGAGTTCCTGCGTCGCGCCACGCAGGTCAAGAACATCTGGGTACCCTACGGCGAATGAAACACGGCGAATCCCGCTTCCGCGTCCGCTACGCCGAGACGGACCAGATGGGCGTGGTCCATCATGCCAACTACATCATCTGGTTCGAGCAGGGACGGACCGACTACATGCGCGAGATCGGCGTCAACTACGCCGACGTCGAACGCAGCGGTCTCTTTCTGGCCGTGGGCGAGGTGCAGATACGGTACGGTGCACCGGCGCGCTACGATGATGAGATCCGCGTCCTGACGCGCATCGACCGCGTGCAGTCGCGTGCGGTCACATTTGCCTATGAGGTACTGCGCGCCGGCAGCGACGAGCGTCTGGCGAGCGGCTACACCCGGCTGATCGCAATGGATACGAATGGTACTGCGCGCACTCTCCCCCGCGATCTCCTCGAACGTTTCGCGGAGGTGATGCATGCGACTGCGTCCTGAGCCGCTGTTGGTCCTGACGCTCGCGTGTGCGCCGGCACGCGTGACGACACCTGCCGAACCATCACCCACGCTCGACGACGTCGGCATTCGCACTGTGGCGGAACTGATCGAGATGCAGGATCGTCGCACGCTCGATCTGACGCTGCTGGGCACTGCACTGGCCGATCCGAATCCCGCCGTGCGCGTGCAGGCGGCCCTGGCCGGCGGTCGGGTGGGCGACCGCGCAGCCGTGCCGGAGCTGCTCGAAGCGCTCGTCGATGAAGCAGCGCAAGTCGCTGCCACTGCGGCATTTGCGTTAGGCGAGCTGAGCGACTCCAGTGCAGCGACCGTGGCCGCGCTGGCCGCCGCTGCGGGGCCCGATGGCTGGGCTCGCACCGACGTTGCCGCCGAGGCTGTCCACGCACTCGGAATGATCCGGCCGGCGAATGTCGCGGCACATCTGTGGCCCGCCATCACAGGCGGCGCGCCTGCACCGGTCCTGCAGAACGCACTGCTCGCCATCTGGCGTGTGCCGCGCACGCATGAGGCGGTGAGTGCGGTCGCCGTGCACCTCGCGAACGCCGATCCGGAAACGCGCTGGCGGGCAGCGTACGCACTCATGCGCATGAGCGCACCCGCGGCCGTGCAGACGATGATCGCGGCGATGCAGGACCCGGATCATCGCGTACGCATGAACGCGGCGCGCGCATTGAATGCGCCCGACGCTGATTCGGCGAGCAGCCGTGCGGCGGCTCAGGGCGCGCTCCGGAGCGCGCTCGCCGATCCGCACCCGCACGTCGTCATCCAGGCGGCACGCACTCTCGCCGGCTACGGCGACGCAGCGGATGCCGCAGCGATTACTGCGCTGCTGAATGCCGAGGACGGGAACGTCGCGATCGCTGCGGCCGGTGCCGCCGGCGACCTCGGTACTTCCACTGCCCAGGCCCCGCTCCGCGCCGTGGCAATCGCGACCGACCGGCCGCTCAGCCTGCGCGCGACAGCGCTCGCCTCGCTCGTTCGGATCGCGCCGGATGCGGCCATTCCGGTGGTCGAGGAATGGAGAGGCAGCGAGAACTGGCTGACTCGCTTCTACGCGGCCCGCGCACTGGCCGGTGGCCCGTGGCCGTCGTCTGCGGCGCACCTGGAGCCGCTCATTCGTGACGATGATGCCCGCGTCGTAACGGAGGCGCTGACGTCGGCTGCAGCCGCGTCGTCTGACAGCGCGGCCGCCGCCTACCGCTGGTTCCTCGAGGGACTCGCCGCGCGCGACGTCATGGTCCGCGCCGCTGCCGCACGCGGCATCGCCCGCGCGCCTCGCAGCATGGACCTTCCGGTGCTGCTGCAGGCATACGAACGCGCATCGAGCGACTCGGTGACGGACGCGGCCGTTGCGATCGTGGAGGCGCTGGGCGCGCTGGCCGCCGCCGACGTCCCTGTGGACCGGTCCTTCTTCGTGCGGTTCACACGCGCACCCGACGCCGTCGTGCGGCGCGCCGTGGCCACGCACATCGGTGACGCGTGGGGCAGCGTTGCGCCGGTGGAGACGCGCCGCCGTGCCGCTGACTACGAACAGGTCGTACGCTCGCTCTTGGTGCCGGCCCTGGCCGGTAGCATGCCGCACGTGCGCATACAGACCGAGCGCGGCAGCATCGTGCTGGAACTCAATGCGGTCGAAGCACCACTCACGGTCGCGAACTTTCTCGATCTCATCCACGCCGGCTACTACCGGAGCGCACCGCTCCGCTGGCATCGCGTAGTGCCCAACTTCGTGCTGCAGGATGGAGACATGCGGGGCGACGGCAACGGTGGCCCCGCGTACGCGATCCGTGACGAGATCAACCGCCTCCGCTACGGCCGCGGCGCACTGGGAATGGCGCTGTCGGGACCGGATACCGGCGGCAGCCAGTTCTTCATCACCCACTCACCGCAGCCCCACCTCGACGGCGGCTACACGCTCTTTGGCCGGGTGGCGGGGGGGATGGACATCGCAGACGCAATCGTTCAGGATGATGCAATCCTGGCAATCGAGGTCATGCCCTGATGGAAACTTGCCGAACCGGCCGGCGCGCCGATTTGCCGCTGTCGCTGCCGCAGCGCATTCGCCGCAGCGTCGTCGCGTTTGCGATGATGCTGGCGTCCGCATCGTGTGCGTCGTCTGGAGAGTTCGCGGCCGGCGGAGCCGCGCCGCTGATCGCCCAGCGGATGGTCGAGGCCACCGCGGTCAGCGCGCCCATGCACCTCACGTTCGACTGGTCGCTGCGTGACCGCGAGGCGCGTTTCAACGGGGCCGGCGCG
>CAYLME010000194.1:4999-6200 GCA_964384585.1 uncultured Gemmatimonadaceae bacterium | reverse complement strand
TAGGAGCGCGCCGGCGCCCCCCTGTTGGGTTCAGGGCGATTGTAACGTTTTATGAGCGTGGACACAGTAGATGTCTGGTTCGACAGGCAACACCAGGGCAGGGGACAGGATGCGAGCAGCACGGAACGTCGTTCTGGGATTGGCACTTGTGGCGGTGGGATGCAGTGAGCCCGCCGGCCCGATGGCCGGCCTCGAGACGCTGGGGATTCTCCAGGTCGTCGAGTACCAGGGTGGCCTGCTGCTCGGACCCGACCCGACGGTGCTCTGGAGCGTTCCGCCGGGCACCGGGGTACTGGCGCCTCCGCGCGTGCTCGTTGCGCCGGACACCGTGGCGGCGGGCGTCTCCTTCGACGTCGAAGTCACGACGATCGGCATGAGCGGCTGCTGGAGTGGCGCCGGCATGTGGGCACGCCCGGTCGAGGGCGGCTTCGACCTGATCCCGACCGACGTTCACTCCGGTGCCAACTACTGCACCGAGATCGCTCTCTACATCGGGCACCACGCGCGCATCGCGATCGACACGCCGGGTGAGTACACGCTGCGTGTCAAGGGACGTCGTCTGCGTCAGGGGGATAGCCAGTGGGAGGAGCCGGTGAGCGCGCAACGAACGATCGTAGTGCAGTGAGGGAAGCGGCCGCGGTCGTCGAGCACAGCCCTGCGGACCTTACGCAGTGGCACCGCGAACTGCTGCGCTACGTGCACCGGCTGACAGGCGATCCCGACCTGTCGGAGGACCTCGCGCAGGAAGCGCTCATGCGGCTGCTCCGTGCGGACCCCGACAAGCCGATGCAGAACGCACGGGCATGGCTGTACCGGGTTGCGACGAACCTCGTCCGCGACCACGCGCGACGCGCAGACATGATGCGACGTCGCCAGATACCGATCGATACCGACGCACCACAGACGCCGGAGCAGGCACTCGAACGCAGCGAGTCGGTCGCGCAGGTGCGCGCCGCGCTCGCCCGTCTTTCACCGCGTGATCGTGAAGTGCTCGTACTGCGTGAATCGGGTTTCAAGCACCGCGAGATCGCGGACATCGTGCATGTAAAGGCGGAGTCGGTCTCCGTCGTGATTGGCAGAGCGCTGCAGCGGTTCCGCTCGGCGTATCTCGAGGAGGTAACGGAATGACACACGCGTCGCGCGAGACGCTCGTCGCTTACACTGATGGCGAGCTGACCGGGGTCGAGGAGCAGCAGGCCGC
>CAYLME010000194.1:4755-4989 GCA_964384585.1 uncultured Gemmatimonadaceae bacterium | reverse complement strand
CACCTGGAAACATGTGCGGAGTGCGCGGCGGAGCTGGCCACGATCGTGGACAGCCGGGCGCGGTTCGCCTGGGCGATCGCACGCATGGATGCCGCCGAGCCCGCGGCGTGGGACTCGCCCGAGTTCGCCGCCCGCACCTTTGCTGCCGCCATGGCGGACAGTGATGGGCCGGTTTCCGAACGGACGATCGATCTCGACGCGCACAGGGCGGCGCGTACAGCCGCGTCGGCCCGG
>CAYLME010000194.1:0-4745 GCA_964384585.1 uncultured Gemmatimonadaceae bacterium | reverse complement strand
AGAGCGGCCTTCGGGCCGCTCTTTTTTTGTTGCGCCCGCCGCCGGTCCGCCGCGTGTGCGACAGACAGCCCTGCGATGGGCCGCCGGTCTGGTCCTTCTCGCGGGTGCCGCTGCGGCCGCAATTGTGACACCTGTTATCGTCGAGCGCGTGTTCACGGAACCCGCTGCACCGGTCGGGAGTACCCAAGAGCCGGGACCGGAATCGAGTGGCGCGCTCGCCGTGCTGCCGGTCGATGGTGCCGTGACGATCGCACTCACGGGTGCGGTCGAAGGAACGCGCATCCGGATCTCGTTCGAGCAGCGGCAGGACGTCATCGTCGATTACAGTGCATCGGAAGCACCTGGCTTCACTGCACGCGACGGTGAGATCGATGTGGAGGTGGCAGGGGCCGGTACGACACTGACGGTGAGTGTGCCGGCGGACGTGCGGGAGGCGCGCGTCCTGGTGGATGGGGTGGTGGCCGCACTGCTGGCGCGCGGTGAAGTCGTCCGCACGCGACCCGACCTCAATGTGACGATCGAGGTAACGAACACGGGACGCTGACTCCTTGCGTGTTGTCGTTCTTTCCATCCTGTATCTGCTGACGGCCGTCGCTCCGGCGGCGGCACAGCTTCGTGGACGCGTTCTCGACATCGAGTCGGGCGACGGTGTCACCCACGCGAGCGTGCGTCTGCTCGGTGGCGGTAACGACCGCGAGGTGTTCACCGACGCCAGCGGCGACTACACCTTCCATCAGCTTCCGCCCGCCGAGTACTGGCTGATCATTCGCCATCCCGGATATGAAGGCGCAGAGCTGCGCGTCGTGCTGCGCAGCGGCAGCGACGTCGTGGTGAACGTGCCGCTCGAGGTGCAGCCGATCCCGGTCACGCGCGTATACGTCCCTGCGAGCCGCGCCGTCCAGGCGCCGGGTGTACATGGCACCGCGGATTCGCTGCTCGCGGAGATGGAGCAGCGGCAGAACAGTGCACTGCGCACGGCGGTGCCGGCCGCGCTGCGGGATCTCGTGCAGGCGGAGCCGCGCGAACCGGCGTCGGATCCTGGCGGCGCGCCCGGGCGCTCGCTGAACGTGTGGGGCTCGACGACCGAGCGCGGACGCGTCCTGATCGATGGTGCGGCGATCAACGCGCCGCTGCATCTCGGCGCGATCCTGCCGCCGGTCGAGTCGCAGCTGCTCGCACAGGCGGAGCTGCGGACGGCGGGTGCGCCCGCGCGCTATGACGGTGGCACCAGCTACATCGTGGAGTACATGACGCGCGCGCCTGCGGAAAAGCTGCGTGCGTGGGGCGAAGTCGGTCTGCTGACGAGCCGGCTGGGCTTCGAGGCGCCTGTCGGCTCGGGCTCGGTGGCTGCGGCCGCGCGCCGTGTGAACGACGAAGCAGTGGACGCCGTGATCGACGATCGCTTCGAGTATGCATACAGCGACGCACTCGTCCGCACGTCGTGGCGGACCGGGGAAGGAAAGTCGTTCCGCACGCTCGCGCTCGGCACACGCGAGACCGTTCGCATCCCGCGCGACCTCGCCGACGACGAAGCATCCTGGGATAACCTGGCAACGGTCATCTCATGGGGCAGCGACCGCCCGGGTTCGGGACCGCTCCTGTCCGCAGCATACAGCCGCGGCATCATCGAGCTGCCGCTGTTGTCCGCGCCGGACGGTCACATGCAGGCGACGTTCGATCGTGCGGGCCTCACGGCGTCGCACGGCTGGAGCAGCGACAATGCACGCTATTCCGCGGGCGTCGAGTTCGAGAAGTTCTGGCTCGAGCGACTGAGCAGCGCGAGTTCCGATCCGCTCGCGCCTGAAACGCTGGGGCCGGTGGCATGCACGCCCTCGCTGCCGTGTGCGTCGGCCACCGCACTCACAGGCGCCGCATTCGGCGACGTGACGTGGCGGCCGTCGCCGCGGATTTCGCTGCACGGCGGAGTGCGCGCGATGGTCGAGTCGAAGGCAAGTCCGCACCTGTTGCCGCGCTTCGCGATCACGTGGCTCGGCAATGGCTCGACCACGGCTACTCTGTCTGCAGGCCGCTACTCGCAGATCGGTGTGCTCGAGTCCACGCCCGGCGTCGCCGCCGCCGCATCGACCGAGCTGCTTACGCCGATCCGCCTCGCCACGCAGTACGAACTGCACATCTCGCATCGCAGTGATTCGTTTGCGCTCGAAGCGAGCGGCTTCCTGCGCAGGCGCCACCTGCCGGGCAGCGTCGAAGATGCGGAGTTCGCACCGGGCGCCGAGGTTTCACTGGCTTACGTGCGGAACCGCTCGAGCATCACCGCCGGCTACTCGCTGCTTGCAGGGCCTGCACTCTTCGATTCGGTACGAGGACCGCAGCACCTGGCATTCCTCGGTGCGGGAACCGGCCGGGGCCCGTTGCAGTTCGACGTCGCTGGCGTGTATGGCGCAGGCGTGCCGCTCACGTCCATCGTACTCGACCGACCGTCACTGTTCGTGGGACAGGAGCCGGCGCCGGAAAGCGTGACGTCGCTCGAGGACCGGCCCTACATGCGGGTGGATGCAGTATTGAGTGGGGACTTCTCGCTGCGATGGAACGGGCGGCTCGTGCGGATCACGCCGTACGCGAAGCTGATCAACGCGTTCACGCAGCGCAGCGCCCTCTTCTACTACCGCGAGGACAGCCTCAGCGAGCTGCAGCCGCTCTCGCCGCTGCCGACCATGCCAGTGGTCGGTGTACGCTGGGTCTTCTGAGGACCGCGCCTCAACTGAAGTAGCGCGTGCGGTCCTCTGCCTCGCGCTCGATCCTGCCGCACATCATGTCGCACAGCCGGAAGATGTCCTTGTCGGCGAGGCGGTAGTACACGTACAGGCCGTCGCGCCGGCGATCGACGAAGCCGAGCCCGTGCAGCATCTGCAGGTGCTTCGACACGTTCGCCTGGCCGAGACCCGTGACCTCCATGATGTCGGAGACACTCATCTCGCTCTCGCGCAGTGCGTTGAGAATGCTCAGGCGCGCGGGCTCGCCCAGTGCCTTGAAGCGCTCCGCGACCAGCTCGAGCAACTCCGGTCCCAGCGTGTATTCTGCCATGATTCGATTCCGTCCTGCGCCTGCGCGCCTGCGTGTAATGCTCATGCTCACGTCGCGACCGCGCGCCTGACACGCGCACCCGCGGCACTGCTGATATGCTGGTGTCATGCTCATGCCGACGTTGCGACCGCACTCTCCTCGCGCACCACTGGCTGGCCCGCCGCGTTCCATTCGCTGAAGCCGCCCGTGTAGTTCGCGACGTCGTCGATCCCGTTTGCCTTCAGCACACTCGCCGCGATCGCGGAGCGGCTGCCCGTCTGGCAGTGCACCACCACGGGCCGGTCACGCGGGATCTCATGCAGTCTGTCCGTCAGGTGGCCGACCGGGATGTTCGTGACGCCCGGCAGGTGGCCTGCCTCCCACTCCGCAGCACCACGCACGTCGATCACGTGCGCTGCACCATTGCGCAGCAGCGCCTGCACCTGCGCCAGGTCCACGTGCTCGATCGTCTCCAGCGAGCGCCCGTGGTCGCGCGCCGACTCCAGCACCCGCACGTCGAAGTAGCCGGCAACGCGGTCCAGGCCGATCATCGCGAGATCGCGGACCGCCGCTTCCAGGCAGTGCTCGCACGCATCGTCAACGATCAGATGAAAGTCACGATCGTACGGAACCAGCCAGCCGGCCCACGTCGTGAAGCTGCGGTTCTGCGGGATGTTGATCGTGCCCGGTATGTGGCCCGCCGCGTACTCGCCCGCGCTGCGCGTGTCGATCACCACCGAACCGTCAGCGAGCAGCGTATCCAGCAGGTTCTCCGGCAGTCGCGGCGGGCGGCGGAAGCCGCCCAGCAGCGACGGGCCGTCACGGTTGATGCGCTTCATCTCCGCGAAGTACTTCGGCGGCTCCGGCTGACCCGTGAGAATCATCTGCACGAACTCGGCTTCGCTCTCCGCTGCGAGGCCCAGGTTGAACAGCTTCTCGTAACCCAGCGTGCTCTGCGGCACCGCACCGAGCGACTTGCCGCATGCGCTGCCCGCACCATGCCCCGGCCATAGCTGCACGTAGTCCGGCAACTCGTCGCGGAAGCGTGCGAGCGACGCATACAGGTCGCGCGCGCCCGCTTCCATCGTGCCCGCCACACCGGCCGCCTTCTCGAGCAGGTCCGGACGGCCGACATCCCCGACAAACACGAAATCGCCCGTCATCACACCCATCGGCTGGTCCGCCGAGGCGCCGTCCGTCACGATGAAGACGATGTGCTCGGGCGTATGACCCGGCGTGTGCATCACCCGCACGCGCACGTTGCCGACCCGGAACTCGTCGCCGTCACGTAGCAGCACCGCGTTGGCTTCGCTCGCGTACCGGTAGCTCCAGTCAGGACCGCCCTCCGCCGACAGGTACAACCGCGCCCCGGTGCGCGCGGCCAGCTCCCGCGCACCCGAAACGAAGTCCGCGTGGATGTGCGTCTCCGTCACGTGCGTGACCCGCACTCCCTCCGCCTCCGCCGCACGGATGTACTGGTCCACGTCCCGGTTCGGATCCACCACGAGCGCTTCACCGCTCGCACCGCATCCCACCAGCCAGCTCGCCTGTGCCAGGTTGTCGTCGTAGAAGCGCCGTACAATCATCGCATCGTCCCCGTTCTATATTACGATGTAGTAATATGGTCTGCAGGTCAAGGTGCTGCCCGAAGATAGACGCATTTACGGGGCAGTGCGACGCCAGTGGGGACGATACCGGGCGGCGCCGTGGGAGTCTCCCGG
>CAYLME010000193.1:0-6312 GCA_964384585.1 uncultured Gemmatimonadaceae bacterium | reverse complement strand
CGACTTCCAGCAGAAGCTGGCGGACGGTATCGCCGAAGCAGTGGATCGCTTCTTCTCGCAGCACGAGCATCTCTGGGCGGAGGGCGCGCCGTGAAGCTCTCGCAGACGCTGTTCGGCACCACGTTCCAGAACCCGCTCATGCTGGCGAGCGGCACGTGCGGCTACGGTGAGGAACTGGACGGCATCTTCGACATCGACCGGCTGGGCGGGTTCTCGGTCAAGGCCGTGACCGTGGAGCCACGCGCGGGGAACCCGGCTCCGCGGGTTGCCGAGTTCCACGCCGGCATGCTCAACTCCGTCGGCCTCGCGAACGTGGGGCTCGACGCATTCCGTCGCGACAAGCTGCCCTGGCTGCGCCAGCGGCTCGAGCGCGCACGCGTGTTCGTCAACGTGGCCGGCAGGACGGCGGAAGAGTTCGGTGACCTCGTGCGGGCACTCGACGGCGACGAAGGCTTCGCGGCATTCGAGCTCAACGTGTCCTGCCCCAACGTGAAGGAAGGCGGCGCGATCTTCTGCTCGCGCGAGGATCTGCTCGCCGAGGCCGTGCGGTCGGCGCGGCGCGCCACCGAGCGGCCGCTGGTCGTCAAGCTCGCGCCGAACGTTCCGGACATCGGGGCGATGGCGGCGGTCGCCGTCGCCGAGGGCGCCGACGCGCTCACGCTCGTCAACACGATGCCGGGGCTGCTCTTCGACGTGCAGACGCGGCGGCCGGTGCTCGGGGCGGGCCCTGGCGGCACGAGTGGACCGGCGCTCCTGCCCATCGGCGTGCACGCGGTCTGGCAGGCCCGCAAGCGCGTCGATGTGCCCCTGGTCGGCGCAGGCGGAATCCGCTCGGGTGAGGACGCCGTGCAGTACCTGCTGGCAGGGGCCTCCCTCGTCCAGGTCGGCACAGCCAGTTTTGCGGACCCTCGCGCCGGCCTGCGTGTACTGCAGCAACTCGAACGCTACGGCGACGTTGCCGGCATTGCGGACCTGACCGATCTGGTCGGAGCCGGCCGCGTCGGCTGAACCGAAAGAAGCAGAAGCGACATGGCCGACCTCATTGTTGCGCTCGATCTCCCGTCGAGCGACGAAGCCCTGGGCCTCGTCGATCGAATCGGCGATGCGGTTGGCTGGTACAAGGTGGGCTCACCCCTCTTCACGCGGACCGGACCGCGGCTCCTCGAAGAGCTGGCCGGCCGCGGCAAGCGCGTGTTCCTGGACCTCAAGTTCCACGATATCCCGAGCACGGTTGCGAATGCCGTGGAGTCCGCAACGTCGCACGGTGTCGATCTGCTGACCGTGCATGCGGCTGGCGGTACCGACATGCTGAAGGCGGCCGCGGAGGCCGCCGGCAAGAAGGGGCCGCGCGTCCTCGCCGTGACGATCCTGACCTCGTTCACGCCCGCGGGCGTCGAAGAGGTCTGGAACCGCGAGCTGCTCTCCGTCCGTGACGAGGTCTCCCGCCTGAGCGATATCGCCGCCGCCGCGGGCGTCCACGGCGTCGTCTGCTCGGCGCTCGAGGCCGAGATGATGAGGCGACGCCATGGGGCCCGTTTCCTCGTCGTCACGCCAGGCATCCGCCCCGCGGATTCCGAGGCCGGCGACCAGGCGCGGATCGCGACGCCGGAGGCAGCCGTTCGTGCGGGCGCTGATTATCTCGTCGTGGGGCGCCCGATCTGGCAGGCGGCGGATCCGGTGGCCGTGGTGCAGCAGATCCGCCATGCGTTCGCGGTTCCGGAGGTCGCGTGATCCGGCTCGCCACACTCGTCGCTCTCCTGCTCCTGGCCGCGCCGATCCATGCGCAGCAGGACCTCGACGCCGCGATGCAGCGCGTTGCGAAGATGTGGGAGCGCGGTGACGTGCGTGGCCTCACGGGCAGCGCCGCGGCCAGCGGCTTTGCGCTCGAATTCGACGCCGGACGCAGCCGGCCGGTTGCGTCGCGCCAGGCGGCCGCCGCGCTGCGGCGCCTGTTCGAGGATCAGGAGACGGTCTCGGTGAAGCCGGGCGTCACGCGCATGGTCGGCGGCCGGCCGCAGCGCGCATTCGGCGAGCTGGAGTGGATCACGCGTCCGCGAGGCACTACCATACCCGAGCGTCGCACCGTATTCGTTGCATTCGTCAGGGAGGACCAGGGCTGGAGGGTCACGGAGATCCGCGTCATGCCCTGACGTTCCACAGGACAGCATGCCGGCCCCGGAGCACCGCGTGCTGATGGTCGCTGCCGGCACTTCCTGACATCGCGGCGCCCGTTCGACTCATACAGGATCCGACATGGCGCTGCGCTTCTACAATACGCTGACCCGCTCCCTCGAGACGTTCGAGCCCGCCGACGCGTCCAGCGTCGGTGTCTATGCGTGCGGCCCGACAGTCTACCGCCCGCCGCACATTGGCAACTTCCGCACGTTCGTCTTCAACGATCTCCTCCACCGCTATCTCGAGTGGAAGGGGTACGGCGTACGGTTCGTGATGAACCTGACGGACGTCGAAGACAAGATCATCAATGACGCGGTCGCACGTGCGATCCCGATCGCGGAGATCACGGCGCCGCAGATCGAGAACTTCCAGCGCGACCTGGGACGTCTCGGCATCCGTCCCGCCGACGCCTACCCGCGCGCGACCGATCACATCGGTGAAATGATCTCGATCATCGAGCGACTGATCGAGAACGGTCACGCCTACGAGAAGGACGGGTCCGTCTACTTCGCGATCAACAGCTTCCCGGGCTACGGCACGCTGAGCCGCATCGAGCTGGTCGATACGCGTGCGGGTGCCGGCCTCGCCACACGCGCGATCGATGCCGACGAGTACGAGAAGGAGGACGCGCGCGACTTCGCGCTGTGGAAGGCGGTGAAGGACAGCGATCGCGCCGTGGGCGCCGCATGGCAGACGCCCTGGGGCGAAGGACGTCCCGGCTGGCATATCGAGTGCTCCGCGATGAGCATGGCCGAGCTGGGCGAGACATTCGACATCCACACCGGCGGCGAAGACCTCGTGTTTCCGCACCACGAGGACGAGATCGCACAGTCGGAAGGCGCGACCGGCAGGCCGTTCGTGCGCTACTGGCTGCACGTCAAGCACCTGCTCGTCAACGGCGAGAAGATGTCGAAGTCGAAACAGAACGACTTCACCATCGGCCAGCTCCTCGACATGGGCCACTCCGCCGCCGCGATCCGCTTCATCCTGATCGGCGCGCAGTACCGCAAGGAGATGAACTTCTCCTTCGCCGGTCTGGCGGACGCGAAGAACGCGATCCAGCGGCTGCTCGATTTCGACCGGCGCCTGCAGGAGACAGCGCTGAGCGAGGGCAGTGCGCCGGCATCCGGCCTGGCCGACATCGCGGCGCGTGCGCTCCAGCGGTTCGAGGACGCGATGGACGACGACCTGAACACGCCTGGCGCACTCGCGGCACTGTTCGACTTCGTGCGCGAGTCGAATGCGGCGCTCGACACAGCGGGGAGGGAAGTCGCTGGTGCGGACCTCGAGGCGGCTCGCAGCGCGCTCGATCGCATGGATGACGTCTTCGGCGTGCTCGGACTCGCACGCGAAGAAGCGACGAGCGTCGAGGCCGGATTCGCGAACTGGGTCGAGGAGCGCATCGCGGCGCGCGTCGATGCGCGCAGCCGCCGCGACTTCGCGGCCGCAGACCGCATCCGCGACGAGCTTGCGGCGGCCGGCGTCGTCGTGGAGGACACTCCGGGCGGCGTGCGGTGGAAGAAGGCGTGAGGACGCGCGACACCGTTGCCCCCGTTCGCCATTTCTGCGATCTTCTGTCCGACGCCGGCGTAGCTCAGCGGTAGAGCACCCGATTTGTAATCGGGCGGTCGTCGGTTCAATCCCGACCGCCGGCTCTCGGAGTATCGAACATGACAAGGAGCCGCCAGCGCGAATGAGCGCCGGCGGCTCTGCTCATTCCTGCCTGGCGCTGCCGCTCGTACGGAAGATCACGTGCGCGGAGGGACCGCACCCCATGACCGCGCAGTCATGCGGCCGGTCCGGCAACGGCTCGCCAACGACGACCACCTCGTCACCATTTGTATATACCTGCGCCAGGTCGTAGCCCGGCGGTACGCCGGCAGCGCTGATCGCGTTGGCGCACCTGACCGCCGCGAGCAGGCCCTGCTCGGCATAACGCTCGAGCAGCAGGCCAGCCGCACGCTCGAGCATGTCCGCCATCACAGCGTTCCGCTCGGCGCGCTCCGCGTCCACCGAAGGTGGTGTGTCCTCACGGATTGCCTCTGCCCACGTGCGCAGCGTTCCGGCAATCCGCGCAGGATCCTCGTGTCGCTCGTCTGTCATCCGGCCTCCGCGTCAGGATCGTGCGCCAGCACGGCCTCACGGCAGGCCAGAAACGTTCCAGCGGATTGCGTCCCGTGCCCGCGTGTTATCTTGCCCTCTCGCGACCGGGAACCCCAGGAAGAGAGCAATGATGCACGAATGGTGGACGCGGATGTTCGGTACCGGTGGAATGGGCACGCTGGCCGGCGCGGTGCTCGTACTCCTCATGGCTGGCGTGGTCTATCTGGGAATCCGCTGGTTCCTGGTCAGCGTCGTGCGCGCACTGGTCCAGCGCACGCGGGCCAGCTGGGACGAGATCGTCCTGGACCAGCGGGTACTGGTGCGCATGGCCGCCTTTGCGCCCCTGCTCGTCCTGCAGGTGGGCGTCCGCTTCATCCCCGGCATCGATCCCGTCTGGCTGGACCTGATCCAGCGACTGGTCAGCGCGACGTTCATCCTGGTCGGTGCGCTCGTCTTCGACGCCGTGCTGACGGCCGGGCACACGCTCTATCAGCGGCTCCCGCTCGCGGACCGGCGACCGATCAAGAGCTACATCCAGCTCGCCAAGATCTTCCTCTATGCGATCGCGCTGATCTTCATCATCTCCCGCCTGGCCGGTCGCACACCGTGGTATTTCGTGAGCGGCCTGGGCGCGATGATGGCTGTCATCCTGCTCGTCTTCCGCGATACGCTGCTCTCCCTCGTCGCCAGCGTGCAGCTCACCAACAACGACCTCGTACGCGTCGGCGACTGGATCGAGATGCCGCAGTTCAACGCGGACGGCGACGTCGTCGATATCGCGCTGAACAACGTGAAGGTCCTCAACTGGGACAAGACGCTCACGGTCATACCGACACACAAGTTCCTGGAACACAGCTTCAAGAACTGGCGCAGCATGTTCGAGGGCGGCGGACGCCGCATCAAGCGCGCGATCCACATCAATACCTCGACCGTGCGGTTCCTGACCGATGAGGAGATCGAGCGCTTCTCGCGCTTCGCTCTGATCTCCGACTACATGACGCAGAAGACAGAGGAGCTCGCCGAGTACAATGCGCGCTACGCCGGCGACACGGCACTCATTCCGAACGCGCGCCGGCTCACGAACATCGGCACGCTGCGCGCCTACATCATCGCGTATCTGCGTGACCACCCCCGCATCCACCAGGAGATGACGTTCCTCGTCCGCCAGCTTGCACCCACACCGGAGGGCCTGCCGCTGGAGATCTACGTGTTCACCAACGACACGCGCTGGGCGCATTACGAGTCGATCCAGGCCGACGTCTTCGATCACATACTGTCGATGGTGCCGGAGTTCGGCCTGCGCGTCTACCAGCGGCCGTCGGGTTATGACGTGGCGGGCCTGGCATCCGGGGCGGCTGCAGCGGCGGTCGACTGATCGTGGCACGCGACGAACGGTGATCACCCGTCGCGAAATCACGCGCGGCAGAAGCGCGTTGCGTCTTGCTCGGCGCGCGGACTTGCGCGAGATTTCCTGCCCGGTCGCCTTGCCGGAGTACCCCCCGCAAGCCTCGCGACAACGGGACACTCGTACGTGCGGGCGTAGCTCAGCTGGCTAGAGCGTCAGCCTTCCAAGCTGAATGTCGTGGGTTCGAATCCCATCGCCCGCTCTGGACCCCGTCGCAGCCGCGGCGGGGTCCTTTCTGTGAGCACCTGCCCGCGCAGTCGCGGACCCGCCGCCGGACCCGCCGCATCCCCTTGACTCGCTTGATAAGTTCCCGTAAACTACGGGTCTGCCCCGGAACACGCTCCGCCCGTACAGGGTGGCGAGCGCCGGGCGGCTCGAGGTGGGAGCATTCCATCGCGGCACAGCCTGCCGTGCGTTGACCACCGGAGCCCTGTACATGTTGGCGGGCTGACTCCTGCGCGTTCTGCTGCCGGAACGTGCGCGATGTTCTGCGCACACACCCGCCTTCTGCCGGCCATGCCGGCACTGCTATCGGTAAGACAAAATCTGAACCTGGTACGATACGTACTTCGAGGAGACCATGGGCAAGGCAAAGTTCGAGCGGACGAAGCCGCACGTGAACGTGGGTA
>CAYLME010000192.1:0-6324 GCA_964384585.1 uncultured Gemmatimonadaceae bacterium | reverse complement strand
CCATGAGCCAGGTCGTATCGAAAGACGGAACCGTGATCGCCTATGAGCGCGCGGGCAGCGGTGCGCCGCTCATCCTGGTGGACGGCGCACTCTGCAGCCGCGGCTTCGGTCCGTGCAAGGAGTTCGCGGCAGCACTCGCGCCGCACTTCACGGTCTACACGTATGATCGTCGGGGCCGTGGCGAGAGCGGCGACACGCAGCCATACACGAAGCAGCGCGAGATCGACGACCTCGCCGCATTGAATGACGCTGCGGGCGGTAACGCGAGCCTGGTCGGCTTCTCGTCGGGAGCTTCACTCGCGCTCGAAGCTGCTGCCGCGGGCGTTCCCGTTCGCAGTGTGTTGGCATACGAGACGCCATACGTCTACGAATCGACGGCAGGCGACGTCCCGGACCACAGTGAGGGCCTCGCCCGCATTCTCGCTTCCGGCGATCGCGGCGGCGCCGTCGCCTACTTCATGAGCGACATGGTCGGCGCACCGCGCATCGCAGTCGTGATGATGCGCCTGATGCCGTGGATCTGGAGCAAGCTGAAGTCCGTCGCACACACACTTCCATACGACGCTGCGGTGATGGGTGATTTCTGCGTACCTGCAGCGCGCTTTGCGTCGATCAGTACGCCCACACTCGTCGTGCACGGATCGAAGACGGATGAGCGCCTGAAGGCTGCCGCACGCAGCGTCGCATCCGCGATCCCGACGTCGCAGCATCGCGAGCTCGAAGGACAGAACCATCAGGTGAAGGCGACAGCGCTCGCACCGATGATCATTGAATTCTGTGGAGGATGAAATGACGTACATCATCATGCACAAGACGGACGCGCACTGGGAGACCGGCGCACTGCCATCGCAGGACCTCATCATGCGCGTCGGTCAGATGGTCGGCGACCTCGCGCGCAAGGGCATTCTGCGCGGCGGCGAGGGACTGCGACCGAGCAGTGAAGGCGTGCGCCTCAGCTACGGCGGGGGCACGCGCACCGTCACACCCGGGCCGTTCGAGGGGCGCAACGAGCTGCCCGCGAGCTTCAGCATCCTGAGCGTGGAATCGGTCGATGACGCAGTGGACTGGGCGTCGCGTTACGCGCAGGTCGTCGGCGAAGCCGAGTTCGACATCCGGCCTGTCACAGAGCCGTGGGACATGCGCATGGGTGAGAAGCCGGCCGGCCAGCGCACGCGCCGCTACATGGCGCTCCGCAAGGCGACGTCTGCGACCGAGGCCGAGCAGAAGCTGTCGCGCGAGCAGCAGCGTGATCTCGACGAGCTGATCGAGGAGTCGACGCGCACCGGCGTGCACCTCGTCACCGTCGCGATGCGCTCGAGCGAACGCGGACGCCGCTTCCGCAGGAAGGACGGCGGCATCAGCTCGATCGACGGGCCGTTCGCCGAGTCGAAGGAGATGATCGGCGGCTATGTGATCGTCGACGTGGCGTCACTCGACGAGGCCGCCGCACTCACCGAGCAGTACCTCGCCGTCGTCGACGCGCCCGAAGTCGACGTGCGCGAGATCGACAGCATCATCCAGCTCGAAGAAGCGCAGCAGCAGGACGCATAGCCGCGGCGCGCGACTTGCCTCTCAACAGAGGCGCAATCGCAATCGGGAGGCGTCATGAACAACTGGGGATCCTGGGACTACCAGGAATTCGAAGAGCCGTCACGCTGGGTGTACATGGCCGGCGGATCACTGCTCGTCTGGCTCGGCCTGCGTCGCTGGTCCATTCCCGCGATGCTCGTCACTGGCGTCGGCGCGGCACTGCTCGGACGCGGGCTGCAGCGCGGCACCGTGACTGTCACCGAGACCTACGAGGGTTCGGACACCGACGAGCTCGGTGTCGGCGCCACCACCGTCAGCCCGCGTGCGCGCGGTCGCGCGTCGCAGGCGACGTCGCCGGCCGAGAGCGCCAAGACCGGAGCAGGCTCCGGCTCGACCGTCCGCGACGCCGCCCAGATCCGCCACAGCGAGGTCGACGAAACGATCGACGAGTCCTTCCCGGCAAGCGATCCGCCGTCGTGGACGCCGGTGACGGGTGCGGGGCCGTCGAGCTGAAGGCGCGGCCCGAGTGAGCTGAGCCGGGCGCAACACCCGGCATCGCTCCAGCCGCAGTTCGGAGCCCGGCTGCGCGAGCTCCGGCCGAGGCGAGCCAGGCGGCAGACCTGCACCATCTTCCGACCGCAGCACGGGAGATCCGCAGGTCACGCCGGCTCGGCCTGCTCCTCCTCGCCGAGATACGCCCACGCTCCGGCATCGCGCCACTCGGACAGCGGTTTCGGCGTCCGCCAGACCGCATGCGCACGCGAGCGCGACGTCGCCGGAAACCAGGCCAGCTCCCGGCCGCGACCGTCTGTGCTGCACGCCGAACGACACCACACGCCGCGCAGCCGCGCTTCATGAGCGGTGCGCCCCACCGCCTGCGTCATCGCATGACCGATGATCTCGCCGTCCGCGCCGCACGGATACGTATCGGGCAGACCGGCAGCCGTAACACCCTCGTCGCTCACCGCGTCCAGGCAGTCCTGATCCCGCGGCAGCGTTGCCGCGATCAGCACGTAGGCGTCGTCGTCCAGATCATCGATCCTGACCGGACTGCCCTGCAGCATCTGCTCGATCTGCATGCGCGCGGTCGCGAGGTCGCCGTTCAGGTACAGCGTCTCGAACGAGTGCGGCGGATTCCAGCGCCCACCCAGCTCGGCCGCAAACGAAGGGTCGAGAGGGTCCTGCCATTCCGGATCCGCGACCCTGAGCCAGATCCGGCCGTCGGGTATACGAACTGACTTCAAGGCTGAACGCGCCGCAGGTCGAACATCTCGTGCACCGCGGCGAGGACCTCCTCGTGTTTGCCGTCACAGAGCAGATCGTAGAGCGAGCGGTCACCGAGCATCGCCGCCGGGCGCCGCACCACCGCCGGAATCCGCTCGCGACGCACGCGCCGATCGAGCACGTCCGTCGCAGCCGCCAGGTCCGCCAGCACCGGCGTCCGATCCGCCGGCACACCGTCACGACGCCACTTCGACAGCGCCTGCCGCGAGACTCCGAACGCCCGCGCCGCCTCCGACGCCGACAGATCCCACAGGACCATGAACCGCTCGAGCGGATCCGTCCGGATCTCGCGATCCAGCGCATCCGTCAGATCCCGCAGCCAGCCGCGGCTCGGCGCCTCCGCAATCAGCTGTTCGGCCACTCTCGCCGGTGACAGTGTGCCCATGTGGGTCCTCCCTGAAGGTGCACCTGCAACCTAATGTCAACGCAACCTGTTGTCAACCTGTTGACTCACCTGTGATCCGCCGGAGGCCGGCAGCCGCTAGCGGACGGCGCCGCTGACGTTGTAACGGTGGAATCAACCAGCAGGGTCATATCCGCCTCCCTGTACGCTGCGACCCGCGCGGCCTACCATTCCCGCATGTCGAACAACGAAACGCCTCGTGACCAGAAGCCGCGCATCCGCCTGAGCACACTCTCACACGGCGCCGGGTGAGCGTGTAAACTCGGCTCGTCCGAGCTGGCGCAGGTGCTGCGCCACGTGACAGACTTTGCGGATCCGGCAGTGCTCGTCGATGCGGGCAACGCGGACGACGCTGCCGTCTACCGGCTCGCGTCGGACCGCGCGCTCGTGGCGACGGCGGACTTCTTCACGCCCATCGTAGACGATGCGTACGACTTCGGCCGTATCGCGGCAGCGAACGCGCTGTCGGACGTCTACGCGATGGGCGCGCGGCCGCTCTTTGCGCTCAACCTGGTCGCATTCCCGCGCGCGCTGCTGAGCGGTGAGGGCGATCTGCTGGGTGAGATTCTGCGTGGCGGTGCGGACGTCGCGCGGAGCGCAGGCATTCCGATCATCGGCGGGCATTCGATCGACGACCAGGAGCCGAAGTACGGGCTGTGTGCGATCGGTGAGGTGCATCCGGAGCGCATCGTCCGGAATGCGGGCGCGCTGCCCGGCGACGTACTCGTGCTGACCAAGCCGATCGGCACGGGTGTCATAGCCACCGCGATCAAGCGGGCGGTTGCGCCGGACGACGTGGTCGAGGCGGCGGTCGACTCCATGACACGCCTCAACGATTGGGCCTCTGCCGCCATGGTCGAAGCAGGCGCGCACGCGGCAACGGACGTCACGGGCTTCGGTCTGATCGGCCATCTGCTCGAAATGCTGCGCGCGTCCGGCGTGGCCGCGGAGATCGAGGCGGCTGCGGTGCCGTTCCTGCACGGGGCACGCGAGCTGGCTGAAGCGGGGCACGTTCCGGGCGGGACTGAGCGAAATCGCGCGGATGCAGGAGCTGCGGTGACGTGGGCGGACGATGTTGACGAGGTCACCCGGGTCCTGCTCTGCGACGCGCAGACCTCCGGCGGTCTGCTGATCAGTGTGCCGGCCGACCGCGCTCAGGCGCTGGTCGCCACGTTACGGCGCGACGGAAATGCGGCCGCGCTGATCGGCAGGATCGTGGCCGGCGAGCCGCGGGTGGACGTCGCATGATGCCACGTCCTGCGCCGGGCGACTGCTGCACGCGTGCAGCACCGGTCCGACGGTTCACCCTGTAGGGTTGCGCTCGTGCCACACGCACACGTACGCGTAAAGCGCAAAAGTCGCTGAACCGCACGCTTTTCTGCGATGCCCTGCCCGGCCCCGCAATTGCTTCCAAGGCCGCCGGGCGGCCCCCGGCATGCCTGACCCGTTGACTTGAAAGCGAGCAATGCTGCCGAGACCGCACCCCGCCGTCCTGTTCCAGCCCGTTCCTGACGGTGCCATCCTGCTGCATACAGAGCAGGAAATCTATTTCGGCCTGAACACGGTCGGCGTCGAGATCTGGCAGCTCCTCCCGCCGGAGTGTACCCGCGTAGACGAGGCGTGCGAGAAGCTGTTTTCGCGCTACCCGGACGTTCCGCAGGAGACGATCCGCGCGGACGTGGTCGAGCTGCTCGACGGCCTGGCCGAACAGGGCCTCGTGATTCCCGCAGAAGCCTAGTGGGCAGCGCAGTGGCGAGCTGGCAGGCCCGGCTGCGGGGATTGAGCCTGACGGAGATCGGGCTGCTTCTCGAGGCACAGCGCGAACTGCTCGCCTGCCAGATCGCCAAGTGGCGACGCCCGGTCGGCGAGCTGCTCGACTGGAACGAGGTCACGGGCGAGCAGGACGTGCCGACAGCGCCGAGTGTGCAGGCACTCCGGTCCGTCGGCTGGGCCGTCACCCGTGCCGCGAGCTACGGCGTGTTCCGTCCGAAGTGCCTCGTCCGCTCGCTCGCGATCCAGCGCATGCTGCGCCGGCGTGGTGTGGCAGGCAGCACGATCCGCATCGGCGTACGCCTGTGCAACGGTGAGTTCAACGCGCACGCCTGGGTCGAGGTTGGCGGGCTCGTGATCGGCGACTCGCGCACACACGTCGACTCGTTCACACGCATCACCGATCACCGCTTGGTCGAGCTGTGATGATGTTAGCGGCTGCGGCAACACTGGAATCGGCGCGGTCACACCTCTCGCCGTCCGGAGCCGTGAACGAATCGATCCGCCATATCCTCTCGCCCGAAGCGCGTGTCCTGCTGCTGGCGATCGGCGCGACGTCGGATCCGCGCGAGCTGCGCGCAGTGCTCACGGATCCGGCGTTCTCTTGGGACGGGCTGGTAGACCTGGCATTTCGCGAGAAGGCTGCGCCCGCTCTCCATGCGCTGCTCGCACCGCTGTCGGATGACCTGGTGCCCACCGAAGCGCGTGTTCGCGTCAACGGACTACTTCGCGTCACACAGTTCCGCATGCTGCGCCTCGAGCATCTGTTCCTGCAGGCCCTTGACACACTCTCGGCGAAAGGCATCGAGGTCATCCTGCTCAAGGGCGCCGGTCTTGCGACGACCATCTACGGCTCGTTTGGCGCGCGCCCCATGTACGACGTCGATCTGCTCGTCAAGCCCCAACACGCCGTGCGCGCGTGGAGTGCGCTGCGCGCGAACGGTTGGACGCACAACGAGATAGAGCGGCCGGCGGAGTTCTATACGACGCACTATCATCTGCCTCCCCTCGATGACCCCCTGCGCACCGGCCTCGCCCTGGAGCTGCACACCGCTCTGACGGATGGCGCGATCGAGCTGGAGCCAAAACTGATCCGGCAGAATGCGCGCGAGGTGAACGTGCACGGCAGGCGCGCGCTGGTGCCCGGCGTCGAGTACCAGGTGCTGCACCTCGCGGCACACTTCGCGTGGACGCACGGAATGGCGTCCGCCGCGTGGCGCACGTTCCACGATCTGCACCAGCTCGTCACGCACACGACCGTGGACTGGGGTCGAGTCGTGGACGCCGCGCGGAGCACGCGTGCTACGACATCGTGTTTCTGGACGTTCCGACTTGCG
>CAYLME010000191.1:0-6339 GCA_964384585.1 uncultured Gemmatimonadaceae bacterium | reverse complement strand
AGGCATCGCGCTCGCGCCCGTCATCGAACACGCGACACGCCTCGACGGCGTCGGTGTCTTCGCGGCGGCCGCATTCGCGGCGCTGCCGATCGTGAACCTGACGCTCGTACCCATGGCGCGCGTGGAGCGCGCACTGGAGTACCGCTCGGTGACGTGGGTGGAGCTGACCGCGCAGCTCGCGTTCTTCGTGGTGGGTGTGCCGCTCGCGTTTTCCGGCTGGGGCGCGTGGGCGCCGCTGTTCGGCTGGTGGGCGCAGCACGTGGTCAACTTCGCGCTGTACCACCGAGTCGCGCGCTACCGGCCGCGCTGGCATTTCGACCGTGCGGCCGCGCGCAGCATGCTGCGCTATGGCGTGACGTACTCCGCGTCGCTCTGGCTCTGGCACCTGCGCCGTCTGGTCAATCCATTCGTGGTCGGCCGTTTCCTGGGCGCGGAGGCCGTGGCGTTCGTGGCGGTTGCAACGCAGATCGTGACGAACCTGAGCTTCGTCGCCAATGCGACATGGCGGCTCGCGACGTCGGCGCTCTCGCGCATCCAGCACGACACGCGGCGCATGGCCGGTGCGATCGGCGAAGGGATGCCGCTGCAGATCGTAGCCGTTGCGCCGTTCCTGGTAGCGTTCGGCTTCGTTGCGCCCTGGATCGTGCCGGCACTCCTCGGTGAGGAGTGGTCCACGATCGTCCTGATCTATCCGTTCGTCGCTGCCGCCTGGGTGACGATCGCCGCGTTCAACCTGCATTGCTCGGCGCTGTACGTGCTCGCGCGCAACGCCCGCATCTCGGTCTATCATGCCGCACACAGCGCGCTGCTGCTCGTCGCTTCGCTGCTGCTCGTTCCGCGGTACGGCCTGATCGGCTATGGCTACGCGGAGATGGTGAACCTCGCGAGCTTCGGTGTGCTGCACGTGATCACGACGCGTGTGGTCGGCTCGCTGTCGTACGAGCGGATGGCACCGCTCTGGCTCGCGTCCATGCTGCTGCTCTTCCACGCGCAGCTGGGCTGGCTCAGCATTGCCGGTGCGGTGGTGGTGATCCTGTGGGCACGTCCGTGGCGCGCGGTGCAGGGGCTGCTCGCCGGGCTGCGCGGCTCGTACGCATACGAATGAGCCGCTCGAACGGCGTCGGCGCACTGCGCGTCAGTGTGCTGATCACGAACCACAACTACGGCCGGTTCCTCGAGGATTGCCTTGCGAGTGTGGCCGCGCAGACGCTGCCCGCGCACCAGGTAATCGTCGTGGACGACGGGTCGACGGACGACTCGCGCAGGCGTCTCGCGGACGCGCAGTCGATGCCCGGCCTTCAGGTCATCCTGCAGGAGCAGCGTGGGCAGGTCGGCGCGATCGATACCGCGATCAGCGCAGCCGACGGCGACGTGCTCTGTCTGCTCGATGCCGACGACGCGTTCACGCCGGACAAGCTCGCGCGCGTTACGGCCATCTTCGATGCGCATCCTGAAGCGCAATGGCTGCGGCATCCGCTGGCGCTCGTGGATCAGGATATGCGGCTGCTCGGCCCGCGCGTGCCACCCATCGTACGCAGCGGGGTCGTCGTGCCGCGTCCGGAGCTGATCGCCGAGCGGGTGGTGACCGCGGCCACATCGGGACTGGTGCTGCGGCGCTCGCTCGCTCAGCAGCTGATACCGCTGTCGCCCACACACGCCGGCGCGGCTGCGCTCGTGCTCGGACGCATTGCCCGGCTGGGCGCACCCGGTTTCACCGCGAACGAGCCGCTCGCGCTCTATCGTCGTCACGAGGAGCAGATGTATCCCGACTCGCGGCATGTCACGGTGCTGCTGAAGCGGCAGATCGAAGTCGCACAAGCCGTCGCGACGGATCTCGGTACGCCGTACCATGACGGTATGCTGCCGTCGCCGTGTCACAAGCACGCGATGATCCTGGCGACGCTGGAAGGTGCACGTCGTTTCGCGCCGGCCCGTACGCGTGAGTGGCTCGGTGGCGTACGCTCGATCGCGGGATCGCTGCTCGGGCGACCGGTGGCCGCCGCGCGCCAGATGGCAGCACTCACCTTTGCGTATGTCGCGCCGGGAACGTGGCTTCGCCGCTTCCACCGCGGGCAGGCATGGACGTCGTGAGCCGGCCGCTACGGCTCGCACTGCTGACCAACTTCATCGCGCCGTACCGCCTGCCGCTGCTCGAAGCGTTGAGCGAGCGCGTCAGCGCACTGCGTGTCCTGATCTCGACACGGGTCGAGCGCGACCGAACCGCCGTCGCGGACTGGAACGGCCTCGACGTCGTCGTGCAGCGTGGTATCTCGGTCAAGCGCACGTGGCGCACGAGCCGGTTCGCGGAGCGCCTCGATCTCCATGTCCCGCTGGACACGGTCGCGCGGCTGCGCGCGTTCCGTCCCGACGTGATCGTTTCGGGCGAGATGGGAGCGCGTACGACGCAGGCAATGCTGTTCGGACGGAGACGTGGCGTTCCGATTTACATCTGGGCGACACTGGCCGAGCACCTCGAGGTCGAGCGCGACCCGATGCGCCAGGCGCTGCGGCGATGGCTGCTTGCTCGCGCATCGGGCGTGATCGTGAACGGCAACAGCGGCGCGTCCTACATCCGGCGCTACGACGTGCCGGATGAACGTATCGCGGTCGTCCCGCAGACGACGTCGCTCGAAGCGTTCCAGCGCGTTCCGCTGACGCGTGCGGCCTCGTGTGCGCGGCGGATCCTCGTCGTGGGCCGACTCTCGAGCGGCAAGGGTGTCGATCTGCTGCTCGGCGCGCTGGCGGCGGTCGCGCGGCGCCAGCCGCAACGGACGTTCGACATCTGCATCATAGGCGACGGTCCGCTGCGTACGCAGCTGCAGTCGATGCCACTGCCGCCGAACGCGCGCGCCGCCTGGCCGGGACACGTTGATTACGGCGCGCTGCCTGCGTACTACGCGCGCGCCGGCCTGCTCGCGTTTCCAACGCTCGGCGACGAGTGGGGAATGGTGGTGAACGAGGCGCTCGCGGCAGGATTGCCCGTACTGGGCAGCCGTCTCAGCCAGGCGGTCGAGGAGCTGGTTACCGACGGAGAGAACGGCTGGAAATTCACACCCGCCAGCGTACACGATGTCGCGCAGGCGCTCGAGCGGGCAATGCAGACTCCGGACGAGGAGCTCGAGCGCATGCGCGCGGCGGCGCGCGCGGCCGTGGAGGGTCTCACGCCCGAAGGCGTAGCCGACCGGTTCCTGCTGGCGCTGCATGGCGGTCACTGACCCGATCCTGCTCGTCCATTGCCACTACACGCAGCCAGGCGGCGAGGACAGCGCGTACCGGGCAGAGGCAGCGCTCCTGGAAGCGAATGGCCACCAGGTTGTCCGGCTGGAGGTGTCGAACAGCGCGCTCGCGAGCATGGGGCGCGCGCAGGCCGCGGTGCGCACGATATGGAACGCGGACGCTGCGCGCATGATCGAACGGCGTGTCCGCGAGACCGGCGCGCGCCTCGTTCATTTCCACAACACGTTCCCGCTGCTCTCGCCCGCCGTCTACGGCGGCGCACGCCGGGCGGGCGCACGCGTCGTGCAGACGCTGCACAATTACCGGCTCGCGTGTCCGTCGGCGCTCATGCTCCGCGATGGCGCGCCCTGCGAGGATTGCGTCGGTCGGGTGGTCGCGTGGCCGGCCGTGGTGCACGGCTGCTACCGCGGAAGCAGGGCCGCGAGCGGCGTAGTGGCCGCGATGCTGCGTGTGCATCGCAGCAGGCGAACGTGGGAGCGTGACGTTGACGCGTTCATCGCCGTTTCCGGGTTCCTGCGGGACCGTGTCGTCGCGGGCGGCGTCCCGCGCGAGCGGGTCCACATCAAGGGGCCGCATCTCGCGAGCGATCCCGGCGCGGGCACACACGACGCCGACTACGTGCTCTATGTCGGCAGGCTCGCGGAGGAGAAGGGGATCAGCGTCCTGCTCGATGCATGGCGGCGTGTCCGCGGCAGCTTCCGGTTGCGGATCCTGGGGGCCGGCCCCATGCAGGCCGCCGTGGAGCGCGCCGCCTCGCAGGACGCGCGCATTCGCTTCGACGGCCACGTGCCCGAGGACCGGGTGCTCGCCGCAATGAAGGAGGCCCGCCTGCTCGTTGCACCGTCGATCTCGTACGAGGGGGCGCCGCTCGTGTTCGCGGAGGCGGCGGCAGTGGGGCTGCCGGTCGTTTCCACTTCGATCGGCGGAATCCCGGAGTCCGTCGAGCAGGGCGTAACGGGCGAGCTGGTGGCCGCGCGTGATCCGGAGGCACTCGCGGCCGCGCTGGACCGTCTCATGCACGACGACGACCGCCGCCGCGCGATGGGTTGCAGCGCACGCGAGCGCTTCGAGCGCACGATGTCGCCTGCGGTTGCCTATGAACGGCTCAGCGCGATCTACGAACAGGTGTTGGAGGGGAAGCGCACATGAAGCAAGGCATTAAAGTCGTTCCCGTGCTGGCACTCCTCGCGCTGACTGCATGCGGCGATCCGTCCGGTCCGGGTCGTACGCTGCTCGACTTCACGGCACTCGATACCGGCGTGGAGCACGCGTGCGCAGTAACGGCCGAGGGCGAGTTGTACTGCTGGGGCGCGGGCGAGCGTGGCCAGCTCGGCTTCGGCTGGCCAGCCGCGGACCGCGACATGCCGACGAAGGTGGACACGCCCGAGCTGTTCGAGCAGATCACGACCGGTGATGGCCATACCTGTGCGCTCACGGCCGAAGGCGCCGCATGGTGCTGGGGCTGGAATCCCTACATGCAGCGCGGCACGGACGAGGCGTGGGACGTGAATCCGACGGAGGTGCAGACGGACCTGCACTTCACGGCAATCGATGCGGGGTGGCACCATACCTGTGCGATCGCCGAGGACGCGACCGTGCACTGCTGGGGCGCCGGCAGTCACGGGCAGCTCGGTAGCGGTGCACCGGTCGGATCGTCGGGCGTCATCCCGGTCGCCGGCGGGCTGCAGGCCACGCAGATCTCCGCCGGCGCGCAGCACACGTGCGCAGTTCGCACGGACGGCGTAATCGTGTGCTGGGGCGACAACTCGAACGGCCAGCTCGGCATCGGCTCCGACACCGTATATGTGAGCGAGCCGACGCCGATCAACAGCGCATTGCGTTTCACGCAGGTCTCGGCGGGCGCGACGCATACGTGCGCCGTAGCCGAGACCGGGTTCCCGCACTGCTGGGGCAGCAATGCATCCGGTGAGGCGGGAGACGGCCTGATCTACCTGGAAACCGACATCGGATACAGGAGCCCGAACCCGGTCAACATCGGGATCGGCGTACGTTATATCCGCGCGGGTCTGCATGTGACGTGCGCACGGGCCACCGACAACATCGGATACTGCTGGGGTCGCGGCGCCGAGCTGCAGCTCGGGAATGCGGATTCGCGTTCGCACGGGTGGCCGCAGCCGATCTACGTGCAGCCGGGCCGACAGGGAACGAGCGACCGCTTCCGCTTCGTCGATATCCGGCCGTCGATGGGCACGTTCACGTGCGGTCTCGTCGAGAACAACGTGTTCTGCTGGGGTACCGGCCCACGCGGCGAGCTCGGTGCGCGCAGTCACACCATGTCCGGCATGCCGCAGCGCATCCGGGGCTGAACCCGAGTGAAGCTGCTCTTCCTGAACCACAATGTGCGTGGGCGCGGGACGTACGTGCGGGCGTTCCATCTCGGCCGCGAGCTGGTACGGCGCGGCCACGAGGTGATGCTCGTCACGACGAGCGAGCGAGCACGCCTGCAGGTGCGGGAGGAGGAGGCGGCCGGCGTGCGTGTCGTCGAGATGCCCGACCTGTGGTGGGGTCCTGCCCGCACAGGATGGGACCCATACAACACGCTCCGTCGTATCAGCCGACTGCGCGCGTCCGCGTTCGACGTGGTTCACGCGTTCGATTCCAGGCCGGCCGTCGTGCTGCCGGCGCTGCGCGTCGCGGCAGACTCGGGCGCGCGCCTCGTCATGGACTGGGCGGACTGGTGGGGGCGCGGTGGCCGTATCCAGGAGCGCTCCGGCTGGCTGGTGCGTACCTTCTTCGGTCCCGTCGAGACGTGGTTCGAGGAGTCGTTCCGCGGACGGGCGGCGGGAGCGACCGTGATCTGCAGCGCGCTCGGTGAGCGGCTGCGGGCCATGGACTACCCGGCTGAGCGGATCCTGCAGCTGCCGAACGGGTGTACGCGACACGACGACGCACCCTCGCGCGCCGCGGCGCGCGCGTCGCTTGGCATTGCCGGCGGCACGCCGCTGCTGGTGCACGTCGGCCGGATCATGCGGCCGGACCTGGGCATGCTGAAGGACGCACTCGCGCATGCATTGCAGCGGGTCCCGTCGCTCCGCATCGTGTTCGTCGGTGCGACGGGGCTTCCCGAGGGGGAAACGAGCG
>CAYLME010000190.1:0-6344 GCA_964384585.1 uncultured Gemmatimonadaceae bacterium | reverse complement strand
CGCCGTCGGATGCGCTGCTCCGAGGACCAGCTCGTCATCGATGGCGGCAATGCGACCGTCGAGCACGACGACTGCGACGCCGGTGCGCACGCAGGCTTCGTCAGCCGTCTCGCAGGTAACGACTTCGCGCAGGTTCGTGAAGATCGTGGCAGTGCTGGTCATCGATAGCCGGTTTACCCCAGGAGTATTGAACAGCTGACCACAGAGATCACAGAGTCTGTCACGGAGCTACACAGCGGAAAAAACCCCTATACGCGTGCGAAGGCACCCTCGCGCACCAGACGCTCCACCGCCGCGATATCGCCTGACAGCACCCGGTCCTGTTCCAGCGGCTCGACCACCGAGCGCACCAGGTCGTATGCCTGCTCCACCCGCTTCCCCGGGCGTAGCGGCTTCAGGAACTCGAGCCCCTGCGCAGCAGTCAGCAATTCGAGTGCGAGCACCGTCTCGAGCAGGTGCACTGCCTCGCGTGCCTTCAGTGCGGCGGCTACGCCCATCGAGACATGGTCTTCCTTGTTGTTGTCGGTCGGGACACTGTCGGTGCTCGCCGGGGCGGCGCGCAACCGCACTTCGTTGACGAGCGCGGCCGCGACGATCTGGACCATCATGAGGCCCGAGTTCACGCCTACGTCCCGGACCAGGAACGCCGGCAGACCCGCGGACAGTGCGGGGTCGATCATGCGCGCGATGCGTCGCTCGCTGATCGAGGCGAGGTCGGCGCAGATCACGGCGACGAGGTCGAGCACCTGCGCGACCGGCTGACCATGGAAGTTGCCGCCGCTGATGACAAGATCGTCGTCGGGGAAGATGAGCGGGTTGTCGGTCGCGCTGTTCGCTTCGATCTCGAGTACACTGCGTACGTACGCGAGACCGTTGCGCGCGGCACCGTGGACCTGTGGCATGCAGCGCAGCGAGTACGCGTCCTGCACGCGCGGATCGTTCTCACGATGCGAGTCGCGGATTCCGGAATCGGCGAGCAGTGAGCGCAGTCGCTCGGCGCTGTGTGCCTGGCCCGGATGCGGGCGCACCTGCTGGATCTGTGGTGCGAACGCGTCGGGCGTGCCGCGCAGCGCCTCGAGACTGAGCGCACCGGCGACGTCGATCGTATCGACCGCGCGCTCCGCGGCGAGGAGCGCAAGGATGCCGACCGCCGTGTGCGCCTGCGTACCATTGTTCAGTGCGAGGCCTTCCTTCGCCTCGAGCACGAGCGGCTCGAGCGCGTGTCGCGCAAGCGCCTCCGCGCCGCCCAGCCGCTCGCCGTCCACCCACGCCTCGCCCTCGCCCATGAGCACGAGCGCGAGATGTGAAAGCGGCGCGAGATCGCCACTCGCACCGACACTGCCCCGTGACGGGATGACGGGAGTGATGGAATGATTCAGCAGATCGAGCAGTCGCTCGATGACGACGGGCCGCACACCGGAATGACCGAGCGCGAGCACGTTCGCACGCAGCAGCGTGATTGCACGCGCTTCCTGCACGGAGAACGGATCGCCGACACCCGCTGCATGACTGCGGATCAGGTTGACCTGCAGGTCGCGGATGCGCTCGGGCGGAATGACCACCTCGGCGAGCGCGCCGAAGCCCGTCGTGATGCCGTACACGACACGGTGTTCCGCGACGATGCGGTCCACCAGCGCGCGCGCCCGCTCCACCCGTCCGCGCGCCTCACGATCGAGGCCGACCGGCACGCCACTGCGCGCGACCGCCTCCACGTCCTCGAGCCGCAGCGAGCGGCCATTGATCTCGATCATGGACGGGATTCTGGGCGCTCCCTGGCTGCGCGGTCAACATCACGGTGTTTTGAACCACGGAGTTGACGGAGGGCAACTGAGTCACGAACTGCCTCGAGACGCGCGACGGTGTCCGCGACAGGGCGGACGCACGGAAGACGCAGTCCCTCAGTGCCCTCCCTGTTCGCCGCGGTAGGACGCCGCTATGCCCTAGCGCCGGTTGGACGGCGCCAGGTCGCGCTGCGTGTGCTCGACCTTGAGGTCCGGCGATGCCCTGAGCTGGGCGCGGAACATGAACAGGAAGTTGCCGTTCTGCGACTTGATGAAGTCGAAGTTCGCATCGAAGTCGTGCAGCCGGCGTGTCAGCGTGAGCGTGTGGTCGCTGAACTCGCCGGCCGTGAAGTCGTAGCCCGTGCGCCAGCTCAGCGCCCAATTGCGGGTGGGCTGCATGCGGAAGGTGCCACGCAGGGTCTGGCTCGCGTTGCCGTCACTGCGGGTGCCATCAGGCAGCCAGCGTCCGCGCGAGCGGTTCAGCACGTAGTCGAAGCTTGCGTTCCAGGTGCCGACCGCGTTGTCGGCGGGGCTGGTCCGATCGGACCGCGTGCTCGCCTGGCCGATCACACCGGCTTCGGGGCCGTCCTCATTCCAGTCCTCGATGCCGGCCTCGGGCCGTTCGGTCGAGCCCGGGCCGACGATGCTGTCCGTCTCGAGGCGCGGCTGTGCATCCGCGTCACGCGAGCGGCCGAGGCCGAGCGTGCGCGCGATCCACGAATCACTGTTCAGGCGGAACCCGAACGACATGCCCGTCAGGTACGGCGAGAAACGACGCCCGGGCCCGATCACGCCCGGCAGGCCGGCCACCGTGTCGGGTGCGAAGAACTCGTCGGCCCACAGGTCGTGTGCGATACGCACCGAGAAGTTCGAGAGCAGGTCCGTGGACAGCGTGTTGGTGATCGACGTGTTGGTCAGCCCCCTGCCGTCCTCGCGCGCGCGGATGAAGTCGTAGACCAGCGCGCTGGTGTTGATCGACAGCAGTGTAATGATACGCGCTTCATCGCGCCGACGTGGTCCGCTCGCAGTGTCCTGCTGCAGCGTGCCGGCAGCGTCGATCGTGTCGCCCACTGCGGTCGTGTCGCCGGCGGCCCCCCGGTCACTGCCGCCTTCACCCGCGCGATACTTCGCCTCGAACGTCTGGTTGAACGACACAGTGAGCGTGTTGCGCTCGCCGATCCGGTTGTCGCCCACCGAGAAGAAGTCGCGCTGCTCGTCGGTGTACGTCGGTGCGGGCGAGTACGAGTAGCTGAACGTGGGCGAGATACGATGCCGCACGCGCTCGAACGGACCGAATCCCGGGAAGAAGCCGAACAGGTCGGTGCCGAGCGATGCGCCGAAGCTGAGGCGCAGCGGCTCCGACAGCTGCTCGTCGTTCCTGGCCAGCGTGCGCCCCGTGATCGTCATGTTCGGTGTCAGCGTCGTCTTCGCGAACAGTCGCTGCTGGTAGCTGACGTTCGTGTTCCAGGTCAGCTCGTACGTTGACGTGTCGTTCAGAACCGTGCCGGGCTCGTCCGGTACGATGCGACCCACCTCGTCGTGTGTGCGGATGTTGAAGCCCTGCTGCACGCCGAGCGAGCCGAGGTTGATCGACTGTTGACCCGACGCCGAGATGCCGCTCGTGCTGCGCACAGGTCGTGGGTTGGCGTCCGCGATGTCGGTGCGGTTGTAATCGACGCGACCGTTGCCACTCCACGTCATGCTGCTGAAAGGACCACTCGCGCCCGGCCCCGCGTCGAAGATGGTGACCGTCGGGAAGTTCACGTTCAGGCCCGGCCGCCACGTCACCGTCTCGTCGCGCAGCCGCTGCTGACGCGAGCCGCCGAGCGACACGTTCGCCCAGTCGAACCGGCGTGTCAGGTTGAAGTTCGAATCGATCGAGCGATTCAGCTCCTGCGGGTCGTAGGAACGCTCACGGATGAGATCCGTGGAGCTGGAATACGAAGCGCTCAGGTTGAAGTTCGTCCGCTCGTCGGGCTGCCAGGTGTTGTTCGCGCGCAGCGTGAGGTCGCGCTGCCCCGTGTCGCGCCAGTAGTGGCTGACGTTCAGGCCGCCGCGCAGGAAGCGTTTGAGCACGCTCCAGTCGAGTCCCATCTCGAGCGCAGTATGGTGATTCGACTCCCACGCGCCGGCGAGCCGCATCCCCATGTAGTCATTGATGGCCCAGAAGAAGCCGACATTGCTGAGACGCCGGTTGTAGCTCGAACTGGTGCGCGCGATGTCTGCAATGCCGAACTCCGGGAAGAGGATGCCGCTGCGGCGTCCCCGCTCCAGGCTCTGCATGAAGACCGGCAGCCAGAATACCGGCACATCGGCGAAGTGAAGTGTCACGTCACGGCCGACGAGCACGTTGCCGCGCTGGATCTTCACGTCCCGCGCCTTGAAGTGGTAATGCGGGTGCGGCCCCTCGATGTCGCAGTCCGTGAAGATCGTGTCATGGCAGAAGTACTCGTCGCCGACCACCCAGCAGTCGCCGTTCACGAGCCATGTCGCCTGCTCCTGCACGGTCGTGGACAGGCCGTACGCGCGACCGACACCGCCCCGGATGTCATAGCACAGCGAATCGCTCGCCAGCGGCGCGTCCAGCCCCTCGCCCGTCAGTGTCGGCGTGCCGAACCCGCAGGCGAAGCCCGTCCCCTCGTAGTACACGATCGACGTGTCGGCGTTGAGGACCTGCCCCTCGCGTGCCACACTGCTCTCCCCGACCAGCCGCAACGTGGACGAGTCGGCGTCGTAACGCGCGAACGGCGCCGTGTACTCCGTCGCGACATACCCCGACAGCCGCATCAGCTCGCGAGCAATCGAGTCCTGTGACGCGAAACCCGCCGCCGACCGTCGCTGCATCGCGCCGCCCGTATCCGCGACGATCTGGACCTGCTGCGGCGGCGGCGGAGCGAGGGTGTCCTGCGCCAGTGTATCGACCGGCGTCGTGTCACGCACGATCAGCGGTGCACGCTGGCGAAGTCGCTCGATGGTACTCCGGGAGGTGTCCTGTTGCTGGGCTGCTGCTGTTGCCGGAAGTACAAGAAGCACCACCAGGAAATACAGAACTCCTTTCACCACAGAGGACACGGAGACGGAATGGCGCTCTGCAATGCTGACGTCGCTGCTGCCCGTTCTCCGTGAGCTCTGTGGTCTCTGTGGTGTGAGCCGTTCAGGTCGATTCACACGGCCTCCGCCGTCGCCGAATCGTTCTGGCTCCGCTCCCGCTGCTTCTCCACGAGGCGCGCCAGTCCGATGCTCATCTCGTACAGCAGGATCAGCGGCAGCATCATCATGAGCGTGACCGTGATGGCGTCACCGGGCGAGATCATGGCGGCGAGAATGGTGAGGCCCGCAATGGCGTAGCGTCGCTTCGCGCGCAGGAACTGGGACGTCACGAGCCCCATTGCGGCCAGCACCAGCACCACGACCGGCAGCTCGAACATCACGCCGAACGCGAGGAGCAGCTTGACGACGAGACCCAGGTACGTGGGTGCGATGATGTTCGCCTGCAGTGCTTCCGTCTGGAAGTTCGTCATGAAGAACTTCAGCGTCATCGGCAGCGCGAACATGTAGGCGAGCGTCACGCCGAGTGCGAACAGCACGAGGCCCAGGTAGAGGGCGGGTACGATCGCCTTCTTCTCCTGCGGCAGCAGTGCCGGCGAGACGAATGCCCAGACCTGGTACATGAGGATGGGCGAGGCGAGAATGATGCCGCCGGTCAGCCCGAGGCGCAGCGTCAGGAAGAACGGGTCGGACGGGCTCAGGTACATCAGCTTGCCCGTCTCGAGGTATGGCTCGATCGGCGAGATGAGCAGCGCGAGCACGTTGTACTTCATGACGAGGAAGATGCCGATCCCGGACCCGACGATCAGGGCGAGGAGCGACCAGAGGATGCGCCAGCGCAGTTCCTCGAGATGATCGAGAAATGGCATTTCCCCGGCTGGCGAGCCGGGACGGCGCTGGCGGTCCAGGAGTGCCATGAGTGCTACAGCGGCAGTTCGGCCTGTCCCTCGCTCGCGGCTGCGCGCGCGCGTCGCGCGGACAGGTCGCGCAACTCTTCGTAGAACTCCTCGAGGTCCTGGAAGTTCCGGTAGACCGAGGCGAAACGGACGTATGCGACGTTGTCGAGCGCCTTCAGCCGGTCCATGATGAACTCACCGATCTGGCGGCTCGCGATCTCGTCGCTCCCCGCGCGCGCGACCGCATCCTCGACGTCGTCCACGAGAGCGTCGATCTCGCCGCTGCTGATGGGCCGCTTCGTGCACGCGACCCGGATCGCATCGACGATCTTGCGCCTGTCATACGGCTGCGAGGAGCCGTCGCGCTTCGTGACCTGCAGGCGCCGCTCCTCGATGTACTCGTACGTCGTAAAGCGGCGCCCGCAGTTGATGCACTCGCGACGCCGTCGCACGGCGCGCCCCTCTTGACTCGTGCGCGAGTCGACGACCCTGTCCTCGAGGCCGTTGCAGTAGGGGCAGCGCATCTCAGCGCGGCACGAACAGGATCACGGCGCGACCGCTCACGAGATCTCGCGGAGTCGCGCGCGCGCCTGGCGCCCTTCGTCGGAGTCCGGGTACC
>CAYLME010000189.1:0-6352 GCA_964384585.1 uncultured Gemmatimonadaceae bacterium | reverse complement strand
ACGGAGATCGCGAGCGCGTCGATGACGACGTTGGCGCCGTAGAGCGGCTGCTTCGCCTCGGTCGTCACCGTGCCGGTGATGACGAGGTCCGCTCGCGGCGGCGCGGCGTGGCCGAGCGCGGTCGCGGTGAGCGTGAGGATCGTCGCGAGACCGAGGCGCGCGACGACGTGAGCGAGACGAACGCGAGGCGAGCGGCGCATGGGTGGACTCCGGTGAGGGGAGGTCCGACTCGACTGCTGTTGCCCGCCCGTACCCGCGCATGTGCTCCCGCGTCACGCGGGTTCCCGTGCGAAAGCTTCGGCTAGGTCTTCAGGTACGCGCGCTGAGCGACGTCGCCGACCATCGGGACGTTGATGAAAGTCAGATCGCTATCATCGCGCACCTGAAAGGACAGCTCCCAGCTCATCGGTGTCGCGAGCACGTCGTCGAGCGAGATCCCGTACAGCTTGAGATCGGTGTCCAAGTCCGCCGCGAGCGTCCGTTCCGTATAGGCCAGGAATATCGGCTCGATCTGCGGACGAGCGAACTTGATCACAGCGTTGAGATGAGCGGAGTTCGCGAATCGCAGCGCGAATGCGCGTGCCTCGGGTAACGGCCCTGAGAAGGGACCCGGAAGCGCGATGTGGATCACTGCTTCGGCGGCGGGATTGAGCCAGTGTCCTTCCCAGAACGATCCCGCGGAGTCTGGGGCGTTTCTCCAGAACGTCAGCAGGCCGAAGTCGGGGTCCGGGAGCTGGGGCGTGGGCTGGGAGAAGTCATCGATGCGATCGAAGCGCATGATCGTCACGAAGGCGTGGTGTCCCGTCCAACGAGTCCGGAGGCGCCCTCCTCGTCGAACGTCGGTCACGCCGCCGCGGGAGCCGTCGAGCGGCGCAAAGCGCTAGCGAGGTCTTTTCCCGCAGGCAATGCTGAACGCCCGCTAACGATCCGGACGCTCGGGAACGATCAACTCTGTGCCATCGGCAAAGAGGATGACTTCCGGCTCCCATTCAAACTTCATCTTGTCAATATCTGTATGGCGGAGCGTGACGTCTCGGTCAATAAACTGATTGTATGAGTACAGCATTGCGATGACGCGGTCCTTTCCGGCAACCAGGCCGTCATCGTCCTTCACTTCCAACCGTGAGATTAGATCCCCAAACAGGTCCGTGACGCGAACGTAGCCCTTGAAGGCTCGCACTGGTTTCGTGCCTGAGTTCCTCACCACCATCTGGAAGCGTATGTAGCTCGAGTAATCCTGCTCAGCGAACGTCTTGCGCACTGGCGTAACGGTGATGATCGAGCGCAGTTGTGCTACCTCCTGCTCATACTTCCGCAGCGCTTCAGCAGCCTCTGCCTTCGCTTTCGCGGTTGCGATTGAGTCGTCGATGATCCACTGCCGCTGCGCTGCGATTGCCTGGCGAATGGTGAGACTCGAATCCAACCATTCGCTTGAGTCCTTGCCCGAGAGGACGGAGGACAGGCCAGTCCGCATGACGAAGGCCTGTAGTAACTGGTACTCTTCGCCGGTCAGTGCGTTGGATTTTTGCAGCTCCGCCAAATTCTCTTGGGTGAGCTTTCGGTCAGCGGGTGACGTACACGATACCAGAAGGAAAAGAATGCTCACAATGCGGATAGCCACGCGCCTCATCGGATATCTCCATGACGTTGTCGCGGTGCCCTGACCGAGGTGTGTCGAACCCGACGAACTTCGATAGCCATTCGGATGGTCGGCGTCGACCGGACCATCGCCTGCGATCACATATCATGGCGCTGCTGACGCACAGCCGCTACCAAGTTCGGTCAACCGGAAAAGCCGCGTTCTGGTCGCCGTTTGGAGCGCGCAGTCACCCACGTGAGCTGTCCTCGCGCACGTGCCCCGAATCTCTGCGCGTCGATCTCCGTTACGACGGGGCTCTTATCGAGCTGCCGGATCTGGCGCTCAGAAGAACCTATGCGACGGAGCCTTCTGAACCTCGAGGAGGGCGGCGGAGGGAGTGTTCATTGTTCGCGAAACCCGAACGAGTTCTCTATATCTGTTGACAAGAGGGAGTTGGTCACATACGTTCCTTGTTCGCGAACGGAGAACGGACCGTGCTACGACCAGCTGACATCGCGGTGCTACTGAGCCTTCGCCTGCACCCTCTTGACTCATATGCAGCGATGGCCGAGCGACTTGGCATAAGCAAGAGCTCGGCGCACGGAGGCGTAAGGCGGCTTATTCGAAATCGGCTTGCGCATCCCTCGAAGCGATCGATGGCGGTGGTGGCTGATGGCCCGGCAGTCGATTTCCTCAGCTATGGCGTGCCCTACGCCTTCGCGCCCGACGTCATTCCGAGAGCGCGAGGAGTTCCAACCGGCCTGAAGGCGCTTTCGCAAGAGGGGATGGCCCATACCAACGCGACAGCGATGGTTTGGCCGTCCAAGCTCGGGAACACGGAAGGATTGGGAGTCAATCCCTTGGTGCCCGCCGCGCCGGACATTCGGCATCGGGACCCCGACCTTTATGCCTTTCTGGCGCTGCTTGACGCACTCCGGCTCGGCGATGCACGAGAGCGTGATCTTGCACGAAAGATGATACGCGAACGCTTCGCGCAGCTCTCGTCATGACTGGCGAGCTCCGTGCCGAGTCGGTTCGTCGAATATGCGCGGTCGCAGACGCGCTTGGGACGGCCAGCTCCGAGCTGGTCTTCATCGGCGGCACGACGCTTCCGCTACTCGTCGATGTGGATCACCTGTTCCACACTCCGCGACCAACCGATGATGTCGATGCCGTTGCGGCAGCGACGAGCTACCGAGACAGCGAACGACTGAATGCGGCTCTTCGAGCCGCCGGCTTCAGGGAAGATTCGTCATCTCGACACGCAGGGCGATGGATAGGTCCCGACGGCACGCCGTTCGACCTCTCATTCGCAGGCCGCTTCGTCGGCGCCTCGGGTGCGCGCGTGGATGAACTCGCGATCGCTACCGCACAGCCGATGCTCGTAAGGCCCGAGCTTCGCCATGTCAGCGCGGTCGGTCTCTTCCTGATGAAGTGCGCGGCGCATCGAGACCGTGGTCGAGACCGCCCCGAAGACAGCCGAGATCTCGCCGACCTGGCAGTCCTCGCGGTTGGTGCACCTCTAGTCGAGGCGCTCGCAGGTCAAACAGAAGAAGTGCGTCGGCTGGCTGCAGCGAGCGCAGAAGGACTCTTGAATGATGGTGGACTTCACCGGATACTTGTGAGCCATTTTCGAGACTGCTACCCCGTCCCACCGCAGACAGAGGAAGAACTAGCAGACCTGGTGCTCGACGCCATGGGTCGAATCAAGCAGATGGCGGTCTGATCGAACGCACAAACGCATCCTCGACGAGCGAATCGTCGGGCTCATGCCGCGCGCACCGGGAGCATACGTCGCGCGCGCTCGATCACGCCGCCGCCAAGCATGATGTCATCGCTGTAAAACACGACCGACTGACCCGGCGTGATCGCCTTCACTGGTTCATCGAGCGCGATCTCGACTTCGCCGTCGTCGGTGCGAAGGATCGTCCCCGGCACCGGTGCGGCGCGATGACGCACGCGTACCCGGACCGCGCTGCCAACAGCCGGCACATCAGGCACGAGCCAGTTCACCTCCCGCGCCACAACCCCACGCCCCAGCAACGCCTCCCGCGGCCCGACCACCACCGCCCGATCCTCCGGCCGCAGCGCAACCACGAACATCGGCTCACGCGACCCTCCCGGCAGCCCACGCCGCTGCCCGACGGTGTACCGCGCGAACCCATCGTGCTCGCCGACGACGCGCCCATCCATCGTCACGATCGGCCCGCGCGAGAGCGCAGGCGCATTCGCGGGCAGCTCGCGCTCGAGCACCTTCACGTAGTCCCCATCCGGCACGAAGCAGATCTCCTGGCTCTCCGGCTTCTCGGCCGTGAGCAGCCCGAGCTCGCGCGCCGCAGCGCGCGTCTCCGCCTTCGTCATCTCGCCGACGGGAAGGAGCATGCGCGAGAGCACGGCGCGGTCGATCCCCCACATGAAGTACGTCTGGTCCTTCGCGTCGTCGCGGCCGCGCAGGAGCTTTCCGTCGACGACACGCGCGTAGTGGCCGGTCGCGATCCACTGTGCCTCGATCGCATCGGCCTTCGCGAGCAGATCGCGGAATTTCGTGAACGTGTTGCAACGCACACAGGGGATCGGCGTGCGGCCCGCCGCGTACTCGGCGACGAAGTCGCGCACGACGTCATGCCCGAAGGCATCCTGCAGATTGAGCACGTAGTGCGGGATGCCCAGATGCTCGGCCACGCGCCGCGCGTCGTTCACACTATCGAGCGAGCAGCAGGGACGGTCGGGAACCTCGCCACCGTCGTGGAAGAGCTTCATCGTCACGCCGACGACGTCGAAGCCCTGCTTCGCGAGCAGCGCTGCGGCGACCGACGAATCGACGCCGCCGGACATCGCGACAAGGACGCGAAGTCCGCGCCCCACAGTGGGTGGCGGCGCGGGCATAGGACAAGATGGCGGCCGGACGTGCATTCGGGGAATATACTCGCGTTCATGGCCGACCCAGTGGGCCGGCTGAGTGTCTAGCTCTTCGTAGCAGGCTGCAGATCTGTGCTTGACACCGCCGTCCCGGAGGAGCACCGTAGGCGATCACCCACTGCCGGAACCCTAGCATGACTTGCCGATTCGAGTCACTCAGGCTCACCGCCGTAGTGTGTCTCATTCTGTCTTTGAGCGCGTGCTCCTCCGAGATTCAGCCCGTGGAACCGTTCGGCGGCACTCAGCAGCGTTCGGTGAAGCCGATGGTTGGTGTCGACACGGCTCGAGCTTTACCTGTGTTGCCTAGCCTAATCGGAGAGTGCTCCGCTTCCGTGATGGTCGGCGCGACCAGTGGAGTGCCGCGATATCAGCATCGCCGCTTCTCGATATCGAACTCGACCTCCAGCGACGCTCGAGCGGTTGAGGTGCGCTTCTTGTTGTGGGGCACGCGGAGCGGGGCGCGGCTTGCAGACGTTCGTTGCATCTCAGCAGCCGATTCCCTCGCTCAATCGCAGACGCGGGATGAAATCGCTCGCATGCATTACCAGCAGGGACGGGGACTAGGGAAGGGGGCCCAGTCTTTTCCGCTGTCTTGGGGCGAGCCTACCCTGACCTGCGAGTACTTCCTCATCTCCATGCATGTGGAGTGTGCTGGTGTCCCGTGCACGCCCAACGCGTCGCTTCTCGACGCAGGAACAGGAAGTGGAGTCGCGGCGAACTCCGTCACAATTTTCTCCTGCGCGAACGGGTGTACGATCTACGGGTTTGAGTACTACTCCTGCCCAAGCGGTGGGGGCGGTGGCCAGGTGGTGTTCCCGCCGAGCGGCGGTGAAGGTTCATCGGACTGTCCGTCTTTGGATCTCGATTGCATCCTTCCTTTAGGACCCGGCGATTCAGCTCTCATCCTCCAGTCATGGGGCTCTTTCGACACCACGCGAACGATTTGCAAACTCGCTCTCGATTCGGCACGTGCGTTTTTCGAGTCGGGACGGGTCTTTCGCGGCAATCCGTCGATTGCCGACCATCCGCCCGGCCATTCTGCGGAGTGGGCCCCCGGACCGCCGCCGTTCATTCACATCGATGGGGATTTTCTCAGCGCCGTTTGGGATCCGAGAGACATCGCAAGCATTCTGGCGCACGAGGCATGGCACGCTGCTGGCTACGCACCTCACCCGGAGAGCGAGCAGTATCCCTATACCACTTATCCCTACTCGCAGATGGCTTCATGCGCAGGAATTCGTTAGCGTCGCAACTCGTCGCATTCATGTTCGTAGGCGTGGCCGCCGCGTGCTCGATACGCACGCCGGCCGCAACGCGACCATGGAGCGAGCTGCTGCCTGAACTGATCGCCGATGCTGCGAACCATCGTGTGCTTCGGGACTCAGTCGCTACCCTCGTGCTCGATTCACTTTACTTGAAAAGGAATCTGCGCCTTGACTCGAATCTGCTGGCCGAAGTGTCGCAGCGGCTCGACGCGCGCGTGGTCCTAGGATCGCGCGCAGATTCCAGTCGGTGTAGCCAGATGAGCGGAGGTCAATGCATCTATGCTATGCCACTCTCTCTCGACTGGTTGCCGAATTCAGTGCTGATCAAAGTCGCATGGAGCACACTCCCATTCCCCGCGTGCGGTGGCTTGACAAGCGGATACTACTGGGATCTCTCCAAATCGAAGCCGCGCATGTTTGCCGAGATTCAGCCGATCCATGGCGATTGTGCCCCGATCACGCCGCGCCCGCCTGGAGGTCGCCCTCCCATCGCGCCGAATTGAGACGGGCTGCCCCTTAATTTCGGAGCGCCGTTACAGGATCGGTCCGCGACGCCCGCAGCGCCGGCACGAGGCTCGCTAGCACACAG
>CAYLME010000188.1:0-6356 GCA_964384585.1 uncultured Gemmatimonadaceae bacterium | reverse complement strand
GGAGCCTGGTCGGTAATCCTCGTCCGCCGATCCGGACAGAGCGAGAACCCATGGCAGCCGACGACGGGCGTGATTCAATCCGGTCCATTTCGAGTCACACGAAACCCGATGTATCTTCAGATGGTGCTGGTTTGCATTGGTTCAGGCCTAGCGCTGAGCAACACCTGGATTCTGCTGCTGACCCCATTCTGCGCTGGCGTCCTGCACCTCCTGGCCATACTACCTGAAGAGGAATACCTCGAGCGCAAATTCGGCTCGGAGTACAATGCCTATAAGCAGCGGGTTCGGCGTTGGCTGTGACAACACGCTGCACAGGTCTGGCAACGCGTCCCCTCGACCGACTCTCCCTACTGCTTCGGGGCTACTATCAGCCAAGGACAGTTTACGCGCGATGGTTGCACTGGACGCCGCTGTTCTGTTCCTTCTAGTCATACGCTGGTGCAGCCATATCGCTGTGTTGCTGCGGCGCATAACGGAATCGTTGAAGCTGTCAGGCTCGCAGTTCTGTCGTACGCAGCTGGTAGTAACTCGTATCGCAGTTCGATTGTGAAGGTGCTGGACGGGCCTGCAGCTTAACTCTGGGCGTTAGGCAGAACCGGTCGCGGTGAATGCCGCGCATCCGGACACCGCAGTAACTCATGCTACTTTCAACCAAACGATCTGCATGACGCCACAGCCCGTCTCCAACGCCATTCACGCCATAGATGCAGTCGTTCACCGCAGCCTTTGTGGCCTTGCTGCCGACTCGTTTATTCACGGTTGGTATGCAAAAGAGCACAACTGGGTGTCATACTTCGTCTTCCGCCATTTGCTCCAGGAATGCGCGCCAGACGGCGTACTTTGGGATCCGGCGCAGATCGGCATCGAAGTCAATGTTCCTCAACCTCCTGGCTACCCTCGCCCCACTGTATGTCGTGACATCGTTATTTGGCCTGAGGCGGGAATGACATGCTGGAAGACGGAATGGTCGCCTGCCGCTCATCCACTTGCGATTATCGAATGGAAGACGCATAGGGGAAGCCGCCGTAACCGGCGCGTCAAACACGAGCGCGCGTGGCTAAGGGCCTACTGCAACTGGCAGCCAAGCGTCGTCGGCTACGCGGTTGCCATAGATGTCGGGGAGTCCGATGTGCAACTGACATGCACACGCTACTGCGGAGACAAAGAATCGAAGTGGTTCAGCCAAAGCTGCACAACTCCTTCGCCCGTTATTGCTCGATGATCGCGTCGCTCTTCCGGCCATTCTGGCGGTAGGCGCAAGCCGCCGGCAGGAGGTTCTGCCTAACGGAGCGGTGAAGCTGTCAGGCGGGCTGGGCTACTGTGTCGAAGCTGGATGGGGTTCGTATAGCATGGCTACTGTGTAGAACCTGGATGGGCCTGCAGCTTACCTGCTGGCGTTATGCCGAGTGATGCGGCACCAAGCGTCGTCCAGCGGCTTCCTGCCTTCGTTTTACTGATCCACGAGGATTCGTCGTGAACGTTGCACATCTGGTCACATTGCCCTTCTCGTGCCCTAACTGCGATCGGCTGGTGGCAGATGCGCGGCTGTTCTGCTCTGACCTCTGCCGGGATGAAGCGAAGTTTGTTCGCTACTTTCGGGCATGCGCTGCTGATGGACGCCTTAGACGACCGGATGTGGAGGAAGCGCTAAATACGCGGCTTGCTCTGATACTCGGCGGGGGATATCCCGAGCGCCAACGCCAGGTCTCAAAAGACTTGCGCGCCGCTGTTATCGCTCGTGACGCGGGCAGATGCCAAGCGTGCGGGCAACCGGGTAGCCAGATTGATCACATTCGTGGCAGCAGTGATGATCCTGACAACCTCCAGCTGCTATGTGCTGAATGTCACGGAGCAAAGACGCGAGCCAACTTCAAACCACTCGTTCCCGATGAGCACCCCGAGATGTGGGAGAAGCGGCAGCGACTAATGGAGCGCGCGAACGCTGCAAAACCTATCCGAACCTGTGACCATCCCGAGTGGAACGACCTCTGGCGCTCGGTCCTGAGTCGGCGGCGAGCCGTAATCCGGTCCTTGGAGTCCTGAGGCGTTAGAATTCCACGGTGCGCCTGATTACAAGGGCAAACCTCCGCATAACGTAGCCGGTGAAGCTGTCGGGTGAAGCAGACGGGCGTGCTGGGCTGCTAAGCAATGCTTGAATGAGGTTAATAACGTGAGGCAACTTGTCCTGAGCACGGAGATGGCTGAAGCGCGCACATTTACGGGAACCAATTGGCTCCGGCCAGCCGAAATCTTCCGACTACTCGCACGCCGTCCCGCTCTACTACTCGCCATGCTTACAACGATCGGCGCCTGCGCGGACGCCTCGCCGCATCAAGCCACCGAACCAGCCGAAAATGACGGCATACAGACCGTCGGGCCCACCAGCGACCAGGACCTCCCCTGGCAGTTCGAGCAGCTCTGGCATCTCAGCCCTGCCAACGACAATCGCCTCGTATTCACCGATCTCGCGCGGCAACACGTCGCAGTCGATACGGCCGGCCACATACTCGTACTCGATGAAGCTGCCCATCACGTCCTGCTGATCTCAGCGGGCGGCGAGGTCCTGTCCATCTTCGGTCGGTCGGGCGAGGGTCCCGGTGAGTTGAAGTACCCGACCGCTCTCACTGCCACTACTGCCGGCATTTCGGTCTACGACTTGGACAAGCAGAGTCTCGTGCGCTGGAGCGCCTCCGGCGAGCTACTGCCTGAGCTTCGAATGCCCGCCAGCTTCTGGGGACCACTGATACGCACAATGGGCACTGACACGGTCCTGTTCACCGCGATCGCGCGTGCCGACGCTTCGACATCAGAGCAGTCGCTTGTCGAGCTGTCGCCTTCAGGTCAGCGTCAGCTCGCCTTCATGACGCGGCAGCGGGATCAGGCGGCCGACTTCCCGACCTGTGGACTCCATGATGCACCGATAGCACCGTTGCTCGCGCCGGAGCTGGTGTGGGATGCGTCCGGCTCACGTGTTGCCGTGAATACGACTCCTGAGTACCGCCTCAGCGTATTCGAGAACGGCGAGGAGGTGCTGAGCATCCACCGTGACGTGCCGTTGCGACGGGTCACGCGTGAGCTGGCGATGGCGGAGGTCGCCGAAGGTATGCCGATCCCCGTTGCAAACTGCACGGTTCCCGCGCACGAGGTGGTGCGCGGACGCGGATACGCCGACGTGCTGCCCTCGATTCGAGACGTCGTGCTCGCACCGGACGGCGAGTTGTGGGTGCTGCGCGGCACGTTCAGGGGCGAGCCGGCCCTGATCGACGTGTACAGCGCCGATGCCGCGTATCGCGGCACACTGCCTCCTGAATCGCCATTCCCAGCCGCGTTCCTGCCATCGGGTGACATCGTCGCCGTCGAGCGCGACGCACTGGGCGCGGCCACGGTCGTGCTGTATCGGGTTCATCGGGGTGGCAACGTCGCCGACGCGAACTGACCGGCACACGCACCCGGAACGTCCGTTCAGCCCCGGGCCGTCCCCGCGGACCCCACCCCCGCCTCACATCTCCCCCCTCCCGCCCCACTCCAATTTATTACCGACTGAAGCGGCGCCTTCTTCCAGTCGATAATCGAGTGGAACAGGGGGGATCATGCCGTTGAAGGGGGATCTCGTCACGGGCACGCTGGACCTGCTCGTGTTGAAGGCGCTGCAGCTCGGGGAAGCGCACGGCTGGGGCATCATGGAACGGATCCGGGCGACGTCCGGCGGCGAGCTCCAGGTGAACCAGGGATCATTGTACCCGTCGCTGTACCGGATCAAGCGGCAGGGCCTGATCGCGACGCGCTGGGGCGTGTCCGAGAACAACCGACGCGCGCGCTACTACGAGCTGACGCCGAAGGGGCGGGAGCGGCTGGCCGCGGAACGGCAGGAGTGGCAGCGGCTGTCGGGGGCGGTGAACCGGGTGCTTGCGACCAGGAGTGTCTAGCCCATGTCATTGCTGAACCGGTTCCGCGAGTTCCTCGACTCGCGTCGCGAGCACGACGCCGTCGCCGAGGAGATGCAGTTCCACGTCGAGCGCGAGACCCAGCGCAACATCGAGAACGGCATGTCACCGGCTCAGGCGCGGCGCGCGGCAATGCGCGACTTCGGCGGCGTCGAGCGCTTCCGCGAGCACGCTCGCGACGAGCGCCCCGGCACACGCCTCGCCGACTTCCGCGCCTCCTGGCTCGACTGGAAGCTGGGCGGGCGCATGCTGCTCAAGTATCCGGGGCTCTCGATCATCGGCGGTATCACGCTCGCGGCGGCAATGGCGCTCAGCGTCGCCTTCTTCGAGCTCTCGTGGGAGATGACCGACCCGCGGCTGCCGCTCGACGAGGGTGAGCGGATCGTGCGGCTCGAGAATCTCGACGTCGCCGAGAGCACGATCGAGCCGCGCTCCGCGCACGACTTCCTGGTCTGGCGCGACGAGCTCGAGTCGATCGAGCAGCTCGGCGCGTATCGCGCGATCGAGCGGAACCTGATCACGCCGGACGGGCGCTCCGAGCCGGTCGAGGTGGCGGAGATCAGCCCGGTCGCGTTCCCGCTCACACGCGTGCCGCCGCTGCTCGGGCGGCCGCTCGTGGAGGCGGACGCCGCGCATGGCGCGGAGAACGTGGTCGTGATCGGCTACGAGCTGTGGCGCAGCCGCTTCGATGCGGATCCGTCGGTCGTCGGCCGCATCGTGCAGATCAGCCGCATCCCCGCGATGGTGGTGGGCGTGATGCCGGAGGAGTTTCTCTTTCCGATCAACCACCAGATCTGGACGCCGCTGCGGCTGGACGCGACTCCGCCGCGCACCGGCCTGCCGATCCGCATGTTCGGGCGACTGCGCGACGGCGTGTCGCTCGCGACGGCGCAGGCTGAGCTGGCGTCGCTTGGCGCACGCATGACGAGAACGAATCCGGAGACGCACGAGCACCTGCGGCCGCGTGTGCTCAAGTACGCGGCATCCAAGGAAACGTTCGACGATATCCTGATGGTTCACATGCTCACGTGGGTGGTGCTCCTCATCGCGGGCACGAACGTGGCCACGCTGATGTTCGCGCGCACGGCGCTGCGCGAGTCCGAGATCGTGGTGCGCAATGCGCTCGGCGCGTCGCGCGCACGCGTGATGGGACAGCTGTTCGTGGAGTCGCTCGTGCTGAGCCTCGTTGCCGCGGCAGCCGGCGTCGCGCTCGCGATGGGGTTCATGAAGTACGCGCGGGAGAACTTCGCGTCGGACATGGACTGGCCGTTCTGGTGGGACATCAGCCTCAGCCTGCCGACCGTGCTGTACGCGGGACTGATCGCGGTCGGCACGGCCGTGATCGTCGGCCTGCTGCCTGCCATCCGCGCGACGGGGCCGCGCGTGCAGGCGGCGCTGCGCAGCATCGGCGGCGGCGGCACCCACATGCAGATCGGGCGCGTCTGGTCCGCACTGATCGTCTTCCAGGTCGCGCTGTCGGTGCTCGGACTGCCGGTCGCGATTGCCATAACGGGTGAGCAACTGGCGCAGCAACAGGCGCGCGCATCGTTCGACGGCCGCCCGTTCCTGACGTTCCGCCCGCGGGTGGATGCCGAGGAGGTGACTGGCGACGAGCCGGATCTGCCGGCGCACATGACGAGGCTCGTCGGCGAGCTCGAGCGCCGGTTGGAGTCCGATCCGGACGTGCTTGCCGTGACGTTCGCCGACGCACTGCCCGCCGTCGGCTGGCCGCCCGCACAGGTCGAGCTTCAGCGGGGCATGGAGCAGCCCGTGATCCTCGACACGAAGCTGAGCAACGATCAGGCTCTCTTCTCTGCCGTCGACCTGCGCTTCTTCGAGGCGTTCGGGGTCCCGATCACGGCCGGCCGCCCGTTCCACAGCGGCGACATCGGCTCCGGACACGGCGTGGCCATCATCAACGAGTCACTCGCAAAGCGGATTGGCGGCAATCCGATCGGCGCGCGCTTGCGCATGGCTGCAGACGGCGAGGACGAGGAAGCGCATCCGTGGCTCGAGGTCGTGGGCGTCGTACGCGACATCGGGCTCGAGCCGACCGCCGAGGGTGAGGCAGAGGTCATCTACACGCCGGCGTCGATCGCGACACTGTCCGCGCCCCCGCAGATGATCGTGCGCGTCCGCGGTGATGCTGCCGCGTTCGAGCGGACGCTGCGCGAGACGGCGACGCGCGTAGCGCCCGACCTCCGCCTGTACGACGTGATGGCGCTCGCGGCGCTGATCCGGCTGGAGGCGTTCGATGGCGTTCTGCAGGCCGGCAGCATTCTGATCCCGGTGGTGCTCGTGCTCCTGCTCTCCGCTGCCGCACTGTTCGCGCTCATGTCCGTGGCAGTCGCGCGACGCACGCGCGAGATCGGCATCCGACTGGCGATCGGTGCATCACCGCGCGCGCTGCTG
>CAYLME010000187.1:0-6396 GCA_964384585.1 uncultured Gemmatimonadaceae bacterium | reverse complement strand
CGGAGCGCCTGCCAGCTGGCAGAAGCGCTCGTGCAGGAACTGGTGCAGGCGCCGGTTCAGGAGTGCTGTGACAGGGGCGAGCGCCCGCGGTGTGCGTTCCGGGTGGAGGCGGCGTAGGCGGTCGGGCTAGCGGTCCCGCCGACGAATCAAACCCTCATGAAGAATGCAGGCGCTGCCGATGGAGCAGCGTCTGCGCGACGAAGATGGTCTCTCAGAATTTCTCCCCGCGCGCCTCTCGGACCTGGCTCCCGACCGGTCGTATCCGCGACCACATCGTCCAGAAGTAGATCGCGATCCCGACGGCCTGCCCGAGCCCGCCCAGCACGACGATCCAGGCAAGTACCCGCGAGTCCGACCACGCGCGCGCGGCTTCGGAGACGAAGCGTGCGCCGGTCGAGAGCGTCAGCACCCAGTAGGCGAGCGCGGCGCGTTCGGGGGTGTAGCGCTCGTCATCCCTGGCGGCACGCGGGAACAGCCAGAGTGCCACGCCGAAGATCAGGAACATCACGAAACCGACGAAGATCGCGTGCGCGTGTGCGGATACCAGGTGCGGGTGCGGGAAGACGCCGAACAGCTCGCGACGCACCAGCACCCATGCGCCGAGCGCCAGGCCGGCCATGAGGAAGACGACGCCGGTCTTGATGAAGCGTCGGACGAGCGTGTACACGGCTAGAGTGAGCTGGCTGTATGCATGCGAACGATCATCAGCCGCGCTCGTTCTCGTCGGCCTCGCCGCGGACCGGCATGGCGACGGTCAGCAGGAAGGAGGCGCCGTGATCGGATTCGACGGAGTGACGCACACCGCCGCCGGCGGACAGCAGGTCGCCGGGACCGAGGTCGTGATCCGTGCCCGCGATGTTGAAGCGCACGCGGCCATCGATGGGCTGGACCGTGATCGGCCCTTCCGCGTGATGCTCCGAGATCGACGCACCGGGCGCGAGCACCACCAGCGTCACGCGCAGTGGCCCATTCTTGATGAGCGTGCGCGCCGCGGGCCCCTTCCGGCTCGCGGCGGCAGGATCGGCGGTGCGTGCGATCTCGGTGGCGAGCTGGAAGACGAGGACGTCGCCGGAGAGCGGCCGCTGGATCGATGCCATCACTCGCGCTCCGGTGCGTCGGTCTTCTTGCCGACCAGCACGCGCCATGTTTCCGGACCGTTCTCGAGATACGCGAAGGAGAACGCGTCGTCGCCGCGCGTCGCACGCAGTGTGTAGTACATGCACTGCGGATCGTGATCGACGGTGAGCTCGAGCACGTCGCCCACTGCGAGTGACTCGTACGCACCCATGATGCGCTCGTAGCGATCCCTGGGCTCGACGGGTCGCACATCGAGCGATACGAGTGTCTCCATCATCCCTCCATGCCTGTTGGCGACAGCGTCACGACGTCGCGCTCCGCCTTGCTGCCGCAGCCCCATCCGCCGCGGCGCCCGAGCCACGCGCCCCACGCGACATGATAACGTGGCGAGCTCGGCGCCACGATGAGTGGTCCATCGAATCGTGCGAGTGCGAGCTGTCCCATGAGCGCGCCGATGCCACGGCCATCCGCCATTGCCGTCTCGGGCCCGCCGCCGAGCAGCCGGACGTAGCGCAGGCGTCCGGGCACATTGCGCTGTGCGAGTCGCAGGTCGCCCGCCATGTCGGTCACGGATTCATCGATCTGCCATGCGACGTCCACGTCCGCACCCGTCACGTTCGCAAGCCAGCTATCTGCCGGCCCGCTGACCTCGACCATCGCCCGGACGCCGCGCTCTTCGAGGTCGCGGACTGCGGCGACGCGCTCCGCGATCGATCCATGGGCGACCAGGACAGGTGCGCCCAGTTTCGCTGCGACCTCGGCCGCATCGGTACGTCCCGCCGGAGCCGGCGTCGTTGACCGCAGAGCAGCGATCGCGACGCCGAAATCGGAGGCGAGCATCGCAGCGGCCGCAGCGGACGTCGCATCCACGACGCCGTGCATGTCCTCGTCACGCAGCTCGAGCGTGACGAGGCCGCGGCGCGCCGACGCCGCGAGCAGCGAATCGATGTCGGCGTCGGCTGCGGCCGCAGAACTCAGACCCAGGCGCATTATGCCGTCCGCGAGATCTGCACGCGCCAGACGGCCGGGCCCTGCTCGAGGTACTCCCAGCCGAACTGACCCGCATGCTCGAACTCGAACTGGTAGCGCAGCGGCTTCGGATCGTGATCGTTCACCAGCACGAACGACTCACCCGGCTCCAGTGCCGAGAAGGTGTTGAAGATCGTGGGGTGTTTCTCGCGCGGCGGAATCACCCGCACGTCCAGGACTCGCTCACTTCCCTGCATTGGTCTTTTCCCCTTCTGCGTTGAAGATGACAGGTCGGCGCTCAGGCCGCCCCGCGACGAATGAAAACCCGCACGAGGTCCGCCGACTGCTCGCGCACCTCGTACGTGAAACCGCGCTCCTCGAGCAGCGGCAGCAGGAACTGCGGCACGCGTACATTGAGTTGCACGAGTGTGCCGCCCGGCGGCAGCTGCTCGAGTGCGGCAAGTGTGCGCATCATCGGCTCGGGCGGCTCGAGACCGCGCACATCGAGCACGACGACGTCGTCTGCCCCGGGCGCATCCGCTGCCGTATCCAGGACCGGTGCGGATTCTTCGCCGACAACGGCGGGTCGGCTTCCATCGGGATAGAACCACACGCGCCAGTCTTCCGGCCCCAGCTCTTCCGTGTAGTGTGCGAGCCCCTGCTTGCGCATCACGGCATAGAGCGGCACGGGCTCGAAGATCGCGCGAACAGCGAGCGCACCATCCTCCGGGCGCTCGCGGAGCGCTGCCATGATTGCACGGAACGGCTCGTTGCCGGCACGCAGCTCCCCGCGCACGTCGAGCTCGAGGCGGCGTTCTGCGGGTATCAGGGCGAGTGCGGCGGGCTCACCGTCCGACCCGCCGCTCGATGCTGTACTCGCCGCCGCAACGTCATCACCGACAGTCGAGACTGCAGCGGACGGCGCGCGCACGCCGGGAACGTCCCCAGGCGCTGCCTCGCCTGCGGAGGTGGATGCACGGTTCACGTGAGCGTTCAACTGTTCGACGAGATGGTCCGCGTCCAGCCCGGCCATGCGCGCGGCCTGCTCGACCGTCACCAGCCGCGCCATGACCTTTCGCATCGCCGGATTGCGCAGGCGCTCGAACGCGGGTGAGAGCGACGCGAACACGTCGATCATTGACTCGTCCTGCTTGATGATCGTCGCGACGCGGTCGTCCGGACGGATTACCACGCGCCCTCCTGGATCATGCCGGGATTCCATGCAGGGTCCCACACGAGTCGCGGTACCACGGTCTCCACGCCGACCACCTGTTGCAGTGCACCGCAGATCCCGCCCGTGATGTGCTGTTCCATGGGGCAACCGGGCGTGGTCAGCGAGTACGTGACGATCGCGGAGCCGTCGTCCACGACAAGGTCGTAGACGAGTCCGAGCGTCACGATGTCGAGCCCGATCTCGGGGTCGATGACCGTGCGCAGCGCATCCCACGCTGCGGCCTCGATCTCCTCCGTCGGAATCCTGTCATCCTCCGGCGGCATCATCGACGAACGAGCGTCGTGCACATCGTCGCCTGCGGACGATGCGGCGCCTCTGCTCTCATGTGACTGGGTCATGGACGTTTCCTCGCGAGCTGAAGCATCTGCCATTGCGTCACCAGCACTCCTGCCGTCAGCACCACGGCACCGGCGCGCACGACTGCTGCGGCACCGACGGCAACGCCAGTCACGAGCAGGGCGCTCGCGAGAACGAGCATGGCCGCTGCCGATGTGGCCAGCCGCGCAGAGTACAGCTCGCTCACGCGCGGAACCGTCTGCCTGCCTGCGACCGGACCGTAGCGATGGTACCAGACCAGGAACGGCACGATCTTGTAGTAGTGCGCCGCGATGAACAGGCTGATGCCGAGCAGCACGGTCATCACGTAGGCCGTCGCATGACGCGCCTGTGCCGCACCTGCGATCACCGGCCATGCCACGATCAGGCCGAGTGCGAGCACCGCCAGCGCGATCGCGGCGAGTCGCATCCCGGGATCGAGATCGCGACGTACGCGGTGCATGTAGAAGGAGCGCGCCTGCAGCAGGAATGCCGCACACCCGCCTGCGATCAGCAGCGCCGGCAGCCAGCGGCTGATCGCGACAGGAGCGTGGTGCAGCACCGTCAGCACGCCCGCACCGCTCGCAACCAGCGCCACGGCAAGCCGGGCGTTGCGGGCGCCCGCACCGTGACTCAGCAGGAACATCGGCAGCAGCCGCTGCGCGACGCCGATCATCACCAGCAGCACCCACCCGCATATCGCGATGTGCATGTGCACGCCGATCGCGTTCAGCCGGCCCGCGCCGAGGTAGCCCCACGCGAGGTTGCCCGCGAGCGCAATGCCGATGACGAGCGTCGCGAACAGGTAGAGATCCGCAAACGCGAGCGCCCACCACGTGACATCGCGCCGGGTCGCCACCTTCAGTGTCGCGGCGAGGTTGATCGTGAAGAGGAGAATGCCGGTTCCGAAGGCAGCAGCACCGGCGAGCATCAGCGCACTGTGATTCGTGAGCAGGCCGCCCACGAACAACGCGAGACCCGGTGCGTGGAGCACGAAGCTCACGTGCGCAACGCGCAACCATCGGATCGGCTCGCCGAGCGCAACCGGCAGAAACTGGTACAGCGCACCCATGATCGACGTCGTGATCCAGCCGAGCGTGAACAGGTGCGTCACGCCCGCCACGCGCGGCGACACGTATGCACCCGTCGCGAGCGCAGGTGCAATCACGATCAGGCCGATCGCGCCCGACAGCAGGAACAACAGCGCGGCAGCGAAATGCTCTCCGGGGAGAATGAACGGCGGTGCCTTGGCCGCCGCAGCGCCGGTGGGCATCACGGACGGGCCCGCCGTCATCGTGCTCACTGCTCCTCGGGAGCGGCCAGCGCCGCGTATGTACAGCTCGCATCGCCCGACGGGATGTAGCTGAGGCGTGTCAGACGCTCGCCGCCGAGCAGCTCCCGAACGAATTTCAGCTCCGCTCGACACGGAATCGTCGTCGTGCCGACCAGCTCCCGGATCGGGCAGTGACACAGCCGCAGCCCCGCACCTTCGCCCTCCTCGACCAGGGCCATGAAGCCCAGCTCCGAGAGGATGCGCGCAGCCTCTTCCACCCGCGCCCGGCCCTGCAGATGCTCCACGCGGGCGAGCGCTGCGGGCCGCCGGGCACCGATGTACGCCTCGAAAAACGACTCCAGCGCAGCCTCGTTGCCCGTCGCCTTCAGGTGCTCTGCGAGCGCACTCAGAACCTCTCCCTCTCGCCGCGGGAACAGCGCCTCCGCAGCATCGGAGAGACCCCACACGATCTCCGGACGCCCGCGCCGCCCGGACCGCCTGCCAGCGTGTCCCAGCATGCCCTGGTTCGACAGCGCCTGCACGTGGTGCCGTACCGTCTCGACATTCAGCGCGGTCTCCTGCGCCAGCTCCGGAATCGTGGCGCCACCCCGCTGCTTGATCAGCATCAGCAGCTCCTGCTGGCGTCCGCCCAGCGCAGTCAGTACGTGCGTCCTGTCACCAGCGTCGGTCTGCGCGCGTTCGCCCGGTGACGCGCGCACTGGCGCTGCACCGACACCCGCTTCGCCCCGCGCACGCGCTGGCGCCCTGTCCGTTTTCCCGGCCTGCTGCCGCTTCCTCGGCTTGCTCATGCCTGAAACCTTGTGCGGCCCCGAATTATTGTCAAGACAACAGTCTTGTTAATTGTGGGGATTTTCCCGACACGCTGGAGAACGCTTCCCCACGCCAGAATCCGCGTATCTCCGACCTTTTCTCCGCAGCCTATTTCCTACCTTGGGGTGAGAAATTCACCAGGTCAGAACGAGGCAGACACAATGCGGAATACACGGATCATGTACGGCGGACTGGCGGCGGCAGCGGTGATGGCAGCGGCAGGTCTGGGCTTTGCCAGCCGCGGGGAGCCGGTGGTGGAGCAGGTCGACTTCGGCGTCACGACGACGGCCACGACGCCGGTGTTCGACGCGAGGGTGGCCCCGGTCACGAAGGCGACGGTGCGCGAGTTCCGCATCCCGATGACGCACCGGACGATCGAGATCGCGCCCGGGGTTAAGTACGACGGCTGGACGTTCGGCAACACGGTTCCGGGCCCGGTCGTCCGGGTGCGCGAGGGCGATCTGGTCAGGATCACGCTGGTGAACGAGAGCAACATGCCGCACTCGATCGACTTTCACAGTGCGCGCATCCCGATGGACCAGGCATTCAAGACGATCGGGCCTGGTGAGGAGCTGGAGTTCGAGTTCACGGCGAACGACCCGGGCGCGTACATGGTCCACTGCGGGACGCCGCCGGTGCTGATGCACATCATGCAGGGCATCTATCTGCCGATCATCGTGGACCCGAGGGAGGGTTG
>CAYLME010000186.1:0-6482 GCA_964384585.1 uncultured Gemmatimonadaceae bacterium | reverse complement strand
GCGTGGCATGAACGGGCGTCGCATGGCGGCTCATCGCTACACGTTCGAGAAGCTGTGCATCGGTGAGCGCTGCCTGCCACCGACCGAGCTGCGCATCCTCGATCTGCCGGTGTTCGATGCGATCGCCGAGGAGGCCGCTCCGGCCGTGATCATCGGCGCAGACGTGCTGAAGGACTGTTCGCTGCTGTTGTCGTACAGCACGCAGCGCCTGCACCTCTGCTACGAGTAGCACTTCTTCTGCATTGCGGGGCGTGAGCCCGTCGGACTGAGTCCTTTCCGCGGAGCCGCTGCGCCCTGGCGCGCAACGGCCACGGTACGGTGGCGTCGAGACGGGTGTCAATGACGTTACGGATCACCCCGAGATTCCCGATTCTGCGTCCGGCCAGTCCCGGAACCGGTCAGCCCGCTTGCCGCGGGGCTGGGCGCGAGCAGCGCAAGTCGCTGTCATCAAGCCGCTTCGCGTTTGCCGCCCTTCTGGCCTCCGGTCTGCTCACCACCGGACCGACTCCCACCAGGAGAACGCCATGAGTCTCGGCGCCGACGTCGCCTATGCGTTCCGGACGATTGCCCGCAGCCGTCTCACGAGCGGTGCCGTCATCCTGACACTCGCCCTCGGCATCGGCATCAATACCGCCGTCTTCAGCATCGTCTACGGCATCCTGCTGCGCCCGCTGCCCTACGACGCGCCCGAGCAGCTCATGCAGGTGTGGCTCAGCAATCCGCGACAGGACATCGAGCGCGACATCACGTCGTACCCGAACTTCCGCGACTGGCGCGAGCGCTCGCGGACGTTCGACGCGCTCGCGGGCGTCACCGGACGTCGCGTCACGCTGGTGGGGCGCGACGGCGCAGAGGAAGTGATCGGTGCGGAGGTGACGGAAGACTATTTCCGTGTGCTCGGCGTCGCACCGCTGCACGGGCGCCTGCTCACGCCCGAAGACCACGTTGCGGGCACCGCGCCCGTTACAGTGATCAGCCACGATCTGTGGATGAGCCGGTTCGGCGGCAGCCCGGTGGTCGGCAGCACACTCGACACCGACGGCACCACCTACGAGATCGTGGGCGTGCTTCCCGAGGGCATCGGCGATGCACGGCTCTACATGCCACTGGAGCAGAACCCTGCGCGACAGGGACTCCTCGAGGCGCGCGGTGCGCTGTTCCTGCCGGTGCTCGGCCGGCTGCGCGACGGCGTGAGCCCGGAGGATGCGCAGCGCGAGATGAGCGCGATCGCTGCGCAGCTCGAGGCGGAGTACCCGCAGGCGAACGACGGCATGGGCATCTTCATCGAGCCGCTGCGCGACAGCGTCGTCGGTGATACACGCGCCGTTCTGATACTGCTGCTCAGCGCCGTGGGTGTGGTGCTGCTGATTGCCTGCGCGAATGTCGCGAACGTGCTGCTCGCGCGCTCGACGGCGCGCCGCCGCGAAATGGCCGTGCGCGTTGCACTGGGTGCCGGGCGCCTGCGCCTGCTGCGGCAGGTGATGACCGAGAGCCTGGTACTCGCCTTCGTCGGTGCGCTCGCGGGTATCGGTGTCGCGGCGTGGACCCTCGATCTGCTCATGGCTGCGGCGCCCGCTGATCTGCCGCGCGCCGACGAGATTCGACTCGACGGTGTTGCGCTCGCGTTCACCGCCACGGTAGCGGTCGTGGCCGGGCTGCTCTTCGGCGCCGCGCCGGCGTGGCAGGTGGCGCGGCGCGAGCCGGCCGGTGTGCTCGGCGGCAGTGTGCGAGGCGACGTCGGCACGCGCGACCGTCTGCGGTCTGCGCTCGTCGTGAGTCAGTACGCACTCGCGCTCGTGCTCGTCGCCGGCGCCGCACTGCTCGTGCGCAGCTTCGCCGAGCTGCAACGCGTAGACATCGGCCTGCAGACCGGCGGCGTCGTGTCCTTCACGCTCTCGCCGTCACCGCAGCGCTACGAAGGTGCCGCTGGCGTGCAGTCCTTCTACGACGAGGTGCTGCCCGCCATCAAGGCGGTGCCGGGCGTGCAGTCGGCGTCGCTCGTCAACAACGTGTTCCTCTCGCGACTGCCGAACATGGCGTCGATCACCGTGGACGGCGTGCAGCTCAGTCCCGCCGTCGAGCGCCTGCCGGTCGCGTACGATGCCGCGACGCCCGGCATGCTCGAGACGCTGCGTATCACACTGCTGCGCGGCCGCGACATCGCCGACACGGATCGCGACGATGCGCCGACCGTCGCCGTCGTCAATGAAACGTTCGTGCAACGGTTCCTGCCGGATGCCGACGCCATCGGCCGCCGCTTCTCGTTCGGTACCGTGCAGTCGGAGGACGACTGGATCACGATCGTCGGCGTGGTGCGTGATGCGCGGCGCTCCGGACCCACGGAAGAAGTGCGGCCATACGTGTTCCTTCCGTTCCAGCAGAAGTCATCGCACCGCATGAGCGTGCTGGTCCGTACCGCGTCCGATCCGGTCGCGATCATGCCGCAGCTGCGCTCAGTGGTCAGCGACATCGACCCCAACATTCCCGTCGTCGACCTGCGCCTGCTCTAGGAGGACGTCGACGCCGCACTGTCGACGCGACGCTTCCTGATGCTGCTCATCACCGGATTCGGCGTCGCCGCGCTCGTCCTCGCCGCCGTCGGTGTTTACGGTGTGATGGCGTACATCGTCGGCCGCCGCACGCGCGAGATCGGCGTGCGCATGGCGCTGGGTGCAGCGCCGCGCGCGGTGCAGCGCGAGGTCGTGCTGCGTGCAATGATGCAGGCGGGCGCGGGCGTCGCACTCGGCCTCGGCGTGACGCTGCTACTGGCCGACGTGCTGCGTGCGCAGGTGTTCCGGCTGAGCCCGACGGATCCGGTGACTCTCGGTGCGGTGGCGGTTCTGCTGCTTGCGCTGGCGGCGGTGTCGAGCTGGTTGCCGGCACGGCGGGCGGCGCGGGTGGATCCGCTGGTGGCGTTGCGGAGTGAGTAGGGGGAGGTGAACCGCGCCGTCACCGCCCCCCGGATCTATCGCGACGGATGCTCGACCAGCTCACAGCCTTGCGAGTCGCCACCCTCACACGCTTTGCGGTAGTAAGCCATCGCCTCTCGCTCATTCCTCTCGACGCCGTAGCCGCGATAGTACATCCTGCCCGCTGTCGTGCAGCTCTGGGCCAAGCCGTTGTCGCAGCTCATGCGATAGAAGGACAGTGCCTGCGGATAGTCCTGCTCCACGCCGTAGCCGAACTGGTAGAACTGTCCCAGCTTCGAGCAGCCAACGCCGTCGGCGCCTTCGCAGGCCTTCCGGAACAGTGGAAGCGCCGCCGCATAGTCCTTCTCCACACCAGTGCCGAACTGGTACATCTCGCCCAGGAAGGCGCAGCCTCTGGCATCGCCACCGTCGCAGGCGCGGGTGTAGTAGGCCATTGCCTGCGTGTAGTCTTTCGGCACGCCCCTGCCGAGCTGATACAGCGCGCCCAGGTTCCTGCAGCCTCGGGCGTCGCCCCCCTCACAACCTTTGCCATGGTGTGCGATCGCCTCGGCGTAATTCCGCCGCCCGACAAACATCACACCCAGGCTCGTACAGCCTGCGGCGTGACCGCCGGAGCAGGCCCTCCTGAACAGCGCCGCCGCCTGTGCCATGTTCTCCGGCACGCCGTCACCCTCCAGGTAGCGCTCGCCGAGCGTGGTGCAGCTCGCCAGGTCGCCCGTCTCACACTGTCGCTCCAGGCTCGCCGCGTCTGCCGCCTGAGCCGCGACCGGCGCGGTGACGAGAAAGAGGCAGAGGAGTGCGAGCGGTCCCATCATCAACGGCACGCTGAGTCGAGGCATGTGCATCTCGTGCCGTTGAATGGGCGAAACACCCGGATACGTTCCCATGAAATGGTCTGCGTCCGCGGGACGCGTCACGGATACTCGATCCGGATGTCGCGGAAGTGCCAGCAGTTGTCCTCGCAGCTGCCCTCCCGCAGATCGAGCCAGGCGCGGGACTCCGCCTGGATCGGTGGGAAGAACAGCAGAACATGCCACGGGCGTCCCGCGGGCACGGACATCGTACCCCACCCACCGGGGTGATCCATGGAGCCCCAGCCGCCCTGGCCTATGGGCTGATGGATTGCCCCGCCGGCATCGCGAAGAATGAATCCCATCGGGCTGCCTGGCGGATGCAGTGTGCCCCGGTAGCTCGTGCCACTCGGCACGTTGAACTCCAGGAGCACTTCGGTGGCAGCGAGAGAGAAACGGATCTCCCTGACGCTGACGACGCTTTCGGGCCTCTCGCCGATCTGCATCCGCTCCTCGGGCACGATCCACACGCCGATCTGATCGAATGGCGTCAAGGTGCGGGCGCGTGCCGGTTCCGTTGGCACCGCACCACTCTCCAGCGAGTACGGCTGGAACTCGCAGCCGACACGAGCGGGGAGATAGATCATGTCGTCCTCGAGTGGATCGCTGAAGACCGATACGCCCGCCCACTCTCCCACACGCATCACCTCGTTGACGCCCAGAACCCGGGGCAAACCGTACTTCTCGTATCGCCGTCCCTCGAAAGCGATAGGCTCGCTCGCGGCGAACCAGGCGTTGCCTGCGCCATAACGGTCGGGAGTGGTCGGGTACACGTTGCCGAAGGGCTGCCCGTCCGAAGTCAGTGTATCGCGATTCTCCGTATTGAGCCTGACAGGAACCTCGACGAGCGAGCCGTGGTCGTCGATTGCACAGACGGAGACATCCCGCCAGGACTGAGCATGAGCGAAGGAGGCCGTGCACAGCACGAGCGTAAGCATCACAACGGGAGTGCGGATTGCCGTCATCGGCGTGATCCATTTGTTGAGGTTTGTCGCCCGAGGCGCGGGCGCGAACTGAAAAATGCTGGAAAAGGGGTTTCCGCGCCACATTCTCATGCGGCCGGGACGGGACCTGCACCAGGTCCGCCTTTACATCTGCTGCCGTATCAGCGAGGACGGCGCGGGGGAACTATGCCGCCCCAGCGAACGAACAGCTTCGCTCGCTCTCGAGCGCCGAAATTCTGGATCTTGTTGCCCTTAATCAGCGACCGCATTCCCGCCAGTCCCGGTGCTCTGCGGCAGGCGGAGGGGCCGTGAACCTTTCCGCCGCTCATGCGACTCCCCAGGTGAAGAGGCATGAGCCGCGGGTGGCGGCGCTCCCCGGAAAGGGATTCGGCATTGCGGAACGAAGACACTGCCACACTGACGGACGAGCTGCTGGCGCTTCGCTGCCAGCTCGGTGAGCGCGAGGCGTTCGACGCGCTGGTTGATCGCTGGCATGCGCCGCTGTGGCGGTACATCCGCAGCATGTGCGACACCGACGACGAGGCGGCGGAGACGCTCCAGGACTCGTGGCTGCGAATTCTCCGCGCGCTGCCCCGCCTGCGTCAGCCGGAGCGGCTGCGGGCCTGGCTGTTCGGCATCGCTCGGCGTGCTCTCATGGATCGGCTGCGCCGGCAGTACGCCCGCGCCGGGCACACGCCGCTGACCGATGACATCGCGTCGAGCGAGCCGCAGGACTGGCCGGATGAGGACATCAGCCTGATGCAGGAGGAGTTGCAGGAGTTGCCGCTCGTCGAACACGAGGTGCTGGTCCTGTTCTACCTGCGAGAGCTGCCCCTCGACCATGTGGCGGAAGTGCTCGACGTCCCGATTGGCACAGTGAAGTCGCGTCTCTTCCGCGCACGCCGGCTCCTTCGTGAACGACTCGAACAGAGAGGATAGACCGATGACTGATCACATTCCCATTCCGCCGGCGCTGCCGTCGGCCGACGAGCTGCGTCGGCGGCTTGCTGCCGAACTCGCGTTGCCGTCGCGCATCGGATACACGGCCCTGCTGCTCGCGGGCCTCGCCGTCGCCGCCGTGACGGGATCGCTCCTCGCCACGGAGCCCGAACTGCCCGCGCGGACGCAGGCGGCATTCGCAGTCATCGTGGGCGCCGGACTGGCCTGGGCGGCTTTCGCGGTGTGGGTGCTGGCACGTCGTCGCGTCCTCTTCGCGTCGCATCGTGTGATCGCCGCAAGTATCGCCGTGACGTTCACTGCACTGTTCACGGCCAGCGCGCTGAGCGTGTGGCTGGCAGGATCGCGTGAGCCGGGAGCACTGGCGGCCACCATCGTCGGCATGACGATGCTCACGGCGGCCGTGGCTGTGCTGGTGGGGGCACGTCGGCGTGTTCGAGAGCTCACTGACCGGAAGCGTGAGATCGAGCGGCTGCTCGCAGGGGAGGCACGATGACGCGCCGCATACCGGAAGCGCTCGCGGCGCTGACTGCCCCGCGCGCCACGCGATGGCACCTGCTCGCTATCGGCGCGTCGGTCGCGATGGCCGTGCTGTGTTCGGGTACGACGGTGGCGCACGCGCAGTCGTCCATCCGCCCGGGCACATTCTCCGTGCGCGGCGAGGACGTGGCGGCGGAGTATGGCGAGTTCCAGGTCCCGGCGAACCGTGACTCCGGAACCGACGCGATGCTGACGCTGCGATTCGTGCGATTCGCGTCCACAGCCGGTCCATCCCCGGCCGAATGTCATCACTTCGAGCC
>CAYLME010000185.1:0-2500 GCA_964384585.1 uncultured Gemmatimonadaceae bacterium | reverse complement strand
GGACTTCCCGACGGACGTTACGGCCGAAGCGAAGGCGATCAGCGAGGGCGGGATCCGGCCGGAGGACCTCGATGGTCGCACGGACCTGCGGGACCGCGTCGTATTCACGATCGACCCGGCGGACGCACGCGATCACGACGACGCGCTATCCGTCGCGGCGCACGACGACGGGACGCTCGAGGTCGGCATCCACATCGCCGACGTGTCGTTCTACGTGCGGCCCGGGTCCGCGATCGATACCGAGGCGCTGAACCGCGGCACGAGCGTCTACCTGGTGGATCGTGTGATCCCGATGCTGCCGCACGAGCTGTCCAGCGACCTCTGCTCGCTGATTCCCGACGCGGACCGGCTCGCGATGTCCGTGATGCTGCGTATGGACGCGGATGGGAATGTGCGCAGTCATTCGCTCGTACGCAGTGTCATCCGCAGCCGGCACAAGCTCTCCTACGATGACGCGCAGGCCGTACTCGACGGCGCGCGCTCGGTCGATGCCGAGACGGACCAGGCGCTGCGGATGCTGCACACGCTGAGTCTCACGTTGCGTGCGGCGCGCGAGGACCGCGGCAGCATCGACTTCGACATGCCCGAGGCGCGCGTCGTGCTCGAGGAAAGCGGCGAGCCGGCGGATATCCAGCGCGTGCTGAGGCTCGAGTCGCACCGCCTGATCGAGGATTTCATGCTGCTCGCGAACGAGACGATGGCTCGCGAGGCGTCCAGGCGGAAGCTGGCGATCCCGTATCGTATTCACGAGCCACCCGACACGGCGCGCATCGAGCAGCTGCGTGAGTTCGTGGGCAGCTTCGGCCTGCGATTGAAGGGGAAGGGAAGTCCGGCACCGAAGCAGGTCCAGGAGCTGCTCGAACAGGTGAAGGGCAGGCCCGAGGAGAAGCTGCTGTCGTCGGTCGTGCTGCGTTCCATGAAGCAGGCACGATACAGCGAGGAGAATCTCGGTCACTTCGGGCTGGCTGCACCGTTCTACACGCACTTCACCTCGCCCATCCGCCGCTATCCGGACCTCCTCCTGCATCGTATCTGCGCCAGCCGTTTCCTGGACGACGATGTCGGTGTCCTGAGCGCAGAGCAGATCGCGCCGCTCGCGAAGCTGAGCAGTGAGCGCGAACGCATTGCGGAGGCGGCCGAGCGCGACAGCGTCGAGCTGAAGAAGGTGCAGTACATGGAGCGTCACCTGGGCGACGAATTCGCGGGCACGATCAGCGACGTGCGCGCCTTCGGCTTCTTCGTGCTCCTCGACGACGTGTTCGTCGATGGTCTCGTGCACGTCGGCAGCATCGAAGACGACTATTACGCGTTCCATGAGGATGCATATGCACTTACCGGTCAGAATACGGGTCGGACCTATCGTCTCGGCGACCGCGTCCGCGTCCAGGTAGCGAGCGTCGACCGCGAGGCACGCCGCATCGACTTCATCGTGCTCGAGCGCGAGGGCGCAGCGGTCGGCCTGCGCCGCCGGCGCGACGATCGGCGAAGCGGGGAGGACCGGCGTGGCGGTGGTGACCGACGCAACAGCGGACGGTCACAGGGCTCATCCGGCGGACGCTCGAAGTCAGCCGGTGCGGGCAGCGGTCGGAAGGGTCGCCCGGCAGGCGGGCGCAGCAAGGACGCGGGTGGTCGCAAGGGCGGCCGACCTCGAGGTGGCGGCGGCAGCGCGGGCGGCAAGCCGAAGGGCGGTCGCGGCCGGAGGAAATAGGGCGTGGAAGCGCGTTGCGTTCGCGTGCTCTCGCACGTCGGAATGTTTGACACGGTTCCGCCCCGAAACTAGCTTGGCGCGGCTCCGACCACGGTGGATTTGCCTCTCTTCCGGGCTGAATTGAGTTCGCGCAAGGTCCTCGTCTATCACTCGCCGCGACGGCATGCGGCGCCCCCCGCGGTGACCGAGTTCGCGCGGGCGCAGGATCTCGACGTCCTCGAGATTCCGGGTGCTGCCGATGTCGTCGCGCTGGTCAACCGTGCCTACCCGGTCGGCATCCTGATGGACGGCGACGCGGCCGTGGACACGATCCCGCTGTGCCGCCTCCTCAAGGCGGACACTTTCAGCGCGATCGTGCCGGTCGTGATGCTGGTACCGTCCACCCAGCGCGAGCGCGTGTGGGAGGCGTTCGAGGCCGGCGCCGACGAGGTCCTGACGGACACGATGGATGTGCAGGAGAAGGTGCTGCGCATGCGGATGATGCTCCACCGCGCCGCCCGCGACGTGAGTGTGCATCCCGGCACCCGGCTGCCCGGCACCGCGCAGATCGAGCGCGATATCGGGGAGCGGATGCGAAGCGGCCAGCAGTTCGCCGTCTGCTACGCGGACCTCGACCACTTCAAGGAATACAACGATCGTTACGGCTACAACGAGGGTGACCGCGTCATCCGGATGCTCGCACGCATCCTGCGCGACATCGTGAAGGCATACGAGCCGGACGGGTTCATTGGCCATATTGGTGGTGACGATTTCATCTTCAACGTGTCGCTGGCGAAGATGAAGGTGTGCTGC
>CAYLME010000184.1:0-6536 GCA_964384585.1 uncultured Gemmatimonadaceae bacterium | reverse complement strand
CGAGATCACCATGCCCAGGATGTTCGGACGCTTGTTCACTTCCTTCGTCAGCAGCACGATGATCCGCTGGTTGTCATCGTGGTCCGTCGGCGCGCCGAAGTAGGTCACCTGCGGATTGTAGATGCTGTCGTCGAATACGCCGCCGAAGTGCGTGTAATCCGCTGCCGTGAAGCCACCGGTCGGGTTCGCGGTGTCGGCGACGAAGATGGCGCGGTTGCTGATGTGTGCGACACGGCCCGTCACGCCCACGAAGCCCGTGCACAGGTTCCCGTCGATGTCCGGGAAGCGCATGTCGAGCAGGTCGCCGACGCTCGGCACTGCTGCCGCCGTCATTGTCTTCGCGGTTGCAATGCCGGTACGGCCTGCCTGCGCAGCGACGAGATGGGACGTGCTCGCGAAGTCACGGGCGCGCAGGCCCAGCTCGGCGTCACGGTGCGCGCGCATGCGGGTCTCATTGGCGTTCGCAGTGCGCGTCGGCTGAATCGCCGCGCGTACCGGGCTCGTGCGGAACAGGCTCGCGGCGCCGGCGACGTCGGCCACTGCAGCCGCCGCGTCGATGCCGAACGTGACCGGTGTCAGCGACGTGCCGTCCTCGCTCACCGACTGCACGCCGATCAGGTACGTCTGGTTGCCCGCGGCCGGGAGCTGCAGGCAGGGGGAACCCGACAGCGTGCGGAAATCACCGACGGCCATCGGCGCCGACGATGTCGCATTCACGGTTGCACCGAACGCGTCGCTGTCCGTGGTGCCATTGCGGGCAACGACCAACGCTGCGCCGGGCGCAACGCAGGGCACCGTGAACTGCACACTGGTCGCGCTGGCGCTGGTCACTACGGCGCGCGCACCATTCACGAACACCTGGGTGGCGGCCGTGAAGTCCTCACCGCTCATCGTGGCCGCGGCGCCCGGCACCAGTGGCGTCGGCGTAACGCCGGTCACCGTGGGCTTCGTTCCCGTCGCGTTCACGGTCACCGTGACCGCGTCAGCCTTCCCGTCGATCGTTGCCGTGATCGTCGAGGTGCCAGCTGCCACACCCGTCACCAGGCCAGACTGGCTGACGGTGGCGACACCGCTGCTGCTGGACGTCCAGGCCGCGGTCTTGCCGTTCACCGTGCCGCCTGCGCTGTTCCGTGCGGTTGCCTGCAGCTGCACGTCGTCGCCGACCGCGATCGCCGGATCGTCCGGCGTGACCTGGACCGACTCGACCCGGTTCGTGTCCGGACCGGTCCCGGAATCACCGCATGCCGCAACAAAAACCGCTGCAAGCATGGCAGCGGACAGACGGAATGAAGGACGATTCACAGCGCCTCCTGGGGCGACGGCCGACGGCGGCCGGGTGGTTGTTTCTCTGAGTGCCACGGACGATGATACCGGGTCTCTTGACATTCTGATCCCGCGGCAATGGCTCATGCAAACTGCAATCGCGACCCTCTTGCTACTCCTTTCGGCGGCGTGGGTGCCCGTCGCAGGCCAGCAGATCGAACGAGAGCCGCTGTTTTCCACGGAGGACGCGGCCTGGGGCGCCGGCTTCGGCGGCGGGACCCTGCTGCTCATGCCGATCGACCAGCCACTGGCGAGGCTGCTGCGGAGACCGGCGGTGCAGGACAATCGCCCACTCCAGATCACCGCCGCCGTCTTCAGGGACCTAGCCTTCCCGGGCGCCCTCATAGGTCTGGCGGGCGCCTACGCATACGGACGGATCAGCGGCGACGAGGGGTGGGCCGACGTCGGCCTGCATGCCGGCACCGCGTTCGTCACCGCGGAAGCCGCGACGTACCTCATCAAATTCCTGGCGGGTCGCGCGCGACCGTATCAGAGCCCCGGCGATGCCCACGACTATAGCCTGCTGCGCGGCCTCGACTACGACTACCAGTCCTTCCCGTCCGGCCACACGAGCGCCGCATTCGCGATCGCGTCCGCGCTCACGAGCGAGGCGGGCATTCGAAATCCCGGTGACGAGTGGTGGATCGGCACACTGCTCTACTCGGCGGCCGCACTCTCCGGTGCAGCGCGCATGTACGAACACCAGCACTGGGCAAGCGACGTCCTGGCCGCCGCGGCGATCGGTACATTCGCGGGCTGGAAGGTCACGCAGTACACGCACAGTCACCAGAGCAATACGCTGGACGGCATCTTCCTCGGGATGACGGTGCGGCCGGGCGCAGGCGCGTCCATCGTCGCACTGCCGAGGGCGTGGTCACCACTCGCGAACTGAGCGTGCACGAAGAAACCCCGCTGCGCCGGCAGCGGGGCTCCTCGAGGGTCCAGTCAACGACTGCGACCCCTGGTACCGACGTTCCTCGCTATACGGGACGTCGGCCCTGGATCACGCGAATCAGTACCACGATGATCGCCACGATCAGCAGGACGTGCAGCAACCCGCCAAGCGTGTACCCGGAAACGAGTCCGAGCAACCACAGTACGAGCAGAATAATGACAATCGTCCACAGCATGTTGCCTCCGAGGCAAGAAGGGGACCTGCCTCCGGGTAAAGCAACCAGTGTGCCAGACCGAACGCCGGGGCGGTTGTCAACCGTGGTGTGAGCCATCCGCACGACCGATATTCCACCCGTACACCCCAATCGCTTCGGCAGACAGCAGCAGACAATGGATCAGCAGAGCATCATTCGCAGGGTCGCGGTCGAACTGGCCCTTACCGCACAGCAGGTTGGCACCGCGATCGCCCTGTTCGACGAGGGGGCGAAGCTGCCGTTCATCGCACGCTACCGCAAGGAGGCGACGGGCGGGCTGGACGAAGTGCAGTTGCGCGACGTCCGCGACCGCACGGAGTACCTGCGCGAGCTCGAGGACCGGCGCAGCGCCATTCTCGCCTCGATCGAGGAGCAGGGAAAGCTCGACGACGCACTCCGCACCCGCATCCGGGCCGCCGACACGAAGCAGGCGCTCGAAGACCTCTATCTTCCGTACAAGCCGAAGCGCCGCACGCGCGCGACCATCGCGAAGGAGCGTGGGCTCGAGCCACTCGCCGACGCGATCTGGAGCGGTGACCTGGATGATGCTGCGGCGCTCGCGGCGGCCGTGCAGTACGTCGATGCGGAAAAGGAGGTAGCCGACGCCGACGCCGCACTCGCCGGTGCACGCGACATCCTCGCTGAACGCGTCGCGGAAGATGCCGAGCTGCGAGGGTGGGTGCGCGAGCGCACGCATGCGCTGGGGGTCGTCGTTTCGCGCGTGCGACCGGAGCATACCGAACAGGCGACCAAGTTTCGCGACTACTACGAGTTCTCGCAGAGGCTGACAGAGATCCCCTCGCATCGCATGCTCGCGATCAGACGCGGCGAAGCGGAGGAGGTGCTGAGCTGGACGATCGAGGCGCCAGTCGAGGAGATCTCGGCAGGCCTCGAGCGGCGCGTCCTCTCCGGCCACCGCGCGGTGGAGGTTCTGCGCGCTGTCGTCGCGGATGCCTACAAGCGGTTGATCGCTCCATCGATCGAAGTCGAACTGCGACTCGAGCTGAAGAACAGCGCCGATGATGACGCGATCGGTATCTTCGGCAGCAACCTCGAGCAGCTCCTGCTCGCGGCGCCCGCGGGCGAGCGTGTCGTGCTCGGGCTCGATCCCGGCTTTCGCACGGGTGTCAAGGTCGCGGTGACGTCGCGCACGGGCGCGGTGCTCGAGACGAACACGATCTACCTGCACCAGGAGAACGCGTTCGCACGCGAAGTGCTGCGCATGATTCAGCAGCACGGCGTCGAGTTGATCGCGATCGGCAACGGGACGGCGTCGCGCGAGACGGAGAACGCGGTAAAGAAGATCGTGCGCGAGCTGAGCGGAACGCGCCCGCAGGTCGTCGTGGTGAACGAGGCCGGTGCGTCCGTCTACTCTGCAAGCGACGTCGCCCGCGAGGAGCTGCCGGATCTCGATGTCTCGCTGCGTGGCGCGGCGTCCATCGCGCGCCGCCTGCAGGATCCGCTCGCCGAGCTGGTCAAGATCGAGCCGAAGTCGATCGGCGTCGGGCAGTACCAGCACGACGTCAACCAGACGAAGCTGAAGAAGACACTCGACGAGATCGTGCAGGTCTGCGTGAACCGCGTCGGCGTCGAAGTGAACACCGCATCCGCGCCTCTGCTCTCGTACGTGGCCGGCATCGGTCCCACGCTCGCGAAGAACATCATCGACCTGCGCGACCGGAAGGGCGGCCTGAAGAGTCGGAAGGAACTGCTCGAAGTGCCGCGCCTCGGCGCCAAGGCGTTCGAGCAGGCAGCCGGCTTCCTGCGCGTGCGTGGCGGCGCACACCCGCTCGACGCGACCGCCGTCCACCCCGAACGCTACGAGCTCGTGGAGCGCATGGCGCGCGACCTCGGTGTAGAGGTGCGCGCACTCATCTCGGACGACGCACTGATCGATCGCATCGACCTCGCGCGCTACCTCGATGATGCCCGCGGCATCGGCATGCCCACACTCACGGACATCACCGCCGAGCTGCGCAGGCCCGGTCGCGACCCGCGCGACGCATTCGAGGCCGTGCAGTTCCGCGACGACGTGCAGGCACCGAAGGACCTGCTGGCCGGCATGGCACTCGAGGGCGTGGTCACGAACATCGTCGCATTCGGTGCATTCGTCGACATCGGCGTGCACCAGGACGGCCTCGTCCACGTCTCACAGCTCGCCGACCGCTTCGTGAAGGACCCGAACGATGTGGTGAAAGTCGGTCAGAAGGTGCGTGTCACGGTGATGAGCGTGGACCTGGAACGGAACCGGATTGCGTTGACGATGAAGACGGAGGCGCCCCGTGAGGGGCAGCAGGGCAGGGCGGCGAAGCAGAGTCCGAGTGCGAAGCAGGCGCCGGCTCCGAAGCCGAAAGCGCAGCCAAAGCCCGGGACTGTGGCACCAAACGGGATGCGGTTCCGGTGATGCCTCCGTGTTCCGGTATCTTCAGTTCCGTTTTCTCACGGAGACCACGAACGGGTACAGGAGATCTGAAAGGTGGATCAGGGAGATTTCTCTGACCGCCACCAATCGATAGAGAAGAAACGCCGGCGACTTCACGTCACCGGCGTTCTTCTTCAACCTTCGCGGCGCTTGCTGCTACGGAAACCCTGCGGCATCACTCACTACCGAGGCTCCAGCACCGCCGTCACCCTCTGCGCAATATCCTGCAGGTGTGCCCGTGCCACGCCGCTCGTGCGTGATGCTGCCGCACCAGCCAGCGTCCGGACCTGCACCAGCTGCGCACGCGCCAGCGGCCGCAGGTCCGAGCGGTCGTCCTCCGCCTGGAAGAGCGCAACGAGACGGTCCACGTGCGCGCGCTGGAGAGCGCGACGATACCTGTCCGTCGAGGTCTGCGCGGCGTTGCCCCAGATGCCGGCACGCAGATCATCGAGGTACGCATTCACCGGATACGCGACCTGCGGGTGCGTCGTTTCGACCGTCAGCATGCGGCCGAGCCGCTGGGCAGAGAGCAGGCTGCCCACCATCATTGCCTGCCGCTGCTGCAACCGTTCGGGGCCGTTCACGCGGATGCGCTCGAGGATCTCGGGCTCGAGGATCCAGAGCGGCGCATCGAAGACCTGTTCCTCGATGAACGCGAGTGCGCGCTCCTGCGCGGCCCGCGCGACCGGTGTGTAGACCGGCCCCTGCTGGTCGGCAGTCTTCATGTCCGCCATCACACCGCCGACCACGGTGGCGACGTGGTTCACGTAGCGGAACCACTGGCCTTCCAGCTCGCCGTACAGCTCCGCCAGGTCCGTGTAATCCTCGCCGGGCTTCGTCGTCCATTCGAGCAGGTTGGGCGTGACGCGCTGCAGGTTCATGATGCCGTATGTGCTCGCGCGTACCGGATCGTCACCGATGTCCTCGGTCTGTGCACGCGGGTCCGCGGCCATGTCCGGACCGCCGAGGAAGCGGTACATCGGGTCATGCGCCTTCTCCACGACCCACCGGTTCAGGATCGGCACCTCGTCCTCGGGCGTGCGAGCCTGCGGGAGCACACGGTAGCCCCAGTTGATCACGTAGTGGTCGTAGGGTCCGAGCTGCCGCAGGAAATCCGTGCCTTCGAGGCCGTCACCGGGCTGCGCGACGTAGTTCTGCCGCGCGTAGTCCATGATCGTCGGGGCGACGCCCATACGGCGCGCGAATGACGCGTTCCGCAGCGAGTCGACCGGATACGCCGAGCTCGAGATCATGTTGTGCGGCAGGCCGAGCGCGTGGCCGACCTCGTGCGCGATGACCTGGCGCATGGCGTCGCACATCAGCGCGTCGTTGATCGGCAGTGAGCGCGCGAGCGGGTTGGCCGCACCCGTTTCGAGCATGATGCGGTTGCGGTACGAGCGCAGGTGGTTGTGGTACCAGACGATGTCGCTCTCGATGATCTCGCCCGTCCGTGGATCGCTCGTGCTCGGTCCCTGCGCGTTGCGTGTCAGGCTCGCGGCCCAGCGCACGACGGAGTAGCGCACGTCCTCGGGGTTCCAGTCGGGGTCCTCGGCGGGCGAGGGCGGATCCATCGCGAGAATCGCGTTGCGGAAGCCGGCCGTCTCGAACGCCGGCTGCCAGTCCTCGATGCCCTGGCGCCCGCA
>CAYLME010000183.1:5257-6569 GCA_964384585.1 uncultured Gemmatimonadaceae bacterium | reverse complement strand
CGCCTCGCGCAGGCCGGCGGCGCCGCGTTCCTGTAGGGGGCACGGTGGCCGTTCACGTCGTCGGACTCAGCCATCACACCACGCCGCTGCCGATCCGCGAGCGTGTCGCACTCGACGGCCAGGAGCTTTCGGACGCGCTGCACGCCCTGCACGGCGCCGGCGCGGCCGAAGTGGTGATCGTCTCCACGTGCAACCGCACCGAGATCTACACGCGCGACGACGCCGACGAGGCCGCCGCCGGCGCGGCGCACGCATTCCTGCGCGCACGGGGCGGGCTCTCCGAGGACGACGCGACGCGGTTCGTGTACACGCGCAGCGAGGACGTCGCCGCACGTCACCTGTTCCGTGTGGTGTCCGGCATCGACTCGCTGGTGATCGGCGAGCCGCAGATCCAGGGGCAGGTCAGGGGCGCCTACGAGTCGGCCGTATCGCAGAACGGCCGGCTGCGTACCGCGGGCCCGATCCTGTCCCGCCTCTTCGAGAGTGCACTCTCCGTGGGCGGCCGGGTCCGCGCCGAGACGCGGCTCGGTGCCGGCGCAGCGTCGGTGCCGTCCGCTGCCGTCGCGCTCGCACGCAAGATCTTCGGCTCGCTCGCCGGGCGCAGCACGGTGATCGTCGGGGCAGGCGAGATGGGAGAGCTCACGCTGCAGTGCCTGCTCGACGAGGGCGTGAGCGGTGTCGTCGTCGCGAACCGAACCGCCACGCGTGCCGAGAGCCTGGTCGCGCGGCTGGGCGGCGAGGCGGCCACGTTCGAGCGGCTGCCGGAGCTGCTGCGCACGGCGAGCATCGTCGCGTGTGCAACCGCTGCACCGCACCACGTCATCACGGAAGCAATGGTCGCGCGCGCCTTTCGCGAAGGCCGTCGAGAGCCCATGCTCCTGCTCGACATTGCGCTGCCACGCGATGTCGAGCCCGCTGCCGGATCGGTGGACGGCGTCTTCCTGTACGACGTCGATGACCTCCAGCAGGTGGTGGACAGCACGCTGGAGCAGCGGCGCGGCGAGATCAGCCGGGCAGACGAGATCATCGGTAACGGCGTCGCCGAGTTCATGACGTGGTACCGTGGCCGCAGCGTCGTACCGGTGATCCAGGCACTGCGCGGCCGCGCCGAGGAGGTAAGACGCGCGGAACTGGAGCGCGTACTGCGCTCCACGCATCTCGATCCGCAGACGGCCGAGACGCTCGACGTGCTGACGAAGCAGCTGATGAACAAGATCCTGCACGCTCCGACCGTGCGCCTGCGCAATGCCGCAAGGGAGGGGCGGGAGGGTGAAGTTGCGGAGGCGGCGCGGTATCTTTTCGGGCTGGATGA
>CAYLME010000183.1:0-5157 GCA_964384585.1 uncultured Gemmatimonadaceae bacterium | reverse complement strand
GCAGACCAGTAACCACGACGCAGAAAGGCAATCAGTGTCCGGAAAAAAGGCGTTGATCACAGGCGGTGCCGGCTTCATCGGCAGCCATGTCGCGGATCGCTTCCTCGCGGAAGGATATGCGGTGTGGATACTCGACGATCTGTCGTCGGGCAAGCGCGAGAACGTGCCGTCCGGCGCGACGTTCGTGCAGGGTGATATCCGCGGCACGGCCGTCGACGACGTGTTCCGTGAGGCGGGCGGGTTCGACGTCGTGTGTCATCACGCTGCGCAGATCGACGTGCGCATCTCGGTCGCGGACCCGCGCCGTGACGCGTCGATCAACGTGGACGGGTTCCTGAACGTGATCGAGGCGGCGCGCACGCACGGATGCGGCCGGTTCGTTTTCGTGTCGTCGGGTGGCGTGGTCTACGGCGAGCCCGAGGTTCGGCCGACGCCGGAGACGGCGCCGAAGCTGCCGCTCTCGCCCTATGGCGTGACGAAGCTCGTCGCAGAGCAGTACCTGCACTACTACCGCGTGACGCATGGCATGCAGACCGTGGCACTGCGGTACTCGAACGTGTACGGTCCGCGCCAGGACCCGCACGGCGAGGCGGGCGTGGTCGCGATCTTCTCGAATCGTCTGCGTGACGGCGAGCCGGTCACGATCTTCGGTGATGGTGAGCAGACGCGCGACTACGTGTACGTCGGTGACGTCGCCGCAGCCAACTACCTGGTCGCGACAGTGCCGCTCGAGGCGATCGAGCGCACGCTGCCCGACCCGAAGGGTGCGGAAGCGCTCGATGTGTATGCGTTCAACGTGGGCACGAGCATGGAGACGAGCGTGAACGAGCTTGCACGGCTGCTGATGAAGGCGTCTGGCCGCACCGTCGAAGTACGGCACGCACCCGCACGTCCGGGTGAAGTGCAGCACTCGTGCATTGCGACGGACAAGCTGCAGTCGCTCGGCTGGCAGTGCGCAGTCACGATCGAGGAGGGTCTCGGCCGCACGTATCGCCATATCGCAGGGCAGGAGGTCGCCCGGTGATCGCGATGCTGCAGACCTCTGCGCCGAATTTCACGCTCTTTCTCAACTCCCTCACGACGATCATCGTCCTCTCGGTAACGGCGACGTTCTCGCTCGTGAGCTGGGTCATCATCTTCTGGAAGGGCGGGCAGTTCCGCCGTGTACGGCGTGACGGTGCGCGCTTCGGCGCCGCGCTCGAGCGCGTGCAGCGGCTGGATGACGCCTACAAAGCAGTGATGCGGCTGCCCGAGACCGCCTACACGCGCGTCTTCCGTCAGGGCGCCAACTTCTTCAACGAGTTGCGACCAGGTGCACTGCGCGAGGATGCGGAGCCGCAGCCCGGGCTCACGGAGACGCAGTTGAACGCGCTCTGGCTCGTGCTCGAGAAGGTGCAGGAAGAGGAGCGCGATGCGCTTGCCGGTGGCATGGTCTGGCTCGCGATTATCGCCGTGACGTCGCCGCTGCTCGGCCTGCTCGGCACGGTGCTCGGCGTGATGAACTCGTTCATGGGTGTCGCGACGACCGGTACCGCGAACATCGCCGCGGTCGCACCCGGCATTGCCGAAGCGCTCATCACGACGGCGGGTGGACTGGTCGCGGCGATTCCGGCAGCGATCGCGTACAACTACTTCACGAACCGCCTGAACCGGTTCAGTGGCGAGATGGAAGGCTTCGCGAGCGAGTTCATCGGCACCCTCGCGCGTGAGGGTCGCCTGTGATGCGGCACGCGACGTCGCGTCCAGCGCACTGCGTGTCCATTGCACGCACTTTGTCGAAAGGCGCCAGCCCATGCTGCAGATGAAGAGCGGTCGGCGCGACCGGCTGCCCGTGAACGCCGAGATCAACATTACGAACCTGGTCGACGTCGCGTTCGTGCTGCTGATCATCTTCATGATCACCGCACCGATCCTGCAGGGTGGTGTGGAGGTCGAGCTGCCGCGCTCGAGTGCTTCGCCGATCACGGCATCCGAAGCGGTGATCGTGTCGATCGCGAGCGACGGTCGTGTCTTCCTCGACCAGATCGAGGTCACGGAGGCGGAGTTCGCGACTGCGTTCGCCGCGTTCGTGGGTGACCAGGCGTCTGACCGGCCGGTGTTCGTGAAGGGTGATCGCAACGTGCCGTACGGTCGTGTCATGGAAGTCTTCGGCATGCTCAAGGACCTCGACGTGCGCAACGTCTCGATGGTCGTGGAGTCGCGGGACTCGTAGTGGCACGACGTCGCACGTCCGGTTTCGGCGCGTTCAATTCGCCTGACCCCGCGTTCGCCGCGAGCGGCGCGGTCAGCGTGAACACGGGCGGCGCGAGCGCGGCACACCTCGGCGATGCGATGCGCAAGCGTCGTGTGCGCCCGCCGCGACGCAGCGTGTTCTACTCGCTGCTCTCGCACGGCGCGCTCGCCGCAGCGTTCTGGGTTGCCGGCATCACCGTGACGGACCAGCTGCCGGAGTTCGAAGTGTACCGGGTCGAGCTGGTCTCGCCGCCGCCACAGGTGCAGGGCGAGCCCGAACCGGTCACGCCGACTCAGCCCGTGGTCGAGCAGCCGACGCCGCCCGAGCCGGAAGTCGTGCAGTCGGAGCCGAAGCCCGAGGTGCAGACGCAGTCGGCCGTGCAGCAGGAGATCCCGCGCCGGGTAGAGGAGGCGAAGCCGGCGCAGGGGAACAACCCCGAGCCCGTCGAGGTAGGCGGTGAGGGCGCGAACGTACGCATCGAGGGCCAGGAATTCCCCTTCCCGGACTATCTCGAGAACATCGTGCTGCAGCTGCCGCGGTACCTGCGGTGGAGCGGCGCGTCGAATCTCTCGGCAACGGTGATCTTCTACATCGCTTCGGACGGCTCCGTCGGCGGGCTGCGGCTCGACCGGCAGAGCGGCAACTTCAATTTCGATCTCGAGGCGATGAGCGCGGTGGAGCAGGCAGGACGACGCTCGGCGTTCGGGCCGCTACCGGAAGGGTACCAGGGCGATCGGTTGTGGTTGAGGTTCACGTTCCTGCCGCCCGGATGATTTCCGGACAGCGGGTGCGGGATTTTCATTTGACTCCGCACTCTCTGCGCTCTCTGCGGTGAAATGTTTGTTCGTTTCGGGTTACGAGTTATTCCCTGGTGATGACGCCGGGTTCGACTGGGATCATTGCACGGGATTGAGACTGGGATGATGCGGGTTACGAGATTCATTGTTGCGATCGGGCTGCTCTTCGGGACGGTGTCCTCTACTCTGGCGCAGGACCCGGAGGTGCCGAAGGGGATCGAGCTGGCGGCGCAGTATCAGACGCGCACGCAGCCGCTGCTTGCGGTGCGGCCGCTGGGCGCGCCGGTGGACCTGGTCGGGGCTGCGGAGTCCGTCCGTGGCATACTGACGCGCGACCTCGACTACAGCGATCGCTTCCGGATCTTCGACACGCCGTCGTCGCTCGCGTCGGGCGCGGTCGATTATGCGGCATGGAACAGTGCGCGCGTCGTGTACGTCGTTGCGGGTGACGTCGCGCCGGCGGCGGATGGCGGGCTGGCGCTGCGTGTCACGGTTCACGACATCCCGTACGCGGAGGCGAAGCCGACACGGACGTACGCACTGCCTGCGCCGGATGATCCGGAATTCCGGATGGCGGTGCACGCGGTGTCGGACGAGATCGTGCGCACGATCACCGGTGAGCCGGGCGCTGCGGCGACGCGCATCGTGTTCGTGCGGCAGAATCGCGGCAGCAACGATCTCATGATCGTGGACAGCGATGGTGAGAACCTGCGACGTCTGACGGGCACGGAAGGCCTCATCTACTCGCCGTCGTGGGCGCCGGACGCAGGGCGCGTCGCGTACACGTTGCAGGGGGAAGGCACGTCGACACTGTTCGAGCGCGACATGCGCAGCGGTCGCATCCGCACCGTCGCGACGCCGCGCTCACAGCTGATCATGACGCCTGTCTACAGTCCTGACGGCTCGAAGCTCGCGTTCGCAGCAAACATCAACGATCGGCTGGAGCTGTTCGAGTCCGACGTCACCAGTGGGCGATTCCAGCAGGTCACGCGCGGGCCGGCGTACAGCTTCTCGCCGTCGTATTCACCGGATGGCAGTCGCATCGCATTCAACTCGAATCGGCTCGGCAATCCGCACATCTATGTGATGCCGTCCGGCGGTGGTGGTGCGACGCTGATCACGCCGTTCGTCTCGGGCCAGCGCGGCTACTACACGTCGCCGCAGTGGGCGCCGAGCGGCACACAGATCACGTTCCATGGTCACTGGAACTCGCGCGGCACGTATCACGTGTTCGTTGCGGACGCGAACCGGCCGTTGTCGCAGATCCGTCAGCTCACGACCGAGGGCAACAACGAGGATCCGAGTTGGGCGCCCGACGGGCGTCATGTCGTCTTTACCGCATCTGGCGGTGGCCGTAACGGCCTGTATGTTGTTGACGTGCAGTCCGGACGTGTACGAGAGCTTGCACAGGGCGCAGGACTCCGCATGGCGGACTGGTCACCAACGCTCGTGAGGACTAGCGGGCTCTCGAGCGGACAGTAGGGAGCAGCAACCATTCACCTTGAGGGAGGAGTGAAGATGCTTCGACGTGCTGTGCTGTTCTCGATGCTGGTGGCTACTGCGACCGCGTGCTCGCGTAACGAGCCGCCCGCAGAGCCGATCCCGCCGACCCTGCCGGATACGGCCGGTGAGGGAGCCCGCCGTGCCGCCGAGCAGGCGCGCCAGGACTCGATCCGTCGCGCGGAGGAAGCGCGTCGCGAGGCCGAAGCCGCGGCTGCCCGTGCGCGCTCGATCCTCGAAGAGATGGTGTTCTTCGACTACGACGATTCGAATCTGCGCCCTGACGCGCAGGAAGCGCTCGCCCGCAAGGTCGCGGTGCTGCGCGCCAACCCGAACGTCACACTGCGCATCACGGGCCACGCCGACGAGCGCGGCTCGATCGAGTACAACCTCGCGCTCGGCCTGCGCCGCGCGAACTCCGTGCGGGACTACCTCACGGGCTTCGGCATCAGTGCAAGCCGCTTCACAACGGAGACGATGGGCGAGGACCGCCCGCTCGATCCGGGCAGCAACGAGTCCGCCTGGGCACGCAATCGCCGCGGCGAGTTCTCGATCACCGGCGGCGCCGACCGCCTGACGGCGCCGGGAATGTAGGAAGCTGAGGGAAAGGGCCGGTGCTGCTTGGGG
>CAYLME010000182.1:0-6607 GCA_964384585.1 uncultured Gemmatimonadaceae bacterium | reverse complement strand
GGGCGTGGAGTAGGTCGTACCGCGGTTTAGATGGAATGCGCGGGCGTAGCTCAGTTGCCTCCGGCGACTTCGCAGGTGCAACGAGGTTACGGGTGGCTCCGGTCACTGGTACCGCGGTAGTAGATGGAGTTGCGCGGGCGTAGCTCAGTTGGTAGAGCGTCACGTTGCCAACGTGAAGGTCGCCGGTTCGAATCCGGTCGCCCGCTCTGAGAGAAGGAAAGCGGCATCCGCCGCGTAGGGGGCTGTAGCTCAGATTGGTTAGAGTGCGGCACTGTCACTGCCGAGGTCGCGGGTTCGAGCCCCGTCAGCCCCGTGTTGTTTTGACAATTCAGGTTCGGGTCCGGAGCGGCGCTGGTCGCTCCACCGGTTGGCCTGCTTGGATCAGCAGGAGTGATTGACTGGGGCTGTAGCTCAGTTGCCTTCGGCGACTTCGCTCCGCGCGAAGCGATCCATGCGGAGTTCGGATATGCAGGTCCGCAGGAGTGATTGACTGGGGCTGTAGCTCAGTTGCCTTCGGCGACTTCGCTCCGCGCGAAGCGATCCATGCGGAGTTCGGATATGCAGGTCCGCAGGAGTGATTGACTGGGGCTGTAGCTCAGTTGGGAGAGCGCCTGAATGGCATTCAGGAGGTCAGGGGTTCGACTCCCCTCAGCTCCACTGTAGTGGCCCCAGGCCCGTAGGACGCTCGGATGGCGGAATTGGTAGACGCGCTAGGTTCAGGACCTAGTGGGGGCAACCCCGTGGAGGTTCGAGTCCTCTTCCGAGCATCAGACACGTTGGACGCCCACGTGCTGGAATTGGCAGACAGGCTGGTTTGAGGGACCAGTGCCAGAAATGGCGTACAGGTTCGAGTCCTGTCGTGGGCATGCACACACACCGGCACCGGCAGCCGGACCGGTTGCGGTGGGGTACCGAAGCGGCTAAACGGGACAGACTGTAAATCTGTTGGCCTCAGGCCTACGAAGGTTCGAATCCTTCCCCCACCATGTCGCTGTGCGGCGACGTTCGCGCGGCGGGCGCGTAGCTCAGTTGGTTAGAGCGCTACGTTGACATCGTAGAGGTCACAGGTTCGAGTCCTGTCGCGCCCATGGTCAGTGAATGGATTTTGGGGCTGTAGCTCAGTCTGGGAGAGCGCTGCAATCGCACTGCAGAGGTCAGGGGTTCGAGCCCCCTCAGCTCCATTCGACCGCCACCGTAGCTCAGGGGTAGAGCACTCGATTCGTAATCGAGCGGTCGTCGGTTCAAATCCGACCGGTGGCTCTGGCGAGCGGCGACTTCGCAGGCATTGAAAGTACGGGTGGCTTCGGTCGCGGAACTGCAGCATGGATGATATCCCGCGGGCGTAGCTCAGTTGCCTGCGGCGACTTCGCAGATTTTGTAGAGTACTGGTGGCTTCGGTCACCGTGCTTACCGGTGAGAGTGGTGTCCCGCGGGAGTAGCTCAGTTGGTAGAGCATCAGCTTCCCAAGCTGAGGGTCGCGGGTTCGAGCCCCGTCTCCCGCTTGTGCGTCGCCGGACCCGACAACATTGCCCCTTGGTGTAATTGGCAACACGCCTGACTCTGGATCAGGAGAGTCCTGGTTCGATCCCAGGAGGGGCAACTCGCAGGACGGGAGAGGTAGCCAAGTGGTTACGGCAACGGTTTGCTAAACCGTCGCGCCCGAAAGGCGCGCGTGGGTTCGAATCCCACCCTCTCCGCTGACCGCCGGCCCGCCCGGCCGCGGACGTCGTTCGAGGACGGGTGTCCGAGCGGCTTAAGGAGCACGATTGGAAATCGTGTGGGGTGCAAGCCCTCGTGGGTTCGAATCCCACCCCGTCCGTTTGGAAGCAGTAACCGGAGCGGCTTCGGCCGCGGGAAATTCGGGGAGTAGCTCAGCCCGGTAGAGCACTGCGTTCGGGACGCAGGGGTCGCAGGTTCAAATCCTGTCTCCCCGATTGACGCACAATCGGATCGATTCATCGCATCGCCAGGCCCCTCGAGGCATTGCCTCGGGGGGCTTTTTGCGTTCCTGTCGAACGGCTTTCCCGCCATGCCTCCGCTCGCCCCCGAGCGAGTCAGGCTCACAGGCCTGTTCGATGTTGACATATATAGACTATCGATATATGTTGATGAACATGATCGACCCACCGCTCTCGCCAGGGACACGCGCATGACCGAGTCCTTCGACAGCCAGCTCACGACGCGCCGGATCAACGAGCTCCTGATCCTGTCGGTGCTCTCGCGCGCGCCGATGCACGGCTACCAGATCGCGCTCGAAGTGGAGGAGCGCAGCAAGGGATTCTTCCGCTTCCAGCACGGCACGTTGTACCCGATCCTGCATCGACTCGAGCAGGAAGGACTGATCGCCGGCGACTGGTCGGATCCCGCGCAGGGTCGTGCGCGCAAACAGTACTCGCTGACGAATGCCGGACGCAGGCATCGCGCGCGTATTGCGCGCGACTGGGCGTTGCTGACATCGCAGGTCGCGGCGTTCATCGAACCGGGGGATCGCGATGCACAGGTTCGCACCGGCGCTGCGTAGGGCGGCGCGCGAGCTGGATCTGCCGGCCAGCGCGCGCACCAGGATTCTGCAGGAGATGGCGGCCGATCTCGATGCGGTCTATGCGCACCACCGCGCACGAGGAGTTGAAGAAGCGGAGGCGCAACAGCGTGCCGAAGAATCGGTCCTCGGCAATGCAGACGTCGTGCGACGGCTGGCGCGCCTGCATCGACACTCCTGGCGAGTGTGGTCGGAGTCGATGGCGAACCGGCTGTCCGGTGGTGTCGATCTCCTCATGCTGCTGCTCGGTGTCGGGCCTGTGCTGGCGGCTGCCGCAGTGCTCTCGGTTCGCGCCGCCGCAGGGTCCGGTGGGACACTGGCCTGGGTCACGTCCGCAGTCAGTATCGTCATCGTCGTCGCGCTGTGCGTGAGCATCATGCGCGCGGCACGTCACCGCGACGTTTCGTCCGCACTGCTCGAGTCACTGGCAGTCGCAGGTACAGCCGCGTTTGCGCTCGGTGTACTCGCCGTCGCGTTCGGCCTGCACGCGACGTCCGCCGCGCTCGCCTCCGGTCCGCTCACGCCACCGGACGCCGCTGCGCTCAGCGCCCGCGTGATGCAATATGGAACGCTGGCCGCGGTCGGCCTGCTGCTCGCGATTGCCGCGCTGTTCGCGTGGTTCCTGCTCCTCGGCCGCCAGGCGGAGCGCCTGGCGCTTGAGGTCGATGCACTGCTCGGGGGCGCGGATCTACCGGAGCCGCGCCCGACTGTGATCCCGCTCAATCCAGGGAGGTCGGCATGATCCAGGCATTCCGCGACGGCGGCGTAATGATGTGGCCGATGCTGGTCGTCGCTCTCGGCATCGCATGGACGTCGCTACGCACGTGGACTCGCATGCAGCAGGACGCGGCGTCGGACGATGTACGTCGCGGCATGCAGTCGGTCCTCTTCTGGGGCGGCATGGCGGCGCTCCTCGGCTTGCTCGGCACCGTCGTGGGTCTGGTGGTCGCCGCACAGGCGATCGCGCGCGCGCCGGAGGCGCCTGCCAGCCTGATCTGGAGCGGCGTCGGCGTGACGCTCATCACGCTGATCTTCGGCCTGGTCATCTTCCTCTGCGCTTCCCTCGCCTGGTTCGGGCTCAATACGCGGGCGGCACGGCGAGTCCGATCGGCGTAGCAGCCGTTGATGACCAGGCTGGCGCACGCACACGCACCGGGGGTCGAGATACCACGCATCTCACGTGTCTGCCATGCGTGTCGGGTTACCGGCGGACGAGCGCAGACCCACATCCAGACCGGCGAGCGGAGAGGCTCGGGCAAGGGCCAGCGCGGGCGCGGACGCTTGAAGGGCCGTCGCGTCTCGAGTATATTTGAATGCTGGATCGCGGCGTCCGGCCGCCCTCTGGAGGCGTAGTCTAACTGGTAAGGCAGCTGATTCGAAATCAGCCGGGTTCACACCCTTGGGGGTTCGAGTCCCTCCGCCTCCGCTCTTCGACAAATCATTACATCATGACGTCGATCCACCGAAAACCCGCGCCGTGCGGGTTTTCGCGTTTCTGGAGGATGACAGTCATGCAAACAGTCGCGGCAGCTCACGAACGAGCGTGTATGCACCGAGGCCTGCCATGAGCGCCGCCGTGACCACTCCGGCGATCGTGAGACTGCGCGGGTGACGATAGTCTCCGACCACACTGCGACGGTGCGCCGCCACGAGCATGACGCCCAGAGCGACGGGCAGGATCATGCCATTGAGTGCGCCCGCCAGGATGAGCAATCGGACCGGCCGACCGATGCCGACGAAGATGGCCGTTGACGCCAGGATGAAGAGGATGACCGTCGCCCGCGGATACCGTTCGACTGACGGGAGCGTGGAGCGAAGAAACGACATGGAGGTATAGGAAGCGCCGACGACTGACGTGATGGCAGCCGACCACATCACGAGGCCGAAAAGCCTGCGGCCGACATTGCCGGCTGCAGCACCGAAGACGGCGGCGGGTGGGTTGTCGGCAGCAAGGATGTCCGTGCCAGCGATGACACCGAGCGTCGCCAGAAACAGTGTAAAACGGATCACGGTGGCGATTCCGATGCCTCCCAGCGCGCTCCTCTGGACCTGCGGCAGGGCGTCAACTCCATGTATCCCTGCGTCGAGCAGACGGTGTCCGCCGGCAAACGTGATATAGCCTCCCACGGTTCCACCGACGAGTGTGACGATCTCGAGGATTCCAATCTGCAGCGGGACCACGGTCCTGAGTGCGGCCTCACCAAGCGGCGGTGCTGCAACGATCATTACGTAGATCATCAGCACGATCATGCCTATGCCGAGCACCTGTGTGAACCTGTCCATCGCACGGCCAGCCTCACGCACGGCGAATATCGATACGGCGACAACCGCGCTCGCTGCCGCGCCCCATCGCGGGTCGACGTCGAGCAGTGCGTTGGTACCGAGCCCGGTGCCCGCCATATTGCCCACATTGAACGCCAGGCCGCCGAACGCGATCAGCACGGCCAGGAAATGGCCGAGCCCGGGCAGCACCAGGTTCGCGATATCCTGCGCTCGCCGTCCGCTGACAGTAATGACGCGCCAGGTATTGAGTTGGGCCGCGATGTCGAGCAGGACTGATACGAGAATCGCAAAACCGAAGCTCGCACCGAGCCGCGCCGTAAAGACGGTCGTCTGCGTAAGGAACCCGGGGCCGACAGCCGAGGTCGCCATCAGGAACGCTGCGCCGACCAGTGCAGTCGCGCGGTGGCGACGAAGTGCCGTCTGCGCAGGGGAATTCACGTCCAGAGGGCGGTTGGTGTCTGAACCGCTCATGGTGTGGCACTCGGCGCAGCTACCTGCACGCCGGCGCGCTCCAGGACGCGACGCGTCTCGCGCACAATCAATAGTGCGCGCGCATTGTCGCCATGGATGCAGAGTGTTTCCGCGCGCACACTGATCTGACTGCCATTGCGACACCGCACTACGCGCGCGGTCACTATGCGCATTGCCTGTGCTGCGGCCGCCGCCGCGTCCTCGATGACTGCGCCCTCCTCGCCGCGGCTCGTGAGCGTGCCGTCCTGCTCGTAGGTGCGGTCGACGAATGCTTCAGGTACCGCGCGTACACCAAGGCGCTCCGCTTCATGAATCAACATGCTGCCGGCCAAGCCGTACAGCATGAGATCCGGATCCACGTCGTACATGGCGCGTACGACGGCGCGGGCAACAGGCTGCTCCGTCGCTGCGTCGTTATAGAGTGCGCCGTGCGGTTTCACATGCATCAGCGGGACATCGGCGTCCCGGGCCAGGCCACGCAACTTATCGATCTGACTGGCGACCGTGTCGTACACCTCGCGCGCCGTCATGTCCATGCGTTGCCGCCCGAAGCCGGCACGGTCGGGGTAGCCCGGATGCGCGCCGGCAGCTACATGGTGCTGCGCCGCCAATAGCAGCGTAGCGCGCATGGTCGAAGCGTCACCGGCATGGGCACCGCACGCAATGTTGGCGGACGTGACGTAGGGCATGATCGACGCGTCGGCCGCGATACCTTCGCCCATGTCGCAATTCAGGTCGACTCGGTACTGCATGTTCATTGGTAACGGAGGCGCAGTGCCTCGGCGAAGGTGCGGAGATCGCGCTCGACGGAGAGGTACTGCGCTTGCGCTTCCTCGATGCTGACCTCGCGGAACCGGACGAGCGCACCCGGCGGCGCCTGCGCGAGGAGCGGCACGTCCGTACTGATGACATTGCCGATGCGCGGATAGCCACCAATCGTCTGGTGGTCCGCCATGAGCACGACCGGCTCGCCGGATGGGGGTACCTGTATGGTGCCGCCGGCGACGGGCGATGAAAGCATCTCGTACGCGCGGTCGAGTGCGAGTGCAGGACCACGCAACCGGACTCCCATCCGGTTGGATTGCGGCGTTACCTGGAACGCCGCGGTTACGAGCCTGTCCCGCGATGCGGCATTGAACGCGTCGTGCTCGGGCCCGCGCACCATCCTCACGACCGGTTCGGGGCCATAAGGGGGCCGCAGACTCCGGCCGGCCGCGCGTGCGTGGCTCGGCGACTCGAGTAGCAGGTCACGGATGCGTGATGCATGTGGATCCGGCTTGCGACACTCGAGCACGTCGTCCCGCAACAGCGCAC
>CAYLME010000181.1:0-6611 GCA_964384585.1 uncultured Gemmatimonadaceae bacterium | reverse complement strand
TCGCCCTCGCGCCGCCAGTCCATGCGACCGAGAAAACTCATGCCGAGCAGGACGTAGGGCAGTTCGGACTCATGCACTGCCGCCTCGATGCCATACAGGCGCATCCCCTTGAGCTCGACCGAATCGAGCTTCACCCGCCACACCCGCGCCGTGCCGTTGGCGGTCTCGCTCTGCCCGGGCTGGCCGGAACGGTAGTCGATCCCGAGCCGCACCGCCTCGTTGCGGCCGAGCGCCACCAGGGTGGCCCCGGTATCCACCAGAACCCGCACGCTCCTGCCATTGACGCTCGCATCGGCGAAGAAGTGCCCGCCCCCATCCGACACCAGGCTCGCCTCCGCGACGCTCGCACCCGGCGCGCTGGCGGCGTGCTCGCCGACGCGCAGCTGGAAAGTTCGCCCGTCGTGCTCGAGCGTCGCCGTCTGGCCGGCGAGCGCACGCAGCCGGACACCTTCGCGCGTGGCCTCGTTCACGCGGATCGTTTGCGGCGCGGCTCCATCGACGATCAGCCCGGTCTTGTTTCCCCGCGCGCCGGCCATGACGACGTCCAGCGCCAGCGCAGGTGAGGCGAGGCAGACCCCCCCGAGCAGGAGCGCGCAGGATCGTTTCAAGGCAGTCCTCGATCCGGGGGCTGGGCGCCCCGGCCGCAAGCTCGGCCAGGACCGGGGGAAAACATCGTTGCGGGACATGCCGTGCAGCTCCTCGCTATTGCCCAGGCTGCTCGGTGACCAACTCCCGCCACATGAACCTGCGGAATGTTCCGCTCAACGACGCGGGCGGCACCGGCAGGCTGATCTGGCGATTGTCCGAAGTGTTGATGATGGCCACTTCCTTGCCCTCCAGGCGGATGACCGCCAAACCCACCCCCAAGGCCTGGGTCAGGAGCTCGCCCACCTTCAAGCCCTCCACGGTCTCGACGCTGCTTCCGGTGCGGTAATCGAAGAAATACAGGTAACTCCGGCCGCCGACCGTGCACGCTTCGCGCTCGGGGACGTTCGTCACCGCCGTCAACACGCCGCTGACGATCTTGAAATCCACATTGATCCGCTCGCCCGCCTCGGCGCTCAGATCGACGAACCATCCGGGACCCGTCGTCCAGTCGACCGACTCCTCGGTGATCGTCCGCGTCGCCCCGCTCGCCGTGATCACCTGCTGGACCACACCCGCCGCGGCGCGGAAATTGCCCCAGCCCGTATCCGCGAGCGGCTCGCGCACTGCGTAGATCGACTGCACCGAGGCATCGTCCAGATCGCCCTGGCCGAGATACTTGCCGGTCCCGACGAAGACGACCCGCTTCAGCGTACCGTCGCTCGCCTTGACCTCCGCCAGCTCCGGCCGGGTCGTGATCGGCTGCGTGCTGCCGAAGCTCGCGAGCAGCGTCGCGGTCTCGGCGGTAAGATCGAAGCGCCACAGCCTGCCGGAGAGATCGCCTGCGTAGGCATAACGCGTGGTGTCGTCGAGGCGGATGTTATCGACCCAGTTGCTGACCCTCGCGATGCCGCTCTTCGACGGGTCGGACTCGTTGTCGGTCACGATCTCGGAAACCTTGTCGCCGCTCTCGGCATCGAGGACGTACAAGCGCCCCTTGCCGTCACCCGTCGAGGCGTTGTTGTAGCCCGATGCGATCAGGACCACCCACTTGCCGCCGTGCTTGGTGATGACCGGATTGGCGAACGCAAGGCCGAGATCCGAATCGTCGGCATTGCCGAACTCCCACAGGATCGACGGATTGGTCGTGTCGGTGATGTCGAGGGCGAAATACGAGCGCCCGCCCTTGCCCAGCCCGACCACCGCGATGGTGCGCCAGTCGCTCGCTCCGGCGTCGTCGCAGTCGTCCGCGACGCAGATGTCCCCGACCGCGATCGCGCCATCCACGTAGTACTGGTGCGGCACCCCGCTGGTCTTGCCGTAGTCCTTGTGCGCCAGCTTGTGCAGGTTCGGGATCACCGCCGACGGCACGTACGCCCAGCGCTCCGTGCCGGTGTCGGCATCGAAGGCATGCAGCATCCCGTCGTTCGCCCCGACCAGCACGATCCCTGCCCGAGCGCTCTTGGCCGTGACGAAGTCGGCGTAGCCGGAGTCCGAATACTTGTACGGCGGTCGCCGCACAAAGACCGGGTGCGAACTGACGATGTCCCCGAGCACATGCAGGCGATCGCGCAGGGTACGGGTGGCGTTGCCCGCCTGGTCTTCCTTCGACGAGTCGCCGCGGATGAAGTCGATCACGTCGTTGGTCAGTGCGTCCGGCAGCGAGGAATGCACCGAGCGCACATTGCTCGCGGTGAAGTCGAGACGCGTCTTCCCGCTTCCCTTCATGTAGATCTTGCGGCTGCTCCATCCCGTCCCGGCCGCCAACTCATCCAGCTTCGCCTGGGCCGACCACATCCGGTCGGGCTCGGAGGCGAGCGTCCCGCTGCGGAGATTGATCTCTCGCGCCTGCAGGTCGCCATCCCAGTGCTGCGTGCGGTAGCTCGCCACGTAGGCGTAGTTGTCGCCCGCAACCGGCTCGAGGCTGCTCGTCGCCGCGCCAGAACCCGCCCCCGTGCGCGCCGCCGCGGTGTTCAGCGCGCGCACCAAGCCGCTGACCACCGCGTCCGGCGTCTTCGCGCTGAAGTAGGCTCCGCGCCCGTTCACCGCCGCGTGCCAGAGGTCATCGACGCGCTCGATGAAGGTCGCGGTCTCGTTCGTTTCGGTCGTCCTGGGGTCCGGCCAATTCTTCGAACCGCCGAGGATGGCGGAGTAGTCGAGTTCCAGTCCGGTTTCGTAGTTCTCGGTGTACTTGAGCAGGCCGTCGATGCCGAAGCCAAGCGTGAAGGTGGTCATGTGCTGGGTCGAGGCCTTCTCGTCGCGGCCCCCACCCTGCACGTCGTTGAAGCACACATCCTCACCCTCGATCCTGCCCGTGCAGTTGCCAAGCGAGGCATCGCGCAGATCGGTCTCGTAGTAGTACATCGCGATGTCGGCCAGGGAGTTCTTGACCTTATACGCATCCAGCATCGGCCGTGGCGCATCGCCATCGCGGTCCCCCACGCCGCCCGAGTTCGCGATGTTGAACGGCACATTCTTGTCCTGGTTCCACGAACCGTCCGTCGCCATGATCACGAAGTTCTGCTGGCAGGAATACTGCACGGGGTCGTCACTTGCGCTGAGCCGACTGCTGCCGTCGAAACCCGCATACATGCGGCCGATCTTGGCGAGGGAACCTCGCAAGGGCGTCCACGCGTCCGCCGGAGTCTTGTAGAGCATCCTGAAGAATTCACTGCGCTGGTTGTCGGGCGAGCATTTGTCGCTACCTGCGGCGCAGAAGTCCCCCAGCGGCTGGAAGCGGCCCCGGTCGTCCGCCGTCACCCCGGTTTCGCTCACCGTCGAGAAGCCGATGCGAAGCCCGTCCGGATTGAGCAGCTGGCCGAATGCCCTGCCCGACGCACTCTTCATCGCGTTGATGCGCGAACGGTAGTACGAATACCAGTTGGCGAAGTTCTGTTTGTCGAAGCCCGTCGCGGAGCTGGTCACCTTCTCGAATACGTCGCTCGTGCCGATGCCCAGGTTGCAATACTTGTAGATGCCCGCTCCCGTATCCAGGCTCCCATTCGCCTTGTAAACATATTCCAGGGGAAGCGGTCCCTTGTTCGGCCGCTTGTACTTGTAGTAATAGGCCGCCTCCTTCGGATCGCAGCGACCGCCGTCCGCACGGCCGCAATCCCAATCGGCTGCGCGGAAATCCTTGCTCAGATCGACGACCGCCGAGGCGCCGTCGAAGCCGTCCTTCCTGGCGGCGGTAAACGACGCCGCGGGGTATGAGGTCCCGTCGGCCTTGACAGGGGGTACGTACTTGACCGCAGGGTCGTAATACATGCCATTGCAGGCTGGGCTGGCGAATCCATAGGGCCGGACGACCTCGAAACCCTTCTTCGTCTCCACCCAATAAGGCGGGTACGATGCCGCATCCGGAAGGTAGGTCCACTCCATCGAGCCCGAGTCGTCGAGCACGAACATGATGTTGGGCTTGACCTGGATGGCACCGCCGGTCGGAATCGGCGTGTCCGCGATTTCCACCTCTGCCCCATTCGCCGCGGTCGCCACGCAAAGGCCGAGGAACAGACGTTTGAGCAGGCGGACGCGAGAAACGCGCGGATTCGCGCAAGCGGATCGCCCGGAGTCGGAGTTCAAGCGTTTGAACGACATTTCCCACACCTCTCAATTGGCCAGCACGACCTGCACGTGGCTGACCGCGTTGTTCGGTCCTGCCACACGCGTCGTCACCCGATACAACAACTGGGACGACTGCGCATTGGTCGCGTGATACCCGACATTGGTCATCGAACGCCCGTCCTCAGCCGCCGCGCTGGTACGCGTGTACATTTCACACGCCACGGTGACGCCCCCTGGACTGGTGCCATTCGGCGGCCCGTCGGCATTGCACATCCGGTTGATGACATAGGTCGCGGTGTAACCCGGCGGCAGGAGATTGTCCGCGACGGCGGCCGCGACCATGTTGCAGTCGGGATTGTCAGGGTCCCCCGCCTCCCAGCGCACGTTGTCGGCGGTCGAGGCGGTCAAGCCTCCGGTCAGGTCGCAGCCCGAGCGGGAGGTGGCGTAGTACCCCGAGGCCTTGCTGGTCTGCAGGACAATCCCGCCATTGGCGGCGATCTGCCCCTGGATCCAGGCCAGTGCCGCCTCGGTCCCGGCGTCGCCAGCCTGGGTCGCCGCCTGGCGGAAGGCCAGGTTGCCTGCGATCGTGGTGCCGGTGTCGATCGAGCGCACCAAGGCCACCGATGCGAGCGACAGCACCACGAGCGCGATCAGGACGGTGAACAGCACGATCCCGCGCTGCACCCGGGGCTGGTTTCGGTCATGCAGGTTCATGCTCTCCTCCTCATGGCGCCCAGACCACGTTGCGCAGCGGGATCACGGTCTCGAAGACGCGATGACGGTAGTTGGGGTTCGCGGCGATCAGGTCCGTCGTCGCCTCCCCCATCCACGCGGGAGCCTGCGCAGCGGGCACCGCCGTCTTTTCGAATTGCGGGTGACGCGTGACCACGCCGACGCGGATGGCGCGGATCTGCGCGGTCTCGTCGGCGTCGAGCGCGGCCCAGTCGCCGGTCGCGCTCCGCCACGTCAGCGCGCCACCATCGACGACGCCATACTCCGCCTGCAGGTCGACGACCTGGGCGACCATCGGCGTGCTGTTCGCGCAGGTCACGGCGGCGTCGGCGACATCGACCGGATCGCTCTCGACCAGGTGATCGCAACGCACGGAGAAGCGGCGTCCGAAGGAAGTACCGTCGCCGTAGCGGAACGCAATGTCTCCAACCACATACGCAACGGGAAAAGGGTCCTTAGGGTTGTAGGGAGAGCCGTTCCCGGAGTTGTGAACCAAGTTCACTCCGTTGCCGGTGTTCTTCGGCGGCTGCGAAAGTTGCATCACCGTACAGACCTTGTTGCCACCTCGATCGCCCAGCACAACGAGATCACCTTCTTGCAGTCCCCCGTCACTGCCCACCGTGACAATCGAAGAAGGGTTGGGCATGTTCTTGACGATCGACAAAGGCAGCGCATCGGCCGCCCCGTCACTACGCATCAGGACGATCGAATCCGCTCCGTCGCCGCCATCGATGATGCGCGCAGGCACGAGCGACACCGCGTTCATCACCACCTCGCCGGCCGCACCGTTGTTCTTGTAGATGTTGATTCCGTTCCTGCAGTACGCACCCTCGGGCCCGAAGAGCCCGTAGCCCGCCATGCGGATCTCCTGCTCGAGCAGATACACCGCCAACGCCCCGTTGGTCTGGGAATCGTTGCCGCCCGTGCTGGTACGCTTCTGCCCCTCGAAAGCCTGCATGACCTGCGAGGCCACCAGCAGCACCACCAGCCCGGTGGCCAGGCCCACCAGCAGTTCCACGAGGGTCAGGCCGCGCTGTGCCGAATTCCGTCCCATGTCCTCTACTCCTACTTCGCGACATGCGCGACGACGACGACGTTGCTCACGCGGTCCGCGCCCGGCGCCTGCCAGGTGACCGTCACCGTGACGCGCTCGCCCGCGATCGTCGTGGTGCGCTTGACATTGGGCAGCGATGCGCCCGGAAAGGCCGCGCTGACATCGGTATCCGCCTCGCCGAAAGTACCCGGCGCGTTCGGTCCCGCCCAGATCTCGCCGATGCGGGCATTCGCGATGAAGCTCGCGTCGGTGCGGTATTTCGCCGAGGTGGTGTGCTGGATCGCGGCGGCCTGCAGGCCGATGATGCCGAGCACACCGAAGGCCAGCACGAGCACCGAGATGAGCACCTCGAGCAGGATGATCCCCCTGGCGCCGCGAGGACGGCGAGAAGCACGCATACCCATGATCAGCACTTCCTCGGATCGGTGGAACCGCTCACGTTGGGGTCGCACATGCGCACCCCGCCGGTGCCGATGGTGATCCTCAGGTCGCGCGACTGCGCGGCCGGCAATGCCGAGGTCGGCACATCGACGTTGATCGCGGTCAGCGTGTTGTCGGACCTGCCCAGCCCGTCGAAGGCCACGCTCGTCGCATCCTCCGGCACGGTGCTCAACACCACGCCGCTCGCCCCTTCGCTGCCCGAGCGCGCCTGGATGGTCGCCCCGCCACCGGCGAA
>CAYLME010000180.1:0-6614 GCA_964384585.1 uncultured Gemmatimonadaceae bacterium | reverse complement strand
ACGGTGCGGGTTGGCTTTCGCGGAATGCGCCCGAGTGGATTCGAACCACTGGCCTCATCCTCCGGAGGGATGCGCTCTATCCAGCTGAGCTACGGGCGCGCTGTCAAACGGGAAGCGAATAAGCCGAGTTCTGTCTCCGTTGCCGGAGGCGGATCATTTCTCTGGGACGTCGATCACTCGACGCCTCGTGCAGCCTACCCGGGACTCTCGACCGAAGTCAGCGGCGCGGGCCAGCGCCTCGTCCTCTATTTGGCCTTGCTCCGGGTGGGGTTTACCGTGCCGCAAACTGTTGCCAGCCGCGCGGTGGTCTCTTACACCACCGTTTCACCCTTGCCTGTGCCACCCCCTTGCGAGGACGGCCATCGGCGGTCTGCTCTCTGTTGCACTTTCCGTCGCCTTGCGACGCCCGGCCGTTAGCCGGCACCCTGCCCTGTGAGCTCGGACTTTCCTCGACCGGCACGAGGCCGGCCGCGATCCACACTCGCTTCCCGTCTGTCAAACAGCACTTCCAGTGCGCCCGTCAGGACTCGAACCTGAAACCTCCTGATCCGTAGTCAGGTGCTCTATCCAATTGAGCTACGGGCGCGTCCGGCACCTGGGTGCCGATCCGACACGAAACCCCGCAGGCGGAGCCGGGATGCTGCTTCCGGCAAGCCATCCGCGGGGCGGGTACAGCCATCGCGTCAGACAAGGAAATCTAGAGGAAGAGGCCGGTCGTGTCAATCCGCGGCGGGAGCGCGGAACGCCTCTCGCCCACAGGATTTCACCCGGCCTCTCCCTGCACACACCAGCGGCTCGAAACGCCGCGTCCCTCGGTCGCGGCCGACCGAGGATCAGCGGTGCGACGGCTCGGAGATCTTCTCCACCGTGTCGCCGACCTTCCTGTCGCCGACGTGGTGCGTGGCGAGGTCCGCCTGCGCGATCACGCCGACGAGACGCTCGTTCTCGACGACCGGTACGCGACGGACCTGCTCCGATTTCATCAGGTTCATAACGTCGTTGACGTCGGCGTTCGGTTCCACGGTGCGTACGCCGCCGCTCATGTGATCGCCCACCGTGCACTCGTTCGGGTGGTTGTCCGCAACGTGACGGATCGCGATGTCGCGGTCCGTGATCACACCGCTGAGCCGCATGGACGTACGATCATCGACCACGGGAACGATGCCGGTGTCGGCAGTGCGCATGATGCGCGCGGCCTCGGCAAGGCTGTCCTCGCGCGTGACGCACTGGGGATTGGCCGTCATGATGTCGCGGGCTTTCATATCAACTCTCCTGTTCCGGGTAATCCTTCGCCTGTTACTCGTGCAAACGGCGCGCCGCAGTGGCACGCCGCGTCGCAGCTTGTCACGCCTGTTCGCCTTGGACCACCAGGAATGCTGGAGTTCGGCAGCACGCGGCCGCAGACGTAACGGTATGCGACGTCCACCCGCCCGCGGCACCACCGGGCCGGGATGCCGACGTCCGCCTATAGCGCCACGAACCGCAGTCGCACGAGCATGCCGAAGTGATCGGACACCCATTGCTCGGCACCGATCGGCGCCTCGAACAGCAGCTGAGCATCGATCGGCGTGAGTGTCGCGCGGTCGGTGAGCAGGTGGTCCACGCGTGCCGCAGCATGGCCGAGTCCCGGCACGCGCGTCGTCGGCGAGGAAGCGGATGCATCGATGTGCACGGCGCGATAGGCATCGATGAAGGTGGTCAGCAGCGGACCGAGCGTCGCCGTGTCGGCTCTGGTGCCGAAGCTGCCTGCCACGATCGTCGCACCACTGCCGCGCGTCCTGTCGATGAAGCGTTGCATGTGCGCGGCCTGGACGTGGCGGATCGAATCGCCACCGATCGTATCGTTCAGCTGCGTCGTGTACACGTCCACCTCGCGCCCTGCGACCACGATGCGCACGTGTGTCGCGTTGCGCCTGTCGGCGAGCGGCTCGAGTGCCACCCAGTTGCGGACGAGCACAGGGTGCTTCGTCAGGATGGCGTTGCCGGCGCGACGTGCGTGCCGCACGCTGTCCGTGGACGTGAAGTACCAGTCGTATCCGATGCTACGCGCGATGTCCATCGCCTGGTTCACCAGGCTGTCGTGCTGCAGCACTTCCTGCAGCGTTACGATATCCGGCTCGATGCGTCGCAGCTCGTCCACGATCGCGTCCATGCGCGCGGGCCAGTTCTGCTGTTCGTTCCAGAGGTTGAGCGTAACGACCGTAAGAATGGAGTCGCCGGGTTCCGGCCGCGCGACGATGACCGGCTGGACCCACGCCATCTCGACTTCGCCCGGCGTGGCCGCGTTTGCCTTCGGCGTCGATGACACGACGCGCGCCCGCACGTACAACTCGTCGCCAGCCGGGGAATACGACGGCTCCGTACCCGGCTCCTCCGCGAGCACTTCACCGACGTCGTCGCCGTATGCACGTGTGAGTGCGCGACCGGCGCTGTCATGCCGTTCGACGCCGATGACATCCGCGCTCCTGCGTGTACCGATGAACTGCGTCGTGTAGGAGACGCCGGGCCGGGCGTGAATGCGGAGTGCGATGCGCTCGGGTGTGCGCGTGACACTCTCGAGCTCGACGCCCGTGCTCGCGTAGAACTCGCCGGCGAGCACGGCGCGCATGATCGCATCGGGCGTGAGTGCGGGAGCCCGTGCAACGATCCAGCCCCGGCCCGGGATGCGTGCGGAGTTCGACGTCGTGTGGTAATGAGCTGCGTCGTCGACGGCCGTACCCCAGATCGGCGGCAGCCCCTGCGCACTGCGGAGGGCAAGCGCGATGTCCCACATGCGTTCCGTGCTGACACGCGCGGAGTCGCCCGCATTGCCTGCGTCCGGCCGGCCGTTGTACACCTCGAAGAGTCGCAGTCCGGGCGCCGCCACCAGGTCTTCGGCAGTGATGGCACTGCCGAAATTCGGATGACTGAGCTGCGCGGCCGCGACGCGTCCTGACTGGGCAGCCTGCTCCTGCACCGCACGCACGGCGGCGCGGATCACCTCGCGCGGCGACGCGTCGGTGATGGGCAGAACAGTGGCCGTCAGGTTCCACGCGCCGATGTGCACCGGTCCGGCCGCAGTTGCCTGCGTGACCTCCTGCCCCGGAATTACGAGGAACTCGTTTGGCTCCTCGAGTGTGAAGCGATACTCGGCCGCGGTCGCCAGCCGCACGAACGTCGTGTCACGGCGTGTACGCTCGTCCACGGCGCGCGGGAAGCGCGTCCGGAATGCGTCGATGCGCGCTGCTGCGGCGGAATCTGCGCCGAGGTTGATCCAGCGACCTGTTGCGGGGACGACGTCCTGGTCGGTGATCGATGCGAAGTCGTAGCCGTTGCGGCGGTACCAGTCCAGCACCATCTCCGGGAAATCGTCGCCCTCGTTCCAGAGCGAATGCGCGTGCAGACTCCCCTTCCACCAGCGATCCGGCAGCTCCTGCGGGCCTGCACGCAGTGGTGTGCACGCGGGTGCAGTGATGAGCAGCAGGAGGGGAAGCAGACTGCGGACGTGCATCGGCGATCGTCTCCGGGCGACGCGTGGGAGGATTCGGCGTACGACGCCGCGGCGGGCGCTGCGCCCGCCGCGGTTCCAGCACTCTCAGAATGCCGACTGTCCCGTCAGATCCTGCCCGAGAATCAGACCGTGTACGTCGTGCGTGCCCTCGTACGTGTATACGGACTCGAGGTTCGCCATGTGGCGCATCGCGGAGTACTCGACGAGAATGCCGTTCGCTCCGAGCAGACGCCGGGCTTCGCGCGCGACGTCCGTCGCCATGTCGCAGTTCGCGCGCTTCGCGAGTGACACCTGCTGCGGCCGCATGGTGCCGCGGTCCTTGAGACGGCCGAGCTGCAGGCACAGCAGCTGACCCTGCGTGATCTTCGTGAGCATGTCAGCTAGCCGCACCTGCTGGATCTGCTTCGCGCCGATCACGGTATCGAACATCACGCGTTCCTTCGCGTAGCGTACCGACTCGTCCAGGCACGCCATTGCCGCGCCGACCGCACCGAACGAGATGCCGTAACGCGCCTGCGTCAGGCACATCAGCGGACTCTTGAGCCCGCTCGACTCCGGCAGCAACGCGTCCGGGCCGACGCGCACGTCCTGCAGCACCAGCTCGCTCGTGTCGGAAGCGAGCAGCGAGAGCTTCCCCTTCTGGTCCTTGGCCGAGAAGCCGGGCGTGTCCGTCGGCACGATGAATCCGCGGATCGACTTCGGATCGTTGATGTCACCCGTCTTCGCCCAGATGATCGCGATGTGGGCCATCGAGCCGTTCGTGATCCACATCTTCGCGCCATTCAGGATCCAGCCGTCGCCGTCCTCGCGCGCCGTCGTGATCATCCCGGCCGGGTTCGAACCGTAGTCCGGCTCCGTCAGCCCGAAACAGCCGATCACCTCGCCGCGTGCCATCGGCGGAAGCCACTTCTGCTTCTGCTCCTCGCTGCCGAACTCGTAGATCGGGTACATGCAGAGGGCGCCCTGTACCGACGCGAACGAACGGATACCGCTGTCGCCGCGCTCGAGCTCCTGCATGATCAGCCCGTACGCAACGTTGTTCAGCCCTGCACAGCCATACTCCTCCGGCAGGTTCGCGCCGTAGATGCCCAGCTCCGCCATCTGCGGGATCAGCTCGCGCGGAAACGTCCGGTTGATGTATGCCTCTTCGATGATCGGCAGGAGATTGTCGTCCACCCACTCCCGCACGGTGTCGCGCACCATGCGCTCTTCCTCGGAGAGGAGTGAGTCGATGTCGTAATAGTCGATGCCCTGAAAGCTCGCCATGATCATGGTCCGGGAAAAACGGTGGTTGTACCGGAAAGTTAGGCATGTGCACAGGCGGGGGCCAGTCGATGGGCGTCCTTACCGACAGCGGCATACAGCAGTATCGCCACCGGTTCGCCGTCCGGTTCGTCCTACGGCGTGTCCCGCCGGCCGCTTTGCGCTACAAAGACGTGGCCGGCAGGCGGCGCGGATACTCCGGGGGTTCCGGTTCCGGCATCACGACACGGGAGACGCAATGGACCCGGACGGAAGGGCGCGCGCACCGCTCGCTGCGGCACGCGCGCCCGGGATACTCCGCGTGGCGGTTACGACTCGATCGCCTTCACGACCGCATCGGTGAACTGATCGGTCGTCGCGGTGCCGCCCAGGTCCGGCGTCTGGATCTGACGGCTGTACAGCACACCTTCGAGGGCCGTGCGCACACGCGCAGCGACGTCACGCTGCTCGATGTGCTCGAGCATCAGCACGGCCGCAAGGATCATCGCAGTGGGGTTGGCGACGTTCTTCCCGGCGATGTCCGGCGCCGAGCCGTGCACCGGCTCGAACATGGCCGCGTCCTTCCCGATGTTCGCGCCCGGCGCCATTCCCAGGCCACCGACGAGTCCGGCCATCTGATCACTGAGGATGTCGCCGAACATGTTCTCCATGACGAGCACGTCGAACTGGTACGGGTTCAGCACCAGGTGCATCGCGGTCGCATCGATGATGCGATCCTCGAACTCGATGCGGCCCTCGTATTCGTGCGCGATCCGGCGACCCTCCTCGAGGAAGAGGCCCTGGGTGTACTTCAGGATGTTCGCCTTGTGCGCGAGCGTGACCTTCTTCCGTCCGTTCTTCTCCGCGTACTCGAACGCGAAACGGACGATACGCTCGGCGCCGAAGCGCGTGACGATCATGACCGACTCGGCCGCGGCACGCGGATCATTACCGATACCGACGTAGTGCTCGACGCCGACGTACAGTCCTTCGGTGTTCTCGCGGATCAGCACGAGGTCGATGTCCTCGTAGCGTCCGCCCGGCACCAGGGTGCGTGTCGGCCGCACGTTCGCATAGAGATCGAACTCCTTGCGCAGCGCGACGTTCACCGAGCGGAACCCCGACCCGACCGGCGTCGTCAGCGGCGCCTTCAGCACGACGCCGTTCGTACGCACCGATTCGAGCGTCTCGTCCGGCAGCGGCGACTGGAACTCGGGAATCGCGGCTACGCCCGCCTGCCGCCGGTCCCAGTCGATCCTCGCGCCCGCGGCATCCAGCACGCGCAGCGTTGCTTCCGTGATATCGGGACCGATCCCGTCGCCCGGGATCAGCGTCACCTTCCTGTTCATCTCTATTGCTCACCCTTCATTGCCGGACGAACTCCGGACTGTATGTGTGTTCGGTGTACTGTTCACCCCACTCGACAAGCTCCTCGAGCCGGCTGGGCCGCTCGGTGCCGTCGCGCAGCGCCGTACCGAGCAGGTTCAGCGTGCGACGCCATGTCACCTCGTTCAGTGCATCACGTGGCAGCATCGCACGCGCGACCTCGTCGCCGCGCGCGGTCACCGTGATCGCGCGTACCGCCGCCACGCCGCCCCAGCTGTCGAACACTTCCTTCGTCGCGGGCGAGAACACGTAGACATAGGGACCGACGCGCGCCCATAGTGAGCCACCGCGCTGGAGCTGACGCGCATCCTGGCTCACACGCAGCTCCACCACGTTGCCGCTCAGGGCGACATCCGCCTGGACCCCGTGTCGCGCGTACACTTCCGTCGCCTCTTCGGGAGTGGGCAGCGACAGGTCCTGCCGCTCGGGCAGGATGCGATCGCACGCGATCATTGCAGAAAGAAGAAGCGCCGCACTCCCGCGGCGCAGTCGGCTC
>CAYLME010000179.1:0-6617 GCA_964384585.1 uncultured Gemmatimonadaceae bacterium | reverse complement strand
CCGTACCCGGCAGCACCGCAATCACGTTGCGGCCCGTCCCGCCTGGCGCGTGCGGATTCAGCAGTGACGCGAGGGGCACATCCTGGAAGTAGCCGTCTGCGCCGGCAGGCTCCAGGCCGAGTGCCGCGAAGCGGGATGCGATGTAGTCGCCCGCGCAGCGCTCGGCGTGCGAGCCGGCCACGCGACCTTCGAACGCGTCGTCCGCCAGGACGCGCACCGGTGCCAGGATGGCCGGGACGTCCGTGGCGAGCGCCGCTGCGTCGGGGCACTGCTGTCCGGAAACGGGCAGAGAAAATAGCAGCGGCAGGGCAGCGATCACGGAAACTCCCGCCGCGCAGCGGGCACGAGCCTGCATCAGGTCCTCCTCGGGTGGACGCACCGCATGGTATGCACCTATTCTACCGCCATGAACATGCGAAATACAGTCGCCGCACTGCTTGCGCTGCTCGTCGCAGGCTGTGCTGCTGAGCGACAGGAGAGCTCACCCGTTCTCGAAATCGAGAGCCAGGGAGCAACGCCGTACCCGGAGTCGAGCGACGAGCCACGCCTGCGCAACCTCCGCCAGCTCACATTCGCCGGCGAGAACGCCGAGGCGTACTTCTCCGCAGACGGCCAGCGCCTCGTCTTCCAGATGACACGCGAAGGTGTCGCAGCATGCGACCAGATCTTCACGATGGACCTGGACGGCACGAATGTACGACGCGTCTCGAACGGCGAAGGTCGTACGACATGCGCATACTTCTTCCCGTCGGGCGACCGCGTCGTCTTCAGTTCTACCCACCACATCGACGCAGCGTGCCCGGAACCGCCGGATCGCAGCCGCGGCTACGTCTGGGGTCTGTTCGGCTACGACGTATATGTCGCAAATGCGGACGGCACGAATCTCACGCAGATCACGCACGAGCCCGGCTACGACGCCGAAGCGACGATCTCACCCGACGGTTCGAAGATCGTCTTCACGTCCGATCGTGACGGCGACCTCGAAATCTACACGATGGATCCCGACGGCTCGAACGTCATGCGCCTGACGAATACGCCCGGCTACGACGGCGGCGCGTTCTTCACTGCGGACGGCACACAGATCGTCTACCGGGCCCGGCATCCGGAAACGGACGAGGAGCTCGCGGACTACCAGACACTGCTCGAGGCGGACCTGATCCGTCCGGGCGTTCTCGACATCTACATCATGAACGCGGACGGCACGAACCAGCGCCGTCTGACCGCCAATGGCGCGGCGAACTTCGCGCCGTTTCCGCACCCGAACGGCCGCCAGATCATCTTCAGCTCCAACATGCACGACCCGTCGGGCCGCGACTTCGACCTGTATCTGATCAACGTGGACGGCACGGGGCTCGAGCGCGTAACGACGAGTCCGGATTTCGACGGCTTCCCGATGTTCAGCCCGGACGGCAGCATGCTCGTCTTCGCGTCCAATCGCGGGGCAGCGCAGGAGGGCGACACGAACGTCTTCCTCGCCGACTGGGTGGAATGAGTCCGTCGGGAGCGGGGGATTCCGCTGTAGGCGGAATCCCCACCCGCACGTCGGCAGGTCGCAACGATGTTTCCTCATTCGCCCGACACTCCGGACCGGGAGGTGCGAATAGCTTCTCCATGGTCGGAAACGCGGGATAACCGCCATCCACGAACCCGGGAGCGTTCATGAAGGTCGGTGTGCTGAAGGAGGCAGTCGGTCCGGAGCGGCGCGTGGCGCTGGTGCCGGAGAGCGTGTCGAAGCTTGCTGCGGATGGTGTGACAGTCGTCGTGGAGCCCGGCGCCGGCGTGGAGGCCGGCTTCCCGGACAGCCAGTACACCGCGGCGGGCGCAGAACTGGGCGCCGATCGGGCGGCCGTGCTCCGCGAAGCGGACCTGGTCGCGATGGTCGGCGCTCCGTCGTTCCAGGGAGCCGGCAGCGACGTCGCGGGGATGCGCGAGGGCGCCGCACTCATCGGATTTCTGAATCCGCTGCAGCGCAAGGACCTGGTCGAGGCACTCGCCGCGGGCCAGGTCACATCGTTTTCGATGGAGCTGATCCCGCGCATCACGCGCGCCCAGTCGATGGACGCGCTCTCGTCACAGGCAACGATTGCCGGCTACAAGGCGGCACTGCTCGGTGCGACATCGCTCGGCAAGATGTTCCCGATGCTCATGACCGCCGCGGGCACGATCGCTCCGGCGCGCGTGCTCGTGCTGGGTGCCGGCGTCGCCGGACTGCAGGCGATCGCGACGGCGCGCCGTCTCGGCGCGGTCGTACAGGGCTATGACATCCGGCCTGCGGTGAAGGAACAGGTCGAGTCGCTCGGCGCGCAGTGGGTCGGCATGGCCATGGAGGAGGCAGTCGGGGCCGGCGGCTACGCGAAGGAGCTGGACGAGGCGGCGAAGCAGAAGGCGGCCGCCCACCTGCAGAAGCTCGTCGGCGATGCGGACGTCGTGATCACGACGGCGCAGGTGCCGGGGCGACCCGCACCACGTCTGATCCCGACATCGATGGTCGAGGCGATGCGGCCGGGCTCGGTCGTGGTCGATCTCGCCGCCGAGAGTGGCGGCAACTGCGAGCTGACGCGTGCCGGAGAGGAGGTCGTGCACGGGGGGGTACGCGTGCTCGGCCCCGTCAACCTCGTCAGCACGGTTCCGCTCCACGCCAGCCAGATGTATTCCCGCAACGTCACGACGCTGCTCAAGCACCTGATCAAGGAAGGTGCGCTCGCGCTCGATCTCGACGACGAGATCACGCGAGGTGCGCTGGTTACACACGCCGGCGAGGTCGTCCTCGGCCGGCCCCAGCCGCAGGAGGCTGCCCGTGGGTGAGGCGCTGCTGATGTCCCTGTATGTGTTCGTGCTCGCGATTTTCGTGGGCTTCGAAGTGATCGGCAAGGTGCCGCAGATGCTCCACACGCCGCTCATGTCGGGCTCGAACGCAATCAGTGGAATTACGATTGTCGGTGCGCTCATCGTGGCGGGCCGTGTGGAGTCCACGCTATCCATCGCGCTCGGTGTGCTCGCGATCGTGCTGGCGACCGTCAACGTGGTGGGCGGCTTCCTGGTCACTGACCGGATGCTGCAGATGTTCCGCCGGCGCCCGGAGGAGCAGCGATGAACGGCGCGCCATCGGAGGGCCTGAACCTCCTGATCAATTCGGCATACCTGGTCGCTGCCGTCCTCTTCATCATCGGGCTCAAGGGCCTGTCGTCGGCGGCCACCGCGCGGCGCGGCAACCTCTATGCTGCGATCGGCATGCTCGTCGCCGTGGTCGCGACGCTGCTGAGCTGGGAGATCGTCAGCTTCAGCTGGATCCTGGTCGGCCTGGTGCTTGGCGCCGGCATCGGCGTGTTCCTCGCGCGCACGGTCGAGATGACGGCGATGCCGCAGATGGTGGCGCTGCTGAACGGATTCGGCGGCGCGGCTTCGGCACTCGTCGCCAGCGACGAGTACCTGCGTTTCGCCGAGGGCGCGATCAGCCCGTCCTACGACGTGCAGACCACGATCATGCTGTCGGTGCTGATCGGCGGCCTGACGTTGTCCGGCAGCATGATCGCCTGGGCGAAGCTGCAGGAGGTGATGACCGGACGGCCGATCACGTATCCCGGCCAGAAGTTCGTCAGTGCGATCGTCTTCGGCGGCGCGCTCCTGCTGGCCGGGTGGCTGGTGGCAGCCGATGCGAATCTGTCCTGGTTCGTGGTGCTGACCGTGGTCGCGCTCGCGATCGGCGTGATGTTCGTTCTGCCGATCGGCGGTGCAGACATGCCGGTCGTGATCTCGCTGCTGAACTCGTTCTCCGGAATCGCAGCGGGCATGACGGGCTTCGTGCTCGACAACAACGTGCTCATCGTGAGCGGTGCGCTGGTCGGTGCGAGCGGCATCATCCTGACCCAGATCATGTGCCGTGCGATGAACCGCTCGCTCGCGAACGTGCTTTTCAGCGCATTCGGCAGCCAGGTCACGGCGACGAGCGGTGCGCGACAGGACGGCAAGGAAGTCCGTTCGCTCACGCCCGAAGACGCAGCCGTCCTGCTCGGCTACGCTCGCTCGGTGATCTTCGTGCCGGGGTACGGCCTGGCCGTCTCGCAGGCGCAGCACCAGGTCCGTGAGCTGGCGGAGCTGCTCGAGAGCCGCGGCGTCGAGGTGAAGTACGCGATCCACCCGGTGGCCGGCCGCATGCCGGGCCACATGAACGTGCTGCTCGCGGAAGCGAACGTGCCGTACCCGCAGCTGGTCGAGATGGACACGATCAACCCGGAGTTCGAGCGCACGGACGTTGCAGTCGTGATCGGCGCGAATGACGTGGTCAACCCGGCGGCACGGCACGATCAGAGCAGCCCGATCTACGGGATGCCGATCCTCGATGCCGACAAGGCCGGGACCGTGATCGTGCTGAAGCGCAGCATGAACCCGGGCTTCGCCGGGATCGAGAACGAGCTTTTCTTCAACGACAACACGCGCATGCTGTTCGGCGATGCGCGCAAGTCGCTGACGGCGCTCGTCACCGAGCTGAAGAGCGGGGTCTAGGCCGGGCGCAAGGGGTTGGGAAGCTGGCTTGGGTCAGCTATGATATATCCTTGTCGTTCAAGGGGTTGACCAGCGTGAGTGAAGGACGTCACCAGGCACTCGCGGCCGATCCGGCCGCACTCGAGCTCGACGGCGTCGTGCGGCGCTTCGGCACGCGCTGGGTGCTGCGGGGCATCAGCCTGCGGCTCGAGCCTGGTGCCGTCCTTGCCCTCACGGGCCGCAACGGCTCCGGCAAGACGACGCTGTTACGGCTGGTCACGACCGCGATCCGGCCGACCCGCGGCACGGGTCGCGTGTTCGGGCATGACCTGGTGCGTGATGCGGCCGGTGTGCGCGATGCGGTCGGCATCCTGGCGCATCATGCCGGACTGTACGAGGACCTGACGGCCGCCGAGAACCTCTCGTTCGCATTGCGGATGTACGGCCGGCGCGCGGAGCAGCACGTGATCCGCGCGGCGCTCGAGGAGGTCGGACTGGGCGGCGAGCATGACGAGCGCGTGCGCGGTTTTTCAGCGGGCATGCGTCGCCGGCTCGCGCTGGCGCGCATACTGCTCAGGCCGCCGCGGCTGCTGCTGCTGGACGAGCCGTACGCGAGCTTCGACGTGGACGGAATCCAGCTGGTGAACCGGTTCGCGGCGCGCATCGCGAGTGAGGGCGGCGCCGTCGTAATCGCCACGCATGAGCTTGCGCGCGGGCGCGGCCTGATCGACCGGGTGGTCCGGATCGAGGACGGGCGGCTGGTGGACCGCGACACACAGCAGGAGATCGCGGCCGAGCAGGACACCGCGTGGGGCCGGCTGCAGGCAGTCGAGGGCGGCGCATGATCGGCGTCGAAGCACGCCGGGTCGCTGCGATCGCCTGGAAGGACGCGACCGCCGAACGACGCACGAAGGCCAACTTCAACGCCGTCGTCTTCCTGGCCGCGCTCATCCTGCTGCTGTTCGGCTTCGCACTCGGCCCCGAGGTCGAGGCGCTGCAGCAGGCGGCGGGCGGCGTGATCTGGCTGACCGTGCTGTTCGCGGGAGTACTGTCGTTCAACCGCAGCTACGAGCAGGAGCTGGAGAACGGCGCGCTCGACATGCTGCTGCTGTACCCGGGGGACCGGCGCTCGATCTTCGTCGGCAAGCTGCTCGCGAACCTGGCGTTTGTGCTGCTGGTCGAGATGATCCTGCTGCCGACGGCCGCGTTCCTGTATGATCTGCCGATCGCACAGTTCGTGCTGCCGCTCGGCGCTGTGATTGCCCTCGGCACGATCGGATTCGTGACGCTGGGTACGTTCTACGCAGCGATGGCGAGCCGGTTGCGCGCGCGCGAGGTGCTGCTGCCGCTGCTGCTGTTCCCGATGCTGATTCCGCTGCTCGTCGCCGCAGTCGAGGCGACGGGTTCGGTCCTGGCAGGCGACGCCATGGGTGATGCGGGCGCGTGGATGCGGCTGCTGGTCGCCTTCGACGTGGTGTTCCTGGTCGCGTCGTTCCTGGCTTTCGAGTACGTGATCGAGGGGTGACATGAGCTCGACCGAGTCCGCAGCACTGCCGGTCAGACCGCGCTGGCACCAGCCATTCGGCGTGGTCGCGCTGCTTTTCTTCATCGCCGCCCAGGCGTTCGGCTATCTCGGCACGGCCCCCGAACGCGACATGGGCAACCTGCAGAAGATCATGTACGTGCACGTGCCGGCCGCGTGGATCGCGTTCATCGCATTCACGGTCGTGTTCGGCGCGAGCGTGCTCTACCTGTGGAAGCGACAGGAGAGATACGACCTCGCGGCAGCGTCGGCCGCGGAGGTCGGCACGGTACTGACCGGCCTCACGCTGGCGCTCGGCTCGATCTGGGGTCGCCCGACGTGGGGTGTGTGGTGGACGTGGGATCCGCGTCTGACGACGACGGCGATCCTGTTCCTCATCTATATCAGCTACCTTTCGCTGCGTGCATTCACGGAGGACGAGGAGCGACGCGCGCGCTGGAGTGCGACGGTCGGCATCCTGGGCTTTCTGAACGTGCCCATCGTCTACATGTCCGTTCGCTGGTGGCGCACGATCCACCAGGTGCAGTCCACGCCCGGCACCGTGGACGCCAATTACGCGCTGGCGCTGCGTCTGAACGCCTTCGCGTTCCTG
>CAYLME010000178.1:0-6621 GCA_964384585.1 uncultured Gemmatimonadaceae bacterium | reverse complement strand
TCTACGCCGGCGTGCTCGGCATGCGGCTGGTCAAGAAGAGCGTCAACCAGGACGATCCGGGCACCTACCATCTCTTCTATGCCGACGCCGCCGGCTCGCCCGGTACGGACCTGACGTTCTTCGACTGGCCGTTGCCACGCGAGCGCCGCGGCACGCACAGCATCACGCGTACACACCTGCGCGTGAACGGCAGTGCGTCGCTCGAGTACTGGGCCGCGCGCCTGCGCGACCATGGAATCGAGACCAACACGATCGAAGAGCGCGACGGCCGGGCCGGCTTCGATTTCGAGGATCCCGAGGGTCAGAGACTCGCGTTCATCGACGATGGCGGTGCCGGTGATCCGCCCGTGGCGTGGGAGCGCAGCCCGGTACCTGCCGAACACCAGGTGCGCGGGCTCGGTCCGGTGGTCATCAGCGTGCCGGACATAACGGATACGGCCGCCGTGCTCACCAGGGCGCTCGAGATGCGCGAGGTGCGCGCCTATACGGATCCGGTTCACGGCCGTGGTAACGTGCACGTGTTCGAGATGGGAAATGGCGGACCGCACGCGGAACTGCACGTGGCCGTGCAGCCCGACCTGCCGCCGGCCCAACAGGGCGCGGGCGGCGTTCACCACCTCGCCCTCCGAACGCCGAACGACGAGGAGTACCACGCGTGGACCGAGCGACTGACTCGTCTCGGCATTCCGAACAGCGGCGAGATCGACCGGTTCTGGTTTCGCAGCCTCTACTTCCGCGAACCGAACGGCATCCTCTTCGAGATCGCGACCGACGGCCCCGGCTTCGCCGTCGACGAGGCCCCGGAAACACTCGGTGAGAAGATCGTGCTGCCGCCGTTCCTCGAGCCGCAACGCGAACGCATCGTCGCAGGGCTCAAGCCGATCGGCGCGGCGGACTGACAGGAGCAGCCGAGGCGTCATCGCATACGCCTGCACGTACGACAACGCGCTCCGGGTTGCTTTCCCCGGGGCGCGTCGTTTTCAGCTGAACAGCAGACGCTCCAGTTCGTCCGCGACGGCGAGCGGGCTCGTCGGTTTCTCCAGGTACGTCGTGCAGCCGGCTGCGAGTGCGACGGCACCGATACGGTTCGCACTGAATCCGCTCAGCACGACGACCGGCATGTCCGGGGCGTCATGAGCGCGACGCATGTCGAAGCACAGGTCGAGCCCCGTCTTCTGTCCCGGCAGGCCGAGGTCGAGCAGAACCGCATCGGGATGCTGATCACGCACGGCGCGCAAGCCGCTCTCGTAATCGTCCGCAAACACGACATCGAAGCCACGATTGTTCAGCACCGTCGCATAGATCGAACGATCATCCGCATTGTCCTCGACCATCAGCACCAGCGGGCGCCCCGACGGCTGGACACGCCGGGTGCTGTAGCGCTGACGCGATGTCGAGCCGAAGAATCTTCGCGGTTTCATTTCGGGCATACGCCTCCCGCTCCAGGGTCAACACACCAGGTCATCAGCAGGTAGACGCATGGTCCGTGAGGCAGGTCACGTTCCAGGCGCGGAAGCTGGTGCTCAGTCGCGCTGAGCGAGCACCGCAGGTGGCTCGCCGTCTCCGGCAAGCGGAGGCTTTCCGACAAGTGTCTCGATACGACGCATCACGTCGAGCGGGCTTGCCGGTTTCTCAATGTAGTCGGCGCAACCGTAACGGGTAGCGGTCTCACCGAGTTCGTCCCGACGGAACCCGCTCAGGACCAGGACCGGCGGACGCGTCGTGCCGGGGTTGCGGTCCAATGAGGCGCACAACTCGAGACCATTGCCGTCCGGCAGACCCAGGTCCAGCAGGATCGCGTCCGGTGCGTATTCGCGCGCCATCTCCCGTCCGGCCCGGATGGAACCGGCGAAGACCACGTCGAACCCGTTGTAGCACAGCATCATCCCGTACAGCTGCCGGTCATCGTCGTCATCGTCGACGACGAGAATCCGTGGACGCCGCCGGTCTTCCGCTGGCCGCTGCTCTCTATGCCTGCCGCCACCATGCGCGGCAGAAACCCATGCAAAGCCCATCGTACAGACGCACTCCTCCTTCTGCCAGAGGAGAGGCGCAAGATTCCTGCCCCCTTCGTGCAAAAGGCGACCAGATGGCGGATCGAATGCGACTCAGGCGGTACATGCCTTTGACACCGTGGCGCGGTCAACGGCCAGTAGATCGTCCGGAATCTACACCGTATCCGGCGCCTGCTGGCGCTGCCCGGCCGACTGCTCCAGCACTGCGGGGTCCGTACTAGCGCCGGGCCAGGTACGCGCGCGCGGCCCGCAGCGCCGGCCGCTCCGTGGTGGCCTTTGCCATCAGATCGAGCAGCGCTTCGTAGTAGCGGGCGGCGCTCGCGGCATCACCTGCGTCCGCAGCCGCGCGTGCTGCGCCGGCGAGTGCGCGTGCGCGCCGAGGTTCGACCTCGAGCGTCGCCTCGTAGGCGGCCAGCGCCTGTGCCGCCTGGTCGAGCGCGAGCAGCAGGTCGCCCTCCAGCTCGCGTGCAGGCAGGATCGGCCCAGGTGTCACCGGGTGCTTCTCGACCGAGCCCTCGAGGCGTGATGCTTCCTGCGCGAGGCGCAGCGCTTCGGCATCGTTGCCGCGCGCGTGCTCGATCCACGCGGACGCAGCGAGCCGCTGTGCACTGACGATCGTCGTCCAGTACTCATCGTTTGCCGCTTCGAGCTTCTGCGCGAGCACCTCGAGTGCGGCCACTTCCCGTGCCGCCTGCTCGACGTTACCGCTGCGTGCGGCACCGATTCCTCGTGCGAACTGTGCGATCGCTTCGACGTATGGCAGCGCGCCGACGGGAACGCGCAACCCGGCAGCTTCGGACCACGCGTCGCGCTCGAGCGCGTAACGCGCCGGCATGGCGGTGAAGTTGTAGCCGAGCAGGCCGCCATACAGCCCGTCGTCATTCTGCACTGCGCGTGTGACGACTTCATATGCCTCGGCATCACGCCCCTGCTGCAGGAACGCGTAGACCATATAATCCATCGGATGCACTGCAGCGTTCGGGTCGGGCTCTGCCTGTGCCGAGCGCGCGTTCGTCTCGATCGACTCGTCCCAGTACCCGAGTCGCGTGAAGATATGCGAAGGCATGTGCAGTGCATGCGGTGCGGACGGCGCAATGTCGGCGTACGCGAATGCCGCCTTCGTCCCGTGTTCGGCGAGTGGCGGCGCGTCGTACGCGTGGATCAGGTAGTGCGCGAGGCCGGGATGGTCCGGGTGCTGCTCGAAGAGCGGCTGCATCAGCCGCGCCGCTTCGAGCTGGCGCGCGAAGGTCCTGTCGTCGGGCGGTGCGTTCGCGACCATCGTACGCGCGTGGAAGATCGCTGCCTCCATGTCCTCCGGATGCGCTGCGTGCAGCGCGGCGAAGGCATCCTCCATTGCGTGCATGCGACTCATGTGATCGCGTGTTTCGTGGTCCGTGTAGTAGGCCAGCGCCGCGTCGATGTACATCTGCTCGCGGTGCGACGCGTTGTCCGCCAGTTCACGCGCACGCTCGATTGCTGCGTGCCCCTCCGCGAGCGCCGATGCCGAGGGCGCTGCGCGCGTCATCGGGTTTCCCATCCGCGCGACCGCACGGCCCCAGTGGGCCATCGCACATTGCGGATCCTGCTCCGCGATGGCGGCAAACGCATCGTGGGCCTCGCCGAACCAGAAGGAATGCAGCATCGCAACGCCGACGGCGAAATCGGCCGCGACCTCCTCCGCACAACTGACCTCGAACGTCACGGTGCCCAGGTGCGCTGCGTCGCCGGCAGGATGATCGTGTACCTGTGCATCCAGCGGGAGGGCAGTGGCCAGCAGGGCGAGCACGAGCACGGCCAACCGTTCTCCACGAGCACACTGGTACTGCATGACGACCTCCCGGAGCTGGTGATACAGGAAGGGGCGCGAGCGGCCGCGCCGACCCGACAGATCACGTTCGACCAGACTGCGGGTCACCACAATCCCCTGCCTGGCGCTCACCGTTCCGGATTGGTACCCAACTGTATCAGGAATCGGCGCTACCGCACCGTGACCGGCCCGACTAGAATCAGGCATGAAAACCTGTGCCTTTCTGACCACGGCGGATCTCACCGGCTTCGTCACGGACGACGATCTTGCCATCCCGCCCCTTGCCGCGCGCGGCTGGCATGTCGAGCACGTCCCGTGGCGCAGTGACACCGACTGGAACCGGTTCGATGCCGTCGTCGTCCGCAGCACCTGGGACTACCAGGCATCACCCGCGCAGTTCCTGGCTGTGCTCGAGCGGATCGACGCCTCGCGTGCGCGTCTCGCCAACGACCTGGAAGTCATGCGCTGGAACATGGACAAGCGCTACCTGCGCGACCTGGAGCGTGATGGTGTCGCGATCCCGCGCAGCATCTGGCTGCCCCGACTCACGGACAGCGACATGCCGCGGCTCTTCGCAGAGCTGCAGACGAACGAGATCATCATCAAGCCGGTCGTGAGCGCGAACGCCGACCATACCTATCGCGTACGCCGCGAGGAGCGGGGCTGCCGTCCGGAAGAGATCGTGGACGTGTTCGAGGAGCGCGCGTGCATCGTGCAGCCGTTCCTGCCGCGCGTGCTCGATGAAGGGGAGTACTCGGTGATCTTCTTCCTGGGCGAAGTCTCACACACGATCGTGAAAACGCCGAAGCGCGGCGACTTCCGTGTACAGGAGGAGCACGGCGGCCTGATCACGCGTGTCGATGCTTCCGACGCGCTGCTGGACGCGGCGCACCGCGCACTCGCACGCGTCACGCCCGTGCCGCTCTATGCGCGCGCTGATTTCGTGCACGACGAGGGCGGCTTCCTGCTGATGGAGCTGGAGATGATCGAGCCGTCGCTCTATTTCAGGAAAGACGAGAGCGCGGCCGCTCGCTTTGCGGACGCGCTCGCCTCGTGGATGGCGGAAGTCGAGGTCTGAGTCCGCGGCGGCGTGACGCATCGCGGATGCAGCCCTCAGTTGACGCGGTAGTGCAGTAGCGTCTGGTACTCGTCGCTGTCTCCGCGCTTGCCGACCAGTTGCACCACGTCACCGACCGCGACCGTACCGCCGCGGAATGTGTGACCCTCACGCTGCAGCTGCGTCCATGAGCCGCCGCTGACGACCGCGACCTCACGCGCGTTCGGCCAGACGATCTCGAAGCTGACAGGCGCGTCCTCGGCCAGCACGCCGTCGGCCGGTGCGCGCACCACGCGCACGCCGCCCTGGATGCTGCCGACGAGCGGGTAGGCGGCATTGCGCCGCAGGCCGGCCGCCCGCAGCTGGTCCGGCGAGAAGCCGGCATCGACGAGCAGGCGCGGCACGGCGGGCATGCGTTCGAACTCACGCTTGCTGAGCGGTGCCGCAGCGAGCTGCCACTTCCGGTCCTCCGGATGATGCGAGAGCTGCAGCACATCCGGACGTGTGAAGAAGTAGGCCCAGCTGAACTCCGGCTGGAAGCTGCTGTTCACGACCAGGCCGGCCCCCCATGTCGGGTCCAGCAGTCGCCACGCGCCGTCGATATGGGCCGCGATCCAGGCGTGGTTCGCGTCACGGATTCGCTGCCCGGGCCGGTAGTCGAAGCCCTTGGCATATCCCTCGACGATCTCGGTGCGCAGCCCGACTTCATCGGCCATCCGCCGGTAGAGCTGAACGAAACCCTCGCAGACTGCGCTCCGGCTCTTCCAGCCCGCCTCCGGCTTCATGCTGCCGACACGGCCGGTCAGGTAGCCACGCGCGTCGTAGCTCAGGTTGCGGGCGGTCCATTCATAGAGGCGCGCGGCCCGCGCACTGTCGGTGGTCGCGCCGCGCACCAGCGTGCGCGCGTGCTCTGCGATGCGGATCGAATCCTGGATCTGGGCAGGCGGACGACGATCCTCTTTCCCGTCCTGGGCCAGCGCGACGCGCGGCCCCAGGGCGAGGGCGAGCATGCCGACGACGGCAGCATATCGCTTCATTGCGACTGGGGATTGCTCCGGGGGGCGCGGAAATGGTCCGCGCATGTACAATATCGCGACGGGATGGCCTGATGTCCACCGTTTCGAAGGCGGATTTCCGGGCCGGGATGCGCGCAACCCATTATCGGGAAGGCACATGGCATACGACGTCCTGGTCATCGGCTCCGGTCCCGGCGGCGCGTCCGTCGCGCGCGACCTGGCGCGGGCAGGGCGGCGCGTGGCCATCCTCGAGCGCGGCCGCGACTGGCGGGCGCACCGCCTCTATGGCACCTACCCGGGCGCACTGCTGTACGCGGACCGCCATGCGTTGCTGTTCACGCGCCAGGGACTGAACGTGGTCCGGCCGATCATGGTCGGCGGCGCGACCTCGATGTATGCCGGCTGCTCCGCGCCGCCGGGCGAATGGTGGCGCAGCGACCACGGCATCGACCTGGCCGGGGACGCCACCGCGATCGCGCGGGAACTGCAGGTCGCACCTCTGCCACCAGCACTGCGCGGGACGGCGTCCACACGGATCGCCGAGGCGGGAACGGCGCTGGGAATGGAGTGGACACCGCAGGACAAGTTCATGCAGCCCGGCCGCACCGGCGCCTTCCGTTGCGGCGCGCATTGCATGCTGGGATGCCGCTGCGGCGCGAAGTGGAGTGCCTGCGAATGGATCGATGACGCCGTCGCCGCCGGCGCCGTGCTCGAAACCAGCACGCA
>CAYLME010000177.1:0-6661 GCA_964384585.1 uncultured Gemmatimonadaceae bacterium | reverse complement strand
TGTCGTGCCGATGACGCCGAGCGCGACCAGCAGCGACGCCTGCCCGTCGGGCAGCCGCGGCACGAAAAGGCCGCGCACGATGTCCGACAGCGCCGGTGTAAGGACCAGGGACGTCGCAAGGAAGACGAAGGACATGAGCACGACCATCGCGACCATCACGCGCTCGATCGTGCGGTACCGACCCGTCCACAGCAGCACACTCGCGAGTGCGGCGAATGCGACTGCCCACAGGCGCACGTCGCCGGCGATCACGCCGTTCATGCCAAGCGACGCACCGAGCAGGTTGCCTGTTTCGTACGCTGCATTGCCGACGACGATCGCGCCGAACACGAGACCGGTGGCAAGCACGCGACGCACTCCGCTGAAGCGTGCGCGCACGGCTTCACCGAGGCCTGTACCCGTGACCAGTCCGAGACGTGCTGCCATCTCCTGCAGCACGAGTGTCGCGATGATGGAGAAGCCGACGGCCCAGAGGAGTGCGTAGCCGTAGCGGACGCCGGCGAGCGTTGCAGTGGTGACGGTGCCCGGGCCGATGAACGCAGCGGCGACGACTGCGCCCGGTCCGACTTCGCGCAGTCTCAGCCGCGGGCGCGACGCGGCGGGTGCTTCGAGTGTCGTGACTCCGCCTGCGTCGTCGCCCATCTGCGCCTCATTCGCTGAACGGGAGCGTGACTACCTGCGCGGGAGACTTCGTTTCACTGACCAGCAGCTCCGCCGGCGGCTCGACTTCGCGGCGCACGTAACCGAGCGCGATCGTCTGGTCGAAGCGCGGTGAGACGCATGCGCTCGTGATGCGCGCGACGGTCTTGTCGGTATCGGGTCGCGTGAGTGTCACGCCGCGCGCGGGCACAGGTGCATCACCTAGCCGCAGTCCCCGCAGATGCCAGTTCACATGGCCGCGGTGCAGGATGCGGATGATGACTTCCTGCCCGGTGTAGCATCCCTTCGTCGTGCTGATCGCACGCTCGCCCAGCTCCGCCTCCAGCGGAATCGTGGTCTCGTCCAGCTCCGCGCCCCAGCGCGGCACGCCCGCCTCGATGCGCAGCACGTCGAGCGCTGCATGGCCGCACGCGCGCGCACCCGCCTCGACGAGCGCGGCGCGCAGCGCGTCCGTGTGCTGCACCGGGATCAGTACGTCAGCACCGGGACCGCCGGTCCAGGCGCTGCCGATCATGTATGCGACGTCGCCGCCGAACGTGCCGGCTGCAGCTTCGTCCTCCGCGAGCGCTGCCGCCGGCGCGCCGCACACGGATCGCAGGATGTCGTATGCACGCGGGCCGTAGACACCGACCACTGCGATGTCCGCCCTCTCGAAGCGCGCGAACAGCGGCGGCACGAACTTCTTCAAATGCGCGAGCACACCGTCGAGCGCGGTTGCATCGACGTCGATCAGCAGATCCTCTTCACGCCGCAGCACCCTCAGCTCGCCCAGCATGCGCCCCTTCGGCGTGAGCAGCACGGCATAGGTGGACTGCCCCGGCTCCAGCACCTGCAGATCGTTCGTGAGCAGGCCGTGCAGCATCTTCACCGGGTCGCGGCCGTGCACGCGCAGCACCACCCGGTCCTCTCGCAGCACGACGCCGGCTTCGTCGCGCAGCGCACCATACTCGGCCGCTGCATCGCCATAGCTGCGCACGACGTCCGTGCCATACAGCTCACCGCGTCGTTCCGTCGTTTCGGTCGTGATGTTCATCCTTCTACTCCTGCTGCTCCTTCATTCCGAGCCGCCGAGCTCCCGGATCAGCAGCCGCACGCGCTCGGCGTCGTCTGCCCCCGGCGCGCGCGTCAGGTAGTCACGCAGCTCCTGCAAAGCGTCGTCGGCAAAGCCGAGGCGGGCGAGCAGCATACCCCGGTCGCGCACCTCTTCCGCTGCGTCAGGCCGCACCAGCAGGATCCGCTCGGTCGCTGCCAGCGCGCGCCGGTCGTCGCGCGTGTTCAGGTATATACCCTTCAGGTTCGACAGCAGCCGCACGAGGATGTCCTTGCGCCCGGCCGGCCGCAGATAGCTCGGCTGCAGCGACACCGTGCCGCCGTATACGCGATCGAGCAGCTCCTGCGCCTCGTCCTCGAAGCGGATCTCACCCCGCTGGAACGGATCGATCAGCAGCTTCAACGCTTCGCCATCGTAACGCACGAGGAAATGGCCGGGAAAATTGACGCCGTGCAGCGGCAGCCCGAGGCGCCAGCCGACTTCCAGATACAGAAGACTCAGCGTCAGCGGAACGCCGACGCGGCGATCGAGGACATCATTCAGGAACGAGTTGCGCGGGTCGTAGTACGCCTCGGCATTCCCGCGGAACCCCTCCTCCTCGAAGAGCACCCTGCTCAGCTCCTGCAGGATGACCAGCGGCGCGGTCTCCTCGTCCAGCCGGTCGCGCACACGCTCCGCCAGCAGATCCAGGCGCCGCAGATATGGCTCCGGCAGCAGCTGCGGGTACTCCTCGGCAGCGACCAGCAGCGCGGCCAGGGCCAGGTCGATCTCCTCCTCCTGCTGCGCGACGACGGCGGCGAACCGCGATCGGGGCGCGGGCGCCGGCGCAGTGCTCATCCCGACGCGCCCGCGCTTGCCTCGCGCAGCAGCCCGTGCAGGCGGTCAGTGTCGCCCTGCAGGTCGCGGGTGACCCCGTGCACCTCCGCCGTCGATGCAGCATTCGGCAACTCCGACTCCACGTCCGGACCGCCCTCATGGTCAATGAACACGACACTTACGCGAAAGCCCTGCACGCCGGTGCCCTTGCGCGCCAGCAGGTTCGCCGTGTAATGGCGCCCGTCCAGCTCCAGGTCATCGGCGAGCCGGTGCTCGATCCAGCTCTTTCCCTTCGCAAACTTGCTCACGAATCCTCCAGCCGTTTCTCTCACCCCACCGCTATGGATACCCTCGCGGGTTTCGATCGGCAACGCGATCGCTCGCGCGATGGAGCCTGAATCTATACACTGCCGCCCTGGAACCCGATGCCTGCCGCCGCGGAGCCTCCCATGCGACGCCTGCCGAGCCTGGCCATCGCCGCGCTCGCACTCCTCCTTTCCCCCGCGTCCGCAGCGGCGCAGCAGCAGCCGCTGCGCGTCTATCTCACGTGCAACACCGACTGCGACGTCGACTTCTTCCGCACCGAGCTGGATTACCTCGAGTGGATGCGCGACCGCGCGGACGCCGACGTGCACGTGCTGATGAATGACATCGCAACCGGCGGCGGCGGCGAGCGCTACGAGCTGCTCTTCATCGGCCTCGGCCGCTTCGACGGCCGCACCGACACCCTCTCGTACTTCGCGGACGTCACTGCCACCGACGACGACGTACGACGCGGCGTGCTGCGGCAGCTCGAGCTCGGATTCGTGCCGTTCCTGCTCGATTCCGGCTGGGCACCGTACATCTCCCTGAATGTCGACGCGCCGGACTCCCTCACGACCGCGGGCGGCGACGATCCCTGGAACGCGTGGATCTTCAACATCTACGGCGAGACGGAGCTCGAGGGTGAGTCGTCGTTCTTCGCGGGAGAAATCTATTCCGGCGCATCCGCACAGCGCGTCACGGACGACTGGAAGATTTCGCTCGCGTTCAACAACAGCTACGAGGAGGAGCGCTTCGACGTCGATTCCGTCACGACGGCGAAGAGCGTGCGCCGCGACTGGGGCGTGAGCAGTCTGCTCGTGCGCAGCATCAGCAGCCACTGGGCCGTCGGCATGCTCGGTTCCGTGCGCTCGAGCACGTTCGACAACCTCGAGCTCAGCTTCGGCGCCGCACCCGCACTCGAGTACAACCTCTACCCGTACGACGACTACACGACGCGCTACCTCACGCTGCTCTACACGCTCGGCGCCAACCGCGTCGACTACGAGGAAATCACGATCCACGACGAGCTGGGGCAGACGCTGCTGCGACACACGATCACGGCGGCGGCGGGCGTTACGCAGCCGTGGGGCGACGTTCGCCTGAGCGTCGAAGCACTCCAGTACCTGCACGACCTCAGCCGCCGCAGGCTCGTCGCATCGCTCGGCACCGAGGTCAATCTGTTCCGGGGTCTGTCACTGGACGTCGGCGGCGACTTCAGCTGGATCGCGGATCAGATCTCGCTCCGCAAACGGGAACTGAGTGAGGAGGAGATCCTGCTGCGCGGCGGCCGCCTCGCGACGGACTTCAGCTACGAGATGCGCGTCGGGCTCAGCTATTCGTTCGGCAGCAGGAGCAACCGCGCAGTCAATCCGCGTTTCGACCGGACGCCCGGCGACGGCGGCTACGTGTTCTGACGCTGCCGGGCACAAAATGAGCCGGGCGACCCGCACTGGATCGCTCCGGCTCGCGAGGCCGCGTCTCGGCGATGTACGGCTACGCGGCCTCGCGGCCTTCCTGCTGCTCGTCCCTGCTCAGGTCCAGCGCCGCCGCACGGCCGCAGCCGTGGCAGTACAGGACCACCGTGTAATCCTGGTCCGGCGACGTCGGCACGACGCTTCCGTCCTCCATGCTCCGCGCATCCAGATAGCAGACCACCTCGATCGTACCCTCACCGCAGCGCGGGCAGGGGACGTCCGACGGATCCTCGAGATACGACAGCGCGAGCGAGAGACCCTCCTCCATGTCGAACTCGGGTGCACTGCTCGGTCGATATTCCTTCATCACGGCCTCCAGTCCGGAGGGTTGGCTTCTGCCCGTCTGAAAAGGCAAGGACCATTCCACTTCCGGAAACGCAGAAAGTCGTGTGGTTCCAACCTCCTGATGCGTCGGCATCCATACCGGAGCCGAGTGGCGTCCTCCACCAGTGACAGTCGAAGCCCGACGATTCATTCGCACATCGTGCACGTGGCACCGACGGGAGACGGCTCACGGCATCGATTCTGCCCGACCCCGCGTCGGGAGCCGCCGCAACGGCGGCCGTCGCGGGGTCAGCAGGAGAATCGGTACATGGAAGCATCCGCGCAGTCGGGCGAGCGCCCGCTGCTTCAGGTCCTGATCGCGAGCGTACGAGACGAACGCAAGGGCGTACTCGTCGCAGACTGGTTCATTGGTGAAGCAGAGAAGCACGGCGGCTTCGCTGTCGAGCGAATCGATCTCGCGGAGGTCGACCTGCCGCTGTTCGACGAGCCGCGCCACCCGCGGCTGAGGCAGTACGAGCACGAGCACACGAAGGCATGGAGCCGGAGCGTCGCCCGTGCTGACGCGTTTGTCTTCGTTACGCCGGAATACGACTACGGCATCCCTGCCCCACTCGCGAACGCGCTGCAGTACCTGGTGCACGAGTGGGCGTACAAGCCGCTCGGCTTCTGCAGCTACGGCGGCGTTGCTGCCGGCGCACGCGGCGTGCAGATGACGAAGCAGATCGCGACGACGCTCAAGCTCGTGCCGATGTTCGAGGCGGTCGCCATTCCGTTCTTCACGGAAAAGATCGATGCCGAGTCCGGTCTCTTCCAGCCCGGCGCGGTGCAGGACAAGGCCGTCGTCGTCATGCTCGACGAGATGCTGCGCTGGGAGCGCGCACTGCGCACGCTGCGGCCGCACGAGCGGTAGCGCGGCGCGCAGTCGGCAGCACGGCGTACAGCAGGTTCGAAGCGCATGACGAGTCGTGACTTCACGATCGGCGTCGAAGAGGAGTACCAGCTCGTAAACCCCGACACGCTTGCGCTGCGCAGCCGGGCGCGTGCGGTGCTCGAAGCGGACTGGACTGGCGAGCTCAAGCCGGAGCTGCAGGAGACCACGCTCGAGATCGGCACACGCATCTGCAGCTCATCCTCGGAAGTGGCGCAGGAGCTCAAGCGCCTGCGCTTTCAGACTGCGACCGCCGCCGCATCCGAAGGACTCGCGATCGCCGCCGCAGGAATCCACCCGGTCAGCCGCTGGGAGGGGCAGGCGATGACGCAGAGCGAACGCTACGCGCGCATCGCGGATCATTACGGCCGCCTCGCACGCGACGAGCACAACTTCGGGATGCACATCCACGTTGCGGTGCCCGAGCATGCGAGCCGCATCGCACTCATGAACGCCGCGCGCTTCTACCTGCCGCACCTGCTTGCACTCTCGTGCAGTTCGCCCTTCCACGAGTCTAGCGACACCGGCTACGCTTCCTTCCGCATGATCCTCTGGCGGCGCTGGCCCAACTCCGGCATTCCGCCGCGCTTCCGCTCCGAGGCCGAGCAGCGTGATTACGTCGACCTGCTGCTGCGCTCCGGCGCGATCGCGGACGAGAGCAGCCTCTACTGGAGCCTGCGCCCGCACCCGACCTATCCGACGCTCGAATTCCGCGTGACCGACGTATGTCCTACGCGCGACGATGCCGTTGCAATCGCGTCACTGGCGCGCGTCATCGTCGCGGCCGCGGCTGAAGGCGTGCTGCCGGAGCAGCCCTGGCCGACCGTCTCCACGGACCTCGCCCATTCGCTCCTGGCGGCAGGCGAATGGCGCGCCGCGAAGTACGGCCTCAACACATTTCTGATTGACCCTGCCTCGGACGCGCGCCGGACTGCCATGCACACCGCCGTCCGCCGCCTGCTCGACCGGACGCAGGTCGTCGCGGAGGACCTCGGCGAGGGTGCGGTGGCGGAGGGCATCGAGCGGATTCTGAGGCGTGGGAACGGCGCCGACCGCATGCGCCGTATCGCCGAGGAGCAGGAATCGCTCGACGCCGTCATTGCCTGGGTGCAGCAGGAAACGATGCTCGGTACGGGACTCGAC
>CAYLME010000176.1:0-6692 GCA_964384585.1 uncultured Gemmatimonadaceae bacterium | reverse complement strand
GGTCAAGTCGAGTCTGTTCGATCCCGAAGCTGCCGGCAAACGGTTCGAGAAGACCGGAAGCTACTTCCGGAGCATGAGGTCACCGCACCCCATTGCCGCCGAATGGGTGGATTACCTCGAGGACGTCGCATTCCAATATTGTATAGTCAAGGATAGTTACCCCCATCTGGATGTCATACCGTATCTCGTCCTGATCGACAAGGCGTACACCTGCGTCGTGGAAGGGCTACCTCAGCGGTTCATCATACGGCGCTCGGAGACCGGCCGGATGATCGATGTCGAGTTCTTGGGAGACCCGAACGACGTCCGGCTTCATCCCATGACAGTGGCCCTGGAGATCGCGGCGGAGGTGCAGGAGATCGAGCCGCAAGTGCGCGCTCGGGCGACAGAATTACGTGAATCACTAGCGCCCACGCTTCGCCGAATCGGTGTGCAACCGGGGCGACAGTGTCTCGACTGCGAGTATGACGTGCCGAACAATGTCGAGCGCAGCGGATTTCGCGAGTGCTGGGGTGCACGTGCCGAAGATCGTCCGCTCACGATCGAGCTTTACCGAGGCGGTAAGCTAATCGACGAACTGCTCGCGGAAGGAGTGAGCGGGATCGCGGCCATCGCAGAGAACCGAATAGCGGGAGCGGGCAAGGTTGCAGAGCGTCAGCGCATCCAGGTGCTGCATACCCGATCCCGCACGGAGTGGCTCGATCCTCGACTGGCTGTTGCGCTCGGTGCCGTTAGTTACCCGCTGTTCTTCATCGATTTCGAGGCCGCCGCCTTAGCAGTGCCGCAACACGTGGGAATGCGTGCTTACGGAGTTCGCGCCTTTCAATGGAGCTGTCATGTGTTGCGCGAGGGGGACGGCAGTCTCGTACACCATGAATGGCTGAACAACGAGGACCCTTGGCCGAATCAGGCATTTGCTGAGTCGCTGCGCGCAGTCGTGGGCGACAGCGGATCCATACTGGTCTGGTCGCCCTACGAATCGACCATTCTGAAGGACATCGCGCGGGAACTGTCCGACCGAAGCGGCGAATGCGCTGAGCTGGCTGCTTGGCTGATGCGGACTTCAACCGCCGAGCGGATAGTCGATCTACACGCCTTGTGTCGGAGCTTCTACTTCCACCCGATCATGGGACGCAGGACGTCCATCAAGAACGTGCTGGAGGCGATCTGGCTCAGCTACGCGGAGGTTCGTAGGAGATTCGAGGAGATCGAGGGTTACGCAGGCCATCCGGAGCTCGGGCCGTACGCTGCCCTGCCGCCCCTTGAGATTGGCGGCGTGGAAGAGGTGGTGTCGGATGGCGGAAACGCGGTCCGGGCGTACGAAGCGATGATGTATGGCCTGGAGAGCAGTGACCCGGCCATCAGGGCAGCTTGGCGAGGTTTGCTGCTCCGCTACTGCCGCCTCGATACCCTCGCAATGGTTCTGATCTGGGAGCACTGGTCGCGACAGCTCGGCCGCAGATCGGACGATGCAGTGTCACACCGCGAAAGTATACTCGGTAAGCCCACGGCTGCCGTCGAACCCGTACCTGACGGAGGCGCATGAGCGTTCTGGTCGAAGGCCTCACCCTCGTGATACGGAAGCTGCAGCTCGACATCGCTTTCCCGGGCGGGGCGGAGGCGTTTGGCAACGCCTTGCTTGGGTTGCCCAAGCCACCGCGGTTCGTGTGCATTGCGGATGCAGACCTTGTCAACGTCGGGTTCTACGACCCTGACCACCTCCGGCCGGCTGCGGAGATGCTCGTTGAACACGGCCTCATTGCCGTCGACGACAACGCCTTTGTGGACTTCGCCTACGTCGATCAGCACCACGGCCCAAGCATGCCTTGCTCCTGGTTGGAATGGCGCCGTCACAAGGAGGGGTTCACTTACGCGTGGCTGACCGGAACGGGCCCCGCCGAGATGGCCGTGTACGAGGGATGGACACCAGAGGCGTCCCGATCCATGCAGAGGTTCGACATCCGTGATGAGCCTGACCGGGTCATGCCGCTCGGTAACGATGAGGGACTCGAGTACGGGTTGGACTTCAAGACGGGCGAAATCATGGCCGCGCTGCCCCACCGTGACCTGAATCCGGCTGACGGGCCATTGCCCACCGCTCGCAGCCATGTTCAGGGGAATGCAGCCGAGAAGGAGATCGATCTGGACGCGATCATCGCCGAACTGGAGGAGGAGTTCCCGGAGGGACCTCTGCTCTCTGTCGTGAGGCAGGTGCTCGAGGAGGACGGCTTCGAATTCGATCGCGTCTGGCCTAACCAGATCGACGTGCAGATGCTTTCCGTAGTCGGCGGGATGCAGACCGCGTCGATCGAGACTGATGTAGAACAGTGCTACATAAACATTCGTATCATACTGCCTTCGAAAGTCCCGGAAGCAGGCAGGCCGTTGGCTGCGGAAGCGGTTGCGCGGGCGAACTGGCGGCTCAGCCGCGGTGCCATCGACTTCGACATGGACGACGGCGAGCTCGCGTACAGAGACGCTCTCGTGGTCACCGACGGTACTGTATCACCAAAGGCGATCAGGATCGCACTCTACGACAGCATCTACGTCTTTGATCGCTACATCCCTGCGATCCTCAAGGCAGCCGCAGGCACCGCATCTCCGGCGGCCGCGGTAGCGGAAGCGGATGCGTTGGCAGAGGAAGAGGAGTCGGATGATGACGACGCGGCGCCGTCCGCGGGTGCCGTAACCGTAGCCTCTATCGAGAGACCGCTTCCCAACAGCTACCGCGTGCCGGGAACGCGTCTTTTCGCTGGCGAGTATCCGTTCTCGTCCGATGCCGAGGACGGACGGGCGAAACTGACGCGCTGCATCGACGCCGGGATCACGGCGTTCATCGACCTTACGGAAGACGCGGACGGACTCGCACCGTATGCGCCGAGCCTCGATGATTTCGTGACGCACCGTGGCATCTCGGTGCGTCACATACCAAATGGCTTCCGCGACATGTCTGTGCCGAGCACGGAGAAGATGCGGCAGATCCTCGACGCGATTGATGCTGAACTAGCTGCGGGCCGGGCAGTTTACGTGCATTGCTGGGGAGGCGTAGGCCGTACCGGTGTCGTCATCGGCTGCCACCTGGTGCGGCAAGGGATGACGGGAGAGCAGGCGTTGAAGGTCGTCGGGGAGTTGTTTCACACGATGTCGTCTGACAAGGTCGCCCGTCATCGACGTTGGGGCTCGCCGCAAACCGAGGAGCAGCGTCGGTTCGTGCGGGCGTGGTCGGAGCCGAAAGCGAAAGTGGCCTTCGATCGTGCTGTGGAGCTGCTCCTGCCATCGGGGTGGTCGCCTCCTGCCAGTGTGCTGCAAGGGCATGCCAGTCCACTGAGGGCAAAGCTGGCGCTTCGGGACCGTATCCGCGGGGCGCTGATCGGACTTGCCGTCGGAGATGCCCTCGGAACTACGAACGAGTTCAAGGCGCCCGGCACTTTCAGTCCAATCGCGGACATGGTCGGCGGCGGACCGTTCCAGCTCAAGCCCGGCCAGTGGACTGATGACACATCCATGGCGTTGTGCCTCGCCGAGAGCCTGATCGAGCGCCGGGATTTCGATGCTGCAGACCAGATGCAGCGCTACGTCCGCTGGATGCGCGAGGGACATCTGTCCAGCACTGGAACGTGCTTCGACATCGGCAACACGACCCGGGACGCGCTTCGCCGGTTCGAACGCGAGAAGACGCCATTCGTGGGGAGCACGGAACGCAGCCGTGCTGCGAACGGTTCATTGATGAGGCTGGCGCCCGTACCGATGCTGTACTGGCAGGATCCCCAGGCGATGGCTCATGCCGGCACCAGCTCGCGCACGACGCATGGGTCACCACTGCCGGTGGACGCATGCCGCTACCTCGCTGCCCTCATCGTCGGCGCCATACGCGGTGCTACCCGAGCGGAGTTACTGGCACCGTTCTACTCGCCCGTGCCAGGACTATGGGAGCAGTCGCCGCTGGAGCCGGAGGTCGCAGCAATAGCGGCCGGTTCGTTCCGCAACAAGCAGCCGCCGCAGATCAGAGGGACCGGCTACTGCGTAGACGCGCTGGAAGCGGCCCTGTGGGCCTTCCATTCGAGCACGGACTTCCGCGCTGGCGCGCTACTCGCCGTCAACCTAGGCGATGATGCGGACACGACGGGGGCGATTTACGGTCAGATTGCAGGCGCGTTCTACGGCGAGTCGGCCATTCCCGAGGAATGGCGCACGAAGCTCGCCCTGAGCACGGCCATCGACTCCTACGCCGAGACGTTGTTTCAGCTATCCCTGCGCCTCCTTCCTGAACTCAGCGACGAGAGGAAGAAGAACGCGCAGGATCTGGTGAAGAGCGCGCTCGACGAATTCGGCAGTCCGGTTGCAGCGCTCGACGAGATCATGCGAATGCGCGAGGCCGAAAAGAGCGAGATGGGAGTGATGGAATTTTACATGAGCGGGTCAATGGGCGCGCAGGCGGCAGAGGAAGAGGCGCTCATGCAACTGCGGGTTCAGCACGGTCTCGCACTCGCACAGACCCATCACCAGTAGACGGGAGTGCCGACGAGAGCAGAGAGCAGCCATGCCATGAGGAAGAGCCCGAGGATCAGAAGCGGTGGTGCGAGCATGTAGAGCAGGTAGAGCATCAGGCCGGCTGCCAGCGCACTGCTGCCGGCGACCAGATACCGAAGGCCTCGGTATAGCAGGTAGAGTTCTGCCGCCAGGCCCCCGAGGATGAGGAGCAGCGGCCAGATCGCGGCAAGCGCCGCGATTACTAAGAGCATGGAGACAACTGGAACGCCGTCCATGGCCGGTTTCGTCCATCGGCCCGCGCGTGCGGCAGTCGCGATCGTGCTGACGGCAAGTGAGAGGCCTGTCGCGATGTAGACGCGTTGGTTCCAGCCGTACTTGAACGTGTAGAGCGTCCCGAGGGTTGCGGCCCCAGCACACAGGCCGATCGCAGGCCGCGGCAGCGCCCACGCGGATAGTTCTTCCGAGGCGCCCGGTTGGTTCAGGACAGCCGCGTCGGCCGACGGGAAACCGTGGAGTCTCGGGCGACCGGATCTCATGCGGCAAATATGCAGGAACCCTGTGACATCGACTGCGACCTAGCCCAAGCCAGGAGTCCTGATGCCCAACGGTGCGGACAAGAATTTCGTCAGGCTGTGCGCTGCTCTGAACGGATTCAAGCTCCGGTATGGAAAATGGCCGAGCAGGGTCGTCATCCATCCGATCTCACTCGAGGATCTGCGCGAGTACGTTCTCTCGCCGGCGGACTTTCGCACCGTCAACGGCAAAGTCGCGTTAGTCGAAGGCGACGCCGGCTTCCGGGCCGAGGACGACCAGGGGAACAGCTACGATTACGGTGACGAGGGCTTTCCGGAGCGGGAGCCGGAGCCGTCCGCTCAGGAATGGCTCGGCGTGAGTCCGCAGCACTACTGAACCACAGTGGGGGATTCGTGACCAACATAACCGCGCCGACGACCGCCCAGGTATGCGCATGACGGAGTGCAAGGCATGCGGAGGGCGCGTCATCTTCATTGGTGACCCGATGGCGAAGGTCCGGGCAGCGACGTCATACGCATCCGCTGCGCACGAGTGCTCCACCTGCGGGCTGCGCTACTCGAACAGTGCCAACGCGGCGACTCGAACGGCCTTCACGCAGTCACCGGCCGGCAACGTCCCGGCCGACATTGCACAGGGACTCGATGTCGTGCTCGCCGCGTCGATGAATGAAGTGAATCGCCTGAAGAAGGCGGATTGGTTCTGCGCGAGTACATCGGAAGACGCAGTCACATGGTCAGTGTTCCGATGGCTCATTCAAGCCGGTAGAGCATCGCTGCTTCCGGAACTATGCCTTCATCGAAAGCCAGAAGGGGAACCGGCGCTCCTGCTCTGGGGCGCCCCCGCGGGAGGAGATGAAGCAGAGTCACTCCGGGATCACCTGATCGCCGTGTCCGACTGCTTCGGCGAGGACCCGCGCCGTCGTACCGAAATGGACGTGCTGTTGGTATGGCCCGATCTCGTGATCGTCGTGGAGGTGAAGTACCGCAGCCCCAACGATCGCAAGCCGGGCACGTGCGGTGCCCGTCTGCCGAAGTACGTACGTGAGGAGCTGTTCGCGGTCGGTGCTGCGGAGATTGATCGTGTGGGCTACTACGAGTTGGCGCGAAACTGGGCTCTGGGAGCCGTGCTGGCCGAGCGGCTGCGCCGGCCGTTCCTGCTCGTCAATCTCGGTCCGAAGGCTCTGCGTTCGGATGTCGAGGCCTTGCGGCCACAGCTACGAAGCGCCGACGACCATCACGTGGCCTTCGTGGCTTGGGGTGAGCTGACGGCCGCTATAGAGCGGGATGGACCGGCTCCGGAGTGGTTGCTCGACTACTTCAGTGCGCGAGAACTGGGTGTTGGCGGTGCCTACGCCTGAGGGCTGATCAGCCATGGACGTCGGGAAGCCCTCCGAGGGCGGGGCAGCAGGTCGAAGCCGACTGCCCCTGCAAGCCGCACCGCTTACCTGAAAGCCCGTGCTACCACCAACAGATCGCCCAATGCCCCGACCGGGCTCCCGTGAGCCCCCGGCCTGCGTCATCGACCGTCATGTCAGGCCACAGGTGGTTCGCTAACTTCCTGTTCCGTTTGCCTTTCCGAGCTTGATCTCAAAACGGGTGAGTCGATACAGGACCCAGGAGGTGTGCCCGTTCACGCGCAAATTCTCGACACCGCCATCAGAGCGGGCG
>CAYLME010000175.1:0-6724 GCA_964384585.1 uncultured Gemmatimonadaceae bacterium | reverse complement strand
ATGGCGCCCGCTTCTTCACGAGGTCGAAGAAGCCGATGCGCAGGTACGGCTCGTCGAGTGCCTCGAGGCCGCCGTACTTGTGGATGTCTTCGGTCGCCTCTTCCTCGACGACGTCCACGATGTCATCGACGGTGACGATGCCCTTCATGCGTCCTTCGTCGTCCACGACCGGCAATGCGACGACGTCGTATTCGGCGAACAGGCGAGCGACGGCTTCCTGGTCCATCTCCTCGGGCACGGCAACCATGTCCTCGGCGCGCATGACCTCGCGCACGGTGCGGTTACCGGGTGACGCGAAGAGTTCGCGGAAGGACAGTACGCCGAGCAGACGCTGCGCGGAGTCGAGGACGTAGATGTAGTACAGCGTCTCGGCGTTGGTGCGTCCCTGCGCCTGCTTGCGCAGGTAGCTGATCGCTTCGTCGGCGGTCATGTCCGGCCGGACGCGTGCGAAGCGCGACGACATGAGTCCGCCGGCCTCGTCCTCCTCGTAGGCGAGGAGGGCGGTGACTTCGCGGCGAGTGGCGTCGTCGAGCAGTCCGAGCAGGCCGGGACGTTCCTCCTCGGCGGCTTCCTGGAGCAGGTCGGCCGCATCGTCGGGTGGCAGCAGCCGGAGCCAGAGCCGTCGCTCGGCAGGTGTGAGGGCGAGCAGCAGTTCGGCCTGGTCGGAGGAGGTGAGGTCGAAGAAGAACTCCTCGGCGTCACCCGGCTCGAGCAGACGGAAGCCCGCGATGCGGTCCGGCTGGTCGAGCAGCCACCAGGCATCGGCCAGTTCCGGCAGTCTGATCTCGCCCGCGGGCTGGAGCATTCGGTTCCGTACGTGAGTCGTCAGCGCTTCGATTGCCCGCCGAGTCTAGCCGTTCCCACCGATGCAGGACAAGCACCGATCGATCGATTCGTTACAGCGCCGAGACATGCGTGCTGCGGTTCCGTGATCCCGCCGAGTCACCTTCCGGGCAGGTTGAAGTCGCGCGGACAGAGCGCGGGCGCGCCCTGGCGCGATCCATGGTTCCGGAAGAGGGAAGACGAGCATGCAGCGGCAATCGACGCGTGGCACGCACAGGTGGAGCGGGATGCGGATCGTACGAGCGTGGCTCCTTGCAGCCGGTGCGGCAGCGGTGACGGCGGCCGGTGCGGCGGCGCAGCAGGCGGGTGCCGGACGCATCACGGGTCGGGTCGTTGACGTGCAGACCGGACTGGGTCTGCCCGGAGCGAGCATCATCGTCGAGTCCACGCAGCAGGGCGTGTCGAGCGGCATCGATGGACGGTACCTGCTTACGAGCGTACCCGCGGGCGTGGTGTCCGTGCGCGTGGAGAGCATCGGCTACGGCACCAAGACGGTAACGGAGGTGCGCGTCGAGGCGGATGCGGTGACGGAGCTGACCGTCACGGTGGAGCCGCAGGCTGTCGCGCTGGACGCGATCAGCGTGAGTGCGTCGGCGGAGCGGGGAAGTGTGAGCCGGGCGCTCGACGAGCAGCGCAATGCAACGGGCATCGTCAGCGCGCTCAGCTCCGAGCAGATCGCGCGCAGCCCGGATGGTGACGCCGCCGCGGCGATGCAGCGGGTGAGCGGTGTATCGGTGCAGGACGGCAAGTACGTCTTCGTGCGCGGCCTCGGCGAGCGCTACACGACGACGGCCCTGAACGGTGCGCGCATTCCGAGCCCTGAGCCGGAGCGCAAGGTCGTGCCCCTGGACCTCTTTCCTTCCGGACTGCTCCAGAGCATAACGACCGCCAAGACGTTCACGCCGGACCTGCCCGGCGACTTCTCCGGTGCACAGGTCAACATCCGCACCCGCGAGTTCCCCGGCTCTCGCCAACTCACGATCTCGGCGGGTGGCGGCTTCAACAGCCGGGTTACCGGCCGCGACCTGTTCGCGGCGCCGACCATCGGCGGCGAATGGCTGGCGTCGTCGAACGGTGCCCGTGCTCTTCCGCAGTCGGTGCGCAACGCGGGCGATCTCACCGGATCGATCGAACAGGACGAGATCAACGCGATGGTGCGCTCCTTCCGGAACGCGTGGACGCCGCAGCGTGCATCGGGTCGCGGCAACTCGTCGCTGGGCGTTTCGCTCGGCGGCACCGATCCGATCTTCGGCCAGCCGGTCTCCTACCTGCTGAGCGGCACGTACTCCTACGGCGAGGAAGTGCGCGATGCCGAGGTACGCGCGCGTGCTCTACCCGGCGCGAACGGCCAGGTGATCGAGGCGGATCGGTTCAGCGGGTCGACCGGTCGGACGAGCGTGCTGTGGGGCGGGCTCGCCAACATCAGCACGCTCATCGGGGCGCACAGCCGTTTCTTCTTCAACGGCAACCTGAACCGGAGCGCGGACAACGAAGCACGCTTCGAGGTCGGCGCGAGCGAGAACCACGGCAACATCCCGATGGAGGTGCAGCGGCTGCGCTTCGTGCAGCGCACCGTCGGTTCCGCGCAGCTGGGCGCGGAGCACCAGGTGGGTGCGAGTCGCATCGACTGGAGCCTGACGGGTTCGGCAGTGCGCCGCTCCGAGCCAGACCGCTCCGAGTTTGTCTACGCACAGACTGTCGAAGGCCAGCCGATGCGCTGGTTCGCGGCCAGCAATGAAGGCGCGGTACGCACATTCGGAGAGCTGGAGGAGAACGGCCTGGAGGCAGCGCTGAACTACCGGCTGCACCTGGGATCCAATGCGCGTCACGCGCTGCGGCTCGGCGGGCTCTACCGCATGACCGACCGTGACGCGGACAACCGGGCGTACAGCATCTCCGGCCGTTCCCTCCCCGCGGAAGCGCTTGCGCTACCTGCAGAGCAGATCATGGATGGCCGCTTCGCGGAGCCGGGCGATTCCTACTTCCGTCTGACGCCCATGAGCCAGGGCGGCTCCTACAGTGCAGAGGACAGGCTCATCGCGGGCTACGGCATGCTGGAGCTGGGTCTGTCGGAGCGGCTGCAGCTGATCGCCGGCGCACGCATCGAGCGTTCCGAGCTCGACCTGGCCGCGCAGGGCACGATCGGCTCGGAGATCTTCACGGCCAAGCCGCGCTACACGGACGTGCTGCCTTCGCTCTCGCTGAACGTGGGGCTGACGGAGAACCAGAACCTCCGCTTCTCCGTGTCGCAGACGCTGGCTCGTCCCGAGTACCGCGAGCTGGCAAACGTGCAGTACCGCGAGGTGCTGGGCGGCGAGAACGTCGTCGGCAATCCGGATCTGGAGCGCACGCTGATCCGCAACGCGGACGTTCGCTGGGAGTGGTATCCGAACCCGGGCGAGACGGTGTCGCTCGCACTCTTCGCGAAGCAGTTCGATGCACCGATCGAGCGCGTGTACCGGGCGACGTCCGGCACGAGCATCGTGACGTACGTGAACGCCGAGGAGGCGGAGAACTTCGGCGTCGAGCTCGAGCTGCGGAAGCGGCTGGGCTTCATCGCGGAACCGCTCGAGTCGATCGCGGCATTTGCGAACGCGACGGTGATGGACAGCAGGATCCGGATCGGCCGCGAGGCGAGCAGCCAGACGAGCACCGAGCGGGCGATGGTGGGCCAGGCCCCGTACGTGGTGAACGCCGGACTGACATGGGCACCGGGCTCGGGCAACACGAGCGCAACGCTGCTCTACAACACGGTCGGCCGTCGCATCGTCAATGCCGGTGAGGTGCCGCTGCCTGACGTCTACGAGGAGCGTCGCGATGTCCTCGACCTGTCGTTCCGCACGACCCTGCCCGGCGGGCTGGGTGTGAAGTTCGACGCGAAGAACCTGTTCGATGCGCCGTACGAGCTGACGCAGGGCGACGTCGTACGGGAGTCGTACCACTCGGGCCGGAGCTTCGGCATCGGCCTGACGTGGCGGCCGTGATGCCGGGTGCCCCGGTCGCGCACATGCGGCCGGGGCACGTTGCTTCGCCGTGCATCGATCGTGACACGAATGCGACGGATCGCTCACGGGACCGGCACACGCGGACGTTCAATTGTATTCGCTACTCGGACAGTCCTTTCAAATCTCGCAGGTGAGAACAGGATGATCAGAACAACGCGCTACGCGTCCTTGCTGATAGCCACGCTGGCGTTTGCCGCATGCGACGACTCGGACCCGACCGGCATCGAGCCGCCGCCGCCGACCGGTGACGCGGCCGCGGTGATCGATGCGGACATCACGTCGAACCGCACGCTGCGCGCGGACACGGTCTACACGCTCAGGGGCTTCATCAAGGTGCCTGCAGGCGTGACGCTGACGATCGAGCCGGGCACCGTGATCCAGGGTGACTACAACACGCTGGGCTCGTCGCTCTTCATCCTGCGCGGTGGCAGGATCATGGCATGCGGCATGGCGGGCTCGCCGATCGTCTTCACGTCGTCGCAGCCGGAAGGGCAGCGCAAGCCGGGTGACTGGGGCGGCCTGATCCTCGTCGGCAACGGCGTGATCAACCGCGGCGACCCGACGATCCTCGAGGGGACCGGCACCGGCGCTGCGAACCCCGAGGTCAACTATGGCGGCGGCACGGACAACACGGACAGCAGCGGTGAGCTCTGCTACGTGCGTGTCGAGTTCGCCGGCTACGCGACCGCGCCCGACGCGGAGCTGAACAGCTTCACACTCGCAGGCGTGGGCAGCGGCACGAAGGCCGAGTACCTGCAGGCCTTGGCCGGCCTGGACGACCACTTCGAGTGGTTCGGCGGCGCGGTCGATCACAAGTACCTCGTCTCCTACGAGTCGGGCGACGATCACTACGACGCTTCCGAGGGCTACGTCGGTCGCGTGCAGCACCTGATCGCGTACCAGTCCAAGGTGCTCGATCCGCGCACGGGCGCAGGCAACGTCTCGAGCGACCCGCAGGGCTTCGAGATCGACGGCTGCGCGGGTGCCAACTGCCTGGACGGCCAGGACTCCGAGCCGCTCACGCAGCCGGTGTTCGCCAACTTCACGCTGGTCGGCACGGGTCCGAACGTCGTCGATGCGACTTCGGGCGGCCACGGCGCCGTCATCCGCCGCGGCACCGCGGGCTTCTGGGTGAACGGCGTGCTCGCGCGCTGGCCGAAGTCGGCGATCTCGCTGCGCGACGAGACGACCGCGGCGCGGCTCACGTCGGGACAGCTCGGCTTCTCCAACATCGCGAGCGTCGACAACGGCTCGCTGCTGCACACCTCCAGCTTCAGCGCAGTGCTGGACACGGCCGCAGTCGACGTTCGCACGGTCGACGGTGCTGCCGCGAGCATCTTCGCGACGCTGCCGACTGATCCGGCTGACGCAGCGGACTTCGACTGGTCGCTGGCAGGCTCGGTCGACGCCTTCATCAGCGGCGGCGGGCTGGAGACGTTCACGGGCGACCTGGCAGCACGGGCCGGCGCACACGTCACCGGCACCAGCTACCTCGGCGCAGCGGATCCGGACGGCCCGAAGTGGTGGGAGGGCTGGACGATCTACGCCGACAACTGACGGGGCAGACTCGATCAGGCGGCGCCACGGGCTGAGCTCAGCCCGTGGTGCTCGCCAGTTTTCCGGAGGCACGCATGAAGTGGGATCAGGGCTGGGTCGTGCTCGCACTGCTCGTGGCCGCGTGGCTGGTCGTTCACAACAGCAGGGAGACGATCGCATCGGACCATGGGCTGCAGCAGGGCAGTGTGGTGGCCGGGGACGTGCTGCTGCCCATGCCGGAGATGATCCGTCGTTTCCAGGAGCCGCTGCCACGCATGGACGCACTCGGTGACGGCGCGGCCGAGTCGCGCGATGCGCTGGTCGATGCGTTCGTCGCCGCGGTCGAGGACAGCAGTGCGGCTCGGCTGCGCTCGCTGCGCCTGGACGCGGCCGAGTTCGGCTGGCTGTACTTCCCGGAGTCGCGCTACACCGCGAAGCCGTACGAGCTGCCGCCCGAGACGCTCTGGATGCTGATCGACCAGAACGGGCTCAAGGGCGAGACGCGCCTGCTGCGCCGCTTCGGGGGTGCCTCACTCGAGGCGGGAGGCTACACCTGTGAGCCGGAACCGCGCCGCGAGGGACCCAACACCTACTGGGAGCAGTGCACGCTCGAAATCCGCACGGCCGAAGGCCAGCGCACGATGCGGCTGTTCGGCTCGATCATGGAGCGTGACGGTCGCTTCAAGTTCGTGTCCATGGCGAACGACCTCTAACCCCGCTCCTTCCTGCCAGGGCGCGGGCGTTGTGCTACTGTAACGAATGCGCAACGACGACCCTCCTCCCATTGCCCCCGACCCCCGCGCGGGCCATCCATTCGCCCGCAGTGAACCGACGCGCGCGGAGACCGGCGGCGACGCTCCGGCCGCGGACGCTACGCCGCTCCGTGCGGCCGCGATCGACGTCGGCTCCAACGCGATCCGCTTCCTCGCGGCGGAGCTGGATGGCCCGCGCCTCCCGACGCTCGCATTCGACCGCGCGGCGATCCGTCTCGGACGTGACGTCTTCGAGAACGGCCGCATCGGCGCGGAGCTGATGGACGCCGCGGTCGAAGCGCTTGCGCGGTTCCGTCAGCGGATGGACGACCTCGGCATCACGCGTTACCGCGCCGTCGCGACCAGTGCGGTGCGTGACAGCGCGAACGGCGCGGACCTCGTCGCGCGAGCACAGGCCGCGGCCGGTCTCACGCTGGAGACGATCGACGGGACCGAGGAAGCGGAGCTGGTGCTGCGCGCGGTGCGGGCCCATGTGCCCATGGACGATGCGCCCTGGCTGCTGGTCGACATTGGCGGCGGCAGCGTAGAGCTCACGGTTGCCAGTGCGCAGCGCATGATGAGTTCGGC
>CAYLME010000174.1:0-6815 GCA_964384585.1 uncultured Gemmatimonadaceae bacterium | reverse complement strand
GTCGCCATCGCAGCCACTGCAATCGCGACGAGCGCCGCCGCGATCACGCGCGATCCTGTGGTGGAGTCCCCCCTGCGCGCACGCACACCGCGAACGCGCCCCGATCCCATCATCCCTGCTGCCATGGTCATGTCTCCATCATTCGTTGTCGTGCCGCACCAGCACAGTGCGGCATCCTCAGAATGGACGCGGTGGCCCCGCAGGTGTTAAATGTCATCACGGATGCACGCAGCATGGTGTCATCAACACATGCGCTCGCGCGTTTCAGCAGCACCACGACGTCCCTCTTCAACGCCTTCCGGACAGGTCCAATGCGATCCATCCTCGTCGTTGCCGTGGCTGCATTCGTGGCATCACCCGCGTTCGCGCAGGAGCGTCCGCCTGCGGCGACGTCGCAGCAGGTGGAGAACCTGCGCGCATTCGCGAAGCTCTACGGCTACGTCCGCTACTTCCATCCGAGCGACAGGGCCGCGGCAGTCGACTGGGACGCGTTCGCCGCACACGGCGCGGTGCAGGTGCGCGATGCGGCGGATACGGAGGCGCTGCGCGCACGCCTGCTCGACCTGTTCGCGCCGCTGGCGCCGACGCTCCGGATCACGCATGCGGGTGAGACGCCCGAGCGGGTGCCGGAGCTGTTTCCCGCTGACACGACAGGTCTCCATGTGGTGGCGTGGCAGCACGTGGGGCTGGGCAATGGCATGACGAACTCGGTGTACCGGAGCGTGCGTACGAACCGGGAGACGGTACTCACGGGCGCGTTCGGCAACGCCGTGCTGTTCCAGACGCTCGATGCGGAAGCCCTGCGAGGCGCGAGCCTGCGGTTCGCAGGCTACGGCAGGGCGGTCGATTCGGGTGCGCGTGCGCAGCTGTGGCTGCGAGTCGATCGGGGCGATGCGATGGGGTTCTTCGACAACATGGGTGATCGACCGGTGACGTCGCAGGACTGGAGCGAGATGGAAATCGTCGGTCAGGTCGACGATGACGCCAGCCAGATCGTGCTGGGTACACTCGTGTACGACGGCGCCGCCGCGTTCGACGCGCTCGAGCTCGAGATCGAGACGCCGGAGGGCTGGGTGCGGGTACCGCTCGCGAACGCAGGCTTCGAGGAACCGCAGGACAGTGCAGCGGCAGCGGTTCCCGGATGGCGGTTCAACGCACGTGGCTGGCGAACCGCCATCGATGCAGGCGATGCACCGGAGGGCGAGCGGTTCCTGCGCGTTTCGCAGGAGACCTCGACGATACGAGGGCCACTCTTTCCGGCGTACTCGCAGCCCGGTGACATCGTCACCGCACCTCTCGGCCGGGACCTCACTGCCCACATGCCGCTCGCGCTCTGGTCCCGCGACGGGAAGACGGTGGAGCCCGACACGGACAGCGAAGCACTTCGCGCAGCGCTGGCAATGTCAGCCAGCGCGGGACGAGGCGACGCGGTCGGCGGACTGCGACTCGCCGGCGTCATCATCCTCTGGAATGCGCTCCAGCACTTCTACCCGTACTGGGACGTCGTCGATGCCGACTGGGACGCCGTGCTGACGGAAGCGCTGGGACGCGCGCTTGCGAGCGAAACGAGTGAGCCGATGCTCGCCATTCTCCAGGGCATGGTGCACGCGCTGAAGGATGGGCACGGGAATGTCATCGACACGAATGCAGCGCCCCGCCTGAGGCCGCCGTTCGCGGCGCGGTGGATCGAGGACCGCGTCGTAATCGTCGCTGCGACGGAGTCGTCGCTGCTGCGGCCCGGCGACGTGGTGCTCAGCGTGGACGGGGAGGACGCCGCAGACCTCGTGAGCCGTGACATGGCGACCTTCTCCGGCTCGGACAGCTGGCGACGCTGGCGTGCGCTGGAGCAGTTCGGTTCCGGCGCAGACGAAGTCGTGGAGATCCGCTTCGAACGCGACGGCACGCCCCAGGACGTGTCCGTCGAGCGGCAGATGATGATGCAGCCCGCGCGGGAGTCCAGGCCCGGACCGGTGGAGGAGCTCGAGGAGGGCATCTACTACGTCAACCTGGATGCGGCGCCGATCGACACGATCAGGAACCGCATGGACGAGCTCGTTGCAGCGCGCGGCGTGGTCTTCGACCTGCGCGGCTACCCGGCCGGCAACCACGACATCCTGCGGCACCTCACCGACGTGCCGTTCCAGTCCGCGCACTTCCTGTCGCCGCAGATCACCCGTCCGGACTGGGCGCAGCCGATCAGCTACCGCGACGGGCGCTGGAACATGGCACCTGCCCAGCCGCGGATCGCCGGTGAGATCGTGTTCCTGACCGACGAGCGCGCGATCAGTTACGCGGAGAGCGTGCTCGGCATCGTCGAACACTACCGGCTCGGCGAGATCGTCGGTGCACCCACGGCCGGTGCGAACGGCAACGTCAATCCGCTCCGGCTGCCCGGCGGCTACCTCGTGATGTGGACGGGCATGCGTGTCGTGAAGCACGACGGGGCGCAGCATCATCTCGTCGGGATCCAGCCGACCGTGCCAGCCGCCCCCACGATCGAAGGCGTGCGCGCAGGCCGCGACGAGGTGCTGGAGCGTGGACTCGAGGTACTGCATCAGCGGTTGCTGTCACGCCGGACGAGCTGAAGCAGCCCTTGAATGCGCAGGCGGGTGCGTTCGGGGGCGCGGGCACTCAGGGCACCGCTACCGCCCCAGCGCCCGCATCGCCCCCTCCGGATACCTGCTTCCCGCCGCCGCTCCGACCGGAATCGTCGCCTCGCGCGACCGGATTGCACCCGTGAGGAAGCCCCGCCCGAGCGGCGAATACGCGACGAACGCGATGCCGGGCTCGTCGCATAGCGCGAGCAGCTCGTCCTGGTAGTACAGGTCGATCGTGTCGATGCCGAGCCGCTGCAGGCTCGCGAGGAAATATGGACCGGGCGCACTGACGCGACCGCGAATGCACACGGAGCGGCAGAGAAGGCCTACGACTCCACCAGCACGCAGCAACAGGTCAGGCCGCCCTCGGCCCTGGCCAGCTCCGAGTTGTCGACGAGCCGGACATCCAGGCCCAGTGCTGCGACACGCGCGGCCGTACGTTCATGCGCCGCGTCCAGGAGAACGACGTCGCCGATGCGTAGTGCGTTGGCGGCGAACGGTTCGTCCGGATCGATGTCGACGAGCGTGAAGTCGCCGAACGCGGTCGCGTCGATCCACCGTCGGTTGATGAGGAGCGTATCCGGTGCGATCGCGGTGACGCCGGTCTTGAGGTGCAGGCATCCGGTCAGCGATACGGGCACGACCTGATATCCGAACGGCGCGACGTGCGCCCCGAGCTGTTCGATGCCGTCGGCGTTCGTGCGGTCGGACATGCCCACGAACAGTGTGCGTCCTGCACGCAGCACGTCACCACCGTCGAGCGTGCCCGGCGCTTCGATGCGCACGACCTGCCTCCATGCGCGGATCGCTTCTGCTACGGCGTCGACCTCGGCGCGACGCGACGCGGCACCCGGCCGCGTGGCGATTGCGACCTCGTCGAGCACGATGGCCGTGTCCTCGATGAACACGGCGTCCGGCAGATCAGGCGCCGGTGTTACGCGCAGCACCTGGCACCCCAGGTCCCGGAGCGTCTGCTCGTAAGCAGTGTGCTGCGCGACTGCCTGCGCGACATCGATGGATTCGCGCGCGCGATGCGTCAGCTCACAGTGAGCGAGCGCGGGCGACACCGCGCGGGTCAGCGCGACGGGCACGTGGCTTCCGGGATCATGGGGACCACCTGGCGTTGTTGACTCTCAGACGCCTGTAACGCGCAGCGCTGACACGTGAGAGCAGCCGTTATCCCAACTGACGCTCCAGCCCCAGCATGTTGCGGGCGACCAGCACACGCTGCGCTAGTGCATCTCATGACCCGCCGCGCGGTGGTCCATGCGCTGGAAGGCGAGGAACTCGTGGATCGCCTGAAGCGCGTCGGGATCATTCGTCGTGATGCGCACCGCGCCGCCACGCGGGAGTGGTGCGTAGTCATAGCGGATCACGTCCCGCATCTCCGCCATCACGCGCGTACCGGGTACCTCGTCCATCCCGTGCACGAATCCGGGTGTGCTGAAGTCGCCTGCTGCGAACGCGGTGGCGATCTCCTGCATATGCGCACGGATCGTCGCGATCGCGCTGTCGTCGCCGGCCGTGTCCTGCAGCTCGATGCGGCCGCCGTCGGGCAGATCGTCGAACATGTGGGCCGACGCGTACTGATCCACGCCCATGGCCTCAGGTGACGCGCCGCGCTCCTGGAGTGCGGAGAATGCGGAATCGTCATGCGCGGTGTGTGTGGCTGTCTCCGTCTCGGCAACACATGCACTGACGAGGACGACGGCTGCTGGCAGGATGATACTCCGCATCGGCTGGCTCCATTCCCGGTGGTCGCACATTGAACGGCGCGTAGCATAACGCCAGGTAGCGGCGGATGGAATCGCAAGGCCCGTTGCATTACACTGGACGTCGCGCCATACGAATACTGCATCACGCACGCGAATCACATGAGCACGTTCTGGATCATTGCTGCCCTGCTGGTCCTCGGTGCCGGCATCCTCGCCCGTCGCAGGATCCGCGACGTTCGTGATCCGCAGCTCGACGACGACGCGATCCGCAGGATCGAGCTCGGCCTGCCGCTCGAGGTCGACGAGCCTCTCGACCTCGACGACGCGCGTGCGGCGGAAGAGGAGTTCTGGGCGGATCCGGATGAGCCGGAGGAGTTCGGGGCATAGCCACCGATCACCGCCCCCGAACCGTCATGCTTCCTGGACCCGCTCCAGGATATCCGTCGCCCTGTGATCCGCCGGCACCGTGTCGATCAGGATCACCTCGCCCTCGGAGTTGCCCGCACGCAGCGGCAGGATCTCGCGGTAAGCGCTCGATGCATACCATGCGCGCGCCCGCGCACGGTCGGGGAACTGGATGATGATCAGATCACCGGTCCAGTTTCCCTCGAGGCAGTCGACCGGGCCACCATGCACGAGGAAGCGGCCGCCGTACGGCTCCAGCGTCGCATCGATCCGCTCGAGGTATTCCATGATGTCCGGTCCCATGGTGACGTTGCGCAGGTGCGCAACGGCGAGAGCAGGCAGACTGTTCTCCGAATTCATTGACTCCTCCTGTATTCGATCCGCCGTGTGATGCGGCGAAGACGCGCATCGATCGCGGGGCCACCCAGCGCTCGGGTCTCTCTGAGACGGGCGGACGGGCGGTAATGCGACAGGAGGAGTCAGGCAGCACTCCGAGCGTGGTGAGCAATGCGCCTAGCGGACCGTCGCCTGCACCGTCTCGTCGCGTCGGCGCAGCCACTCGTCGAGCGCGCGCAGATCATCGACCACTTCGACGCCGCGCACAGCGATGCCGGCCGCACCCGCACCGCCGGCGAACAGCGGCATGGATGCCGGCAGGCGACGTCGCAGGCGACGCAACGCGACGTCGGCTTCCGACGAACGCGGCCGCACGAAGCTGATCCCCACCGCATCGATCGGCGCTTCCTCGGCGAGCGCCACGATCTGCTCGCCGGGCGTCTCGACGCCGAGCACGAGCGGTTCCCAGCCACCCAGCGCAAACACGAGCGCCGCCAGCTGCAGACCGAGCCCGTGGCGTTCATCGGGCAACGTCGCAAGCGCGACGATGGGGCCGTGCGCACGCTCCTCGAGCGGCACGCGGACGGTGCGGAGGAAGTCGCCCAGCGCAGCCGACGCGAAGTGCTCGTGCCGGACGTCCAGGTCGCCACGCTCCCACGCGTCACCGATCGCGGCCAGGAACGGCGCGGCCCGGTCTTCGACGAACTCGAGCGGCCCGGAGCGCGCCCACTCTGCCTGGAAGACACGCCGCAGCGCATCCGCATCGTAGGACTGCACCGCGGCGAGCAACTCCGGCTCGTCGTCCATCGAAACGAACGATGCTGCCGGACGACCATTCTGGAGTCGCTCGGTTCGGGCATCCGCACGACCGTCAGCCGCACGTGTCGCCAGCAATGCTTCCAGCTCCGACTCCGTACGGGATACGACGTCCGCCGGACGATGACCGTGCGCCAGCACATCGCGGATCAGTCGCAGCCGCGCGACGGTCGCGACCGGATAGACCCGGTGCCCCGACGGCTTGCGCTCCGCAACGGGGAACCCGTAACGACGCTCCCACGTACGGATCGTCGCCACGGGTATCCCTGTCGCAGCCGACAGTGCTCCGATCGACAACACACTCTGCTTCGCCGTCATCTCCGTACACCACTCCTGAACCGGTTCTGCACAGCTATTCGGTGCAGAATAGACGGTCGATCGTTCGTGCGCAGCAACCCTCAGACGTGCGCATGGCCGCGCGGCGCCGGCTTCAGGCGCGCCGCACTGTACACGGCCGACAGACCGACCAGGCCATAGACCACCGCGCCCAGCAGGTTCTTGTTGCCGAAACCGCCCGCGCCCGTGATCAGCGCGACCAGGTCGAAGTCGAACAGCGCGACCAGCCCCCAGTTCAGTCCACCAACCACCAGAAGGACCGCGGCGACGATGTCCAGTGTCTTCATGATTCTCTCCGTTCAAATGTTCGATGAATGATTGTGTGGTGCGGATCAGAAGCTGATCCGCACACCGGCCGTGAAGGGCCAGACCCACGCGTTGCTGGTGCCCAGCTCGTCCTCGTCGCTGAACGCGATGTCACCCTGCGGCGAGAGGACCACCGCAAACTGGCGGCTGAAATTGTACGACAGCTTCGCGCCCGCGTTGATCGCGAAGTACGTCAGGCTCTCGTCCGCACCCTCCACGTCGAACGACACCGCGCCGGCGCCCAGGTTCACGATCGCCTCCCAGCCGCGCTCGCGCGGGCCGGTCAGCGAGTAGCCGATCTGAC
>CAYLME010000173.1:0-6825 GCA_964384585.1 uncultured Gemmatimonadaceae bacterium | reverse complement strand
CAGGCGCACGGTCGTCGTCTTGCCCGCACCATTCGGTCCGAGCAATCCGTAGATGCTGCCGCGCGCCACGCGCAGGTCGATGCCGTCCACAGCGCGCGTCGCGCCGAACAGCTTCACGAGGCCGGCGGCCTCGATCGCATTTGCAGTGTGTGTCACAATGATCCGGGTTCTACAGTCACAATCCACCATACGACGAATGAGGGACGGGTACAATGACACGCACGGGTACGCCTGCCGCGTCCGCATGCCGGGCGGGTCGCCCTTGGTCCTGGATGCGCGCGGGTGTACCGCGGACGCAGCGCGGCGGTCGGCCACGTGCCGGTTACGCACCTCCCTGCCCCATAACCCCGCACTGGCACGTGCCATCCGTGTCACGACCACTTGCCAGTAACCGTCCTATCCGGAGAATTCCATTGTCTGCACTGCCCTCCCCCAACCTGGAGTATCTCATGCGAATCCAAGGACTCCGTCTGGCCGCATGCACCGCAGTCGTGGCGCTCGCGCTGCCCGTGACCGTACACGCCCAGTCACATCACGCGGGCGCGCAGCCTGCGGCGATCAGCTCGCTGCTCAGAGACCTCGGCCAGGTAGAGCAGAAGCTGATTGCGCTGGCCGAAGCGATCCCGGAATCAGCGTTCGCGTGGCGGCCGGCCGAGGGTGTCCGCTCGATCAGTGAAGTCGTGATGCACATTGCGGCGGACAACTACTTCCTGCCCACGTTCGCGGGCCACCCGGCACCAGCACAGACGGGAATCAAGAGCGGCGACTACCCGAGCGTGCAGGCGTACGAGTCACGGCAGGTCAGCAAGGCGGAAGCGCTGCAGTCGATGCGGGACTCATTCGCGCACCTCCGCGGCGGGATGGAAATGGCCGACGACGCGTTCCTCACGAGCAACGTCGACGTATTCGGATCGATGATGACCGGCCTCGACCTCGCCGTAATCACGACCACGCATCTGCACGAACACCTCGGTCAGATGATCGCGTATGCGCGCTCGAATGACATCGTGCCGCCGTGGAGCCGCGGCTCGTCATCGCAGTAACGGGTTTCGGAGTCAGCATCGGGGCCCCGACGCCGTCACGATCCTGCGTCGCCGCGGTGTGGTGTACGCGGGATCGGCGGCTCAGGGCACCAGCGGGTTCACGATGATCCTCGGGCCGGTGGCAGCGATCGGCAGCAGTGTCATCGAGCGGAGGTTGACGATGTAGCCGTTGAAGCCGCGGAGCACGTCGAGGCCGAGGCGGCAGTCGGAGCCACGCTCGATCGTCGAGTCCACGGTTACGGTGTACGCGGGCATGTTGTAGAGACGCGCCGACGTCTCGCCCAGTGTGAGCGTGACGTTGTCGAGCACCCATGCGGGCACGAGGCGCTCGCCGGCCACGCCGGCAAGGCGCACCGTGTCGGGGCGGCCGGAATCGTGGATGCGGGTCTTCATGCGCTCATAGAAGCGCAAGAAGAGAGCACTGTGCGTGGCACCGGTATCGAGGTCGCAGATGACCTGCTCGTTCAGCACCTCGATCTGCACGACCGGCATGAGGAACCGCAGGGCGAGGTTGTGCACCTGGTATTCCGGCACCCTTGCCGGGATGTGCATCACGCCGTTACGGCGGAACTCGACTTCCCCGAGCGCATCGAGCACGGGGAAGCCGAGAATGCCCGGCACCACGAACTGCGAGCCGTCGAGCACGTCGTCCGGCGCCACGAGGAATGCGACGTTCTCGATCTCGATCCCGCCGAGCCGCACGCGCGGCGCGACCGCCACGTCCGCCGTGAACCGCCGGCCCGTCGATGTGCCGATCCTGACGCCGGCCGGGCGTACGTCGAGGCCCAGCGACTGCGCCTCCGACAGCTTCATGACGGACAGGTTCGCGCCCGTGTCGAACATGTAGGACCGCAGTGAATCGCCGATCTGTACCGGGACGCGCGCATGACGTCCGCGCGGGATGCTGCTCGCCGTACGTCGGACCACGCGCTGCGGCGGCGCGTCTGCGAGTGCACGTGCAATCCGCAGCTCGTTCTCCGTCTCCGCACGGAGCGCAGAGTCCAGATGCGGCAATGCGAAGAAGAGCTCGGCTGCTGCAGCGGCTGCTGCGTACTCGTGCAGTCGGAAGTGATTGCGATAGCGCAGCCGGTGCGCGAGTGCGCGCATGCTGCCGTTGATACCATCGAGGTCGGGACCGAGCCGATCCAGTTCACGATTCGAGCGGATCGGATCATTGAACGCATGCGCGACCAGCGCGCGCAGCAATGTCACACGCGGGTTGTCCAGGGTCGGATTCTGCTCGAGGGCATTGCGCAGGCCGAAATAGTCCCGCTTGTCGTAGAGGTCGACGAGATGACGGATCGTGTCGTCCCGTGACCACGGGACGGATGCGCAACCTGCCAGCAGCAGGATCAGTGCAAGCCACCAGGGACCGTGCCGGCGATGCATCCGGGATGACTCCTGCGAATCGAGAGCCGGGCGTGGTGGAGAGCCGGGCCGCGACGCCCACGCATCGGTGTCGCGCTGGCGGGCATCGACGGGTTACGATGCGCGCCCCCCATGGGAAACGTCCCGGCCATTACGCCTGTGACGACCCTACCCCCGGCAGGGCCACACGGTCCACCCGCGGGACGAACAACGGGTGCGGAAGGCCCGGAGATCCCGGAATTCGATGTCCGGTTTCCGGTCGATGGGCCGCGCACCGGACGTTATCGTCAGGAGTCGCAACGCCAGACCACTCCAGGGGTGACCGCATGACGACCACCAGTATCGAGCGAACGCTGCCGCCCGCAGGGGAGATGTACCGCGCCCTGGTCGAGCGAGACTCGCGTTATGACGGGATCTTCTTCACCGCCGTCCGGACGACCGGCATCTTCTGCCGTCCCACGTGTCCGGCCCGGAAGCCGGAGCGCCGCAACGTCGAGTTCTTCGCCTCGGCACGCGACGCCCTTGCGCACGGGTTCCGGCCCTGCCTGCGCTGCCGGCCCATGGACCTGCCCGGCGTAACGCCCGAGCCGATTCAGCGATTGCTGGACGAGATCGAGCGTGCGCCCATGAACCGGCTGCGTGACGCGGACCTGCGTGCACGTGGTCTCGACCCCGCGACACTGCGTCGCTGGTTCCGCACACACCACGGCATGACGTTCCAGGCTTACCACCGCGCGCTGCGACTCTCGCGCGCGCTCGGCCAGCTGGCGGGTGGCGCCGACATCACGCACGCCGCATTCGACAACGGCTATGACTCGCTGAGCGGATTCCAGGATGCGCTGCGCCAGATCACGGGCCGCTCACCAGGGCGCAGTCGCGACACCGTGGCGGTGCATCTCTCGCGCGTGCTGACACCACTCGGACCGATGCTGCTCGGGACCACGGCCGAGCAGGTCTGCATCCTCGAGTTCACGGATCGGCGCATGCTGGAGACACAGCTGACACGGCTCAGTCGCAGGCTGGGTTGCGCGTTCGTGCCCGGCTCCACCGACGTGGGCCGCAGCATGGAGCAGGAGCTGGGCGAATACTTCGAGGGAACGCGACGCGTCTTCGAAACGCCCGTCGGCACGCCCGGCACCGACTTCCAGCAGCGCGTGTGGAAGGCACTGCGCGAGATTCCGTACGGGACGGTTCGCAGCTACGGCGAGCAGGCGCGTTCGATCGGTGAGCCGAATGCCGTTCGCGCAGTCGCGCGCGCGAACGGCGACAACCGCATCGCGATCGTCATTCCCTGTCACCGCGTGATCGGCGCCGACGGCACGCTCACCGGCTACGGCGGCGGCCTCTGGCGCAAGCAGTGGCTGCTCGAGCACGAAGGCTGGACGCCAGTCGTGAAGCAGCGACATCACGCACAGCAGACGGAGCTGCTCTGACGCGGTACGCGTGATTCGCACACCGGCGCAATCACCAGGATACTACTGCCCGGGCGTGTACCGCCGCTCAGCGTTCGCTTCGACGTCCGGACGATAGAAGTAGACGTCCCGCAGCGCGCCCATCGCGTAATGCGCCGCCTGGTCCTTGAAGTGCGGCGACGCCGGGTCGCCGCTTTCGCCGCCCGCCGAGACCGCCCGCGCGTTCACGCTGTCACCGAACTCCACCACCGCAACGAAGCTGTTGCCGCTCGTGCCGTACCACTTCTTCGTGTTCGGGTACGGCCGCGCACCGAAGGACGCGAGCGAGCCCCAGCGCGCGGACGTGAACGGCACCGGGATGCTGTGCTGTTCGTCGTCGAAATTCGGACCGATCTCCGGACTGATGCGCTGGAAGCGGTTGATGTGGCCCCACGGGACCTGCCAGGTGCCGAAGTCACTCTCCAGCCGGTCGAGCGCGCCCGCGAACGATGACAGCAGCACCTCGTGATCGGCGTGGCCATGGGCGATGAAGTCCTCACCGGACATTCCACCGTCGCGCGCGTCCGCGGCGACCGCCCGCAGGACCTCCTCGCCCCAGAACACCGCGAGCGACGTCGCGACCGAGTTCACCCCCCAGCGGTAGTCCCAGTCGCGCAGGACCTCGGCCGCCTGGACGATGCGCCACGCTGCGTCGATTTCGTCGACGGCCTGAAGCAGTGCCGGCACCATTTCGGCGAACGACGGCAGATAGCTGTCGTACGCCAGCTCCGTGAGCGACGCCATCGTGAACGGATCCGGATCCTCGAGCAGCATCAGCGCGTGCTTGCCGCGCGGCGACTCTGCGGTCGTCGTTTCGACGTAGGCAGGATAGTCCTCGCGCCTCGGGCTGTCCGGCCCCGCCGCGGACCACGGCCAGTTGTTGACGTTGTAGACCCAGCCGATGTCCGGGTTGACCACGTTGGGCGTCTCCTCGTAGGAGAGCACACCGTCGTATGCCGTCGCGGGGTCGCTTCCATCCACCGGCTGCGACCAGTCGAAGCGAGGGTCACGACGCGGGATGTAATTGGAGTGGAAGTATGCGATGTTGCCTTCCGCGTCGGCGAAGAGCGTGTTGTTCGACGAGTTCGTGTGCAGCCGCATGACCTCGACGTACTCGTCCAGGTTCCGCGCCTTCGTGCGGCTGTACGACTGGATCAGTGCGTTTACCGGTTGCCACATGATGTGTACGCTCTGCCAGCGATCGCCGTCGCGCGCCACGATCGGACCGCGATGCGTGAAGTACGCCATGAACGTGCGCTCCTGCATGCCGGCATCGGTGCGGTACGGAATCGTGATCGAGCGCGTCGTCATCGGCCGCACCTCCTCACCGTACCGGTAGAAGTAGCTGCCATCACGACGGATCGGCGTCTCGAGGAACCAGTCGATGTTGTCCACGCGGCTGGAGGTGTGCATCCAGCCCGCGCGCTCGTTGAAGCCCTGGTAGATGAAGAACTGGCCCCACGTCACCGCGCCGTACGCGCTCAGCCCCTCGTTGCTCGTCATCTGCAGCTCGGAACGGAAGTAGAACGAGGTGTGCGGGTTGATGAAGAGCAGCGCATTGCCATTACGCGTCAGCTTCGGTGCGATCGCGAAGCCGTTCGACCCGCGCGGCTCCGGCGCAGGCCCGTCGAGCGAGGACAGCGCCTCCTCCAGCGGCGATGGCACCGGCGACGGCACGTCGGCACCACCATAGAATGCGGCGAGGTCATCGAGCGAGATGCGCTCGATGTCGCCACCGATGCTGCCCTCCGTGAAACTGAGCGCCATCCATGGCTCGAACCGACGGATCACGCGCGGCTCCACCTCCGGATGGGTATGCAGGTAGTAGTTGAGGCCCGCCGCCCACGAATCCATCAGTCGCTTCAGCCAGTCCGGGCTTGCCGCATACGCGGCCTTCAGCGAATCCTCGTCCGCGTACATGCGCGCACGCAGGTCGTGCCAGATCCCGCTCTCGCCCTCCGCCTGCGCCAGGTAGCCGAGCGAGATGATGTAGTTCATCTCGACCCGGTTGAAATCGTCCTCCGCCTGCGCATAGACCATCCCGAACACAGCGTCCGCATCGGTCTCGCCATAGACATGCGCGATGCCCCACCGATCGCGCATGATCTCGATGCCGCGCGCCTGCTGCTCCCAGCGTCCGACCTCGGCGGGCGTGGGTGCCTGCGCGGCCAGCGGCCACGCCGGCGCGATGAGCAGGGTGCAGATCGCAACGGTGCGAAGCAGTCTCGTCATTGATCGTCGCTCGATTGAGTGTCGGGAACGACGGCAACGTACGGCCGATCGGGGCTGCGGTTCAAGTCGCCCGCGATGCGCGCCTCACTGGACTGGCGCCAGCGGCCCACCTGTCTCATTGTTGCAGCATCGAGCGACCGCTCGCACCTGTGGCAAGCACCCTCTGCGCGGGATCGAATGGCTGGAGGGCGCAGGTCGCCGAGCTCCTGCAGCAGATCGAATTCCTGGAGCGACTGCTGCAGGAGCGACACGAGGCACGACACGAGGCAAAGGTCTCGTTCGAGGGGTAGACCCTGCCGGCCGTGCACCAGCACCAAACCCTTCAATCCTGCCGCAGATACATCCGCGATCCCGGCGTCGTCAGCACTTCGCCCGTCTCCAGCAGCGTCTTCAGACCCGACAGAACCATCGGCCAGCCGCCGTACAACTCCTCGCGCGCACCCTCCGGAAGCTGATCGTGCGTCACCGTCAGCCGGCACGAATCGCCCAGAGGCTCGATCTCCCAGGTGACGCGCGACGTGCCTTCCGCTTTCGCGTCGTCGCTCCACAGTGCCCGGAAGCTCTGAACCAGTCGGTGCGGTGGATCCACCTCGAGATTCTCACCCTCGCTGATCCGCATGCCCGGGCCGACCGTTTCCTCGCCCGCGATGCTCTCCCACGTAGACCCCGGCTCCCACGTGGATTCCGTACGGACGCCAAAGCTGTACTTCCGCCGCAATTCCGGATTCGTG
>CAYLME010000172.1:0-7088 GCA_964384585.1 uncultured Gemmatimonadaceae bacterium | reverse complement strand
CGACGTGTTGCCGAGCTGGAACACGGCGCCGGCCATGGATTCGACAGCGAAATCCTCGTTCACACTGCCGATCACGACGCCCTCCGGCTCCAGCACGACCCGGTAATCGGAGACTTCCGGGATCGCGCCGCCGGATGTGAGCGTGAGGATGCGCGTCGCCTTGCGTGCGCGCAGCGCACGATTCACCGGGTCGTAATGGATCAGCGCGCCGCGCCGGCCGCGCTGTGTCGAGAAGCCGCGCGCGATCATCTGCACGGTCTCACCGAACTGCCCAGGCGTCAGTTTCCGATACGGCCACGCGCGCGCATACAGCGCATACAGCTCGTCCTCGTTCCACTCCTCGGCGGCGACGTCCGCGGCGATCTGCTGCGCAAGCACGTCGATCGGCGCGTCCGGCATGCGGATCCGGTCCAGCTCGCCTGCGCGCACCGCCGCCAGGAGTGCAGTGCATTCGACGAGGTCGTCGCGCGAGAGCGGAACGAGCCGGCCCTTCGGCGTACCACTCACCGTGTGGCCACTGCGGCCGACACGCTGCAGGAACGAAGCGATGCGATGCGGCGAGCCGAGCTGGACGACGAGATCGACATGCCCGATGTCGATGCCCAGCTCCAGCGATGCGGTGGCGACCAGCACACGGAGTGAGCCGTTCTTCAGACGCTCTTCCGCATCCAGCCGTACTTCCTTCGCGAGGCTGCCGTGATGCGCCGTGACGGCCTCGCCGCCGAGTCGCTCGGAGAGTGCACGTGCGGCGCGTTCTGCCAGGCGTCGCGTGTTGACGAAGACGAGCGTGGTGCGATGCTCGTTCGCGAGCGCCGCGATCCGGTCATACACCTCCTGCCACACCTCGCCGGACATGACCGCTTCGAGCGGTGAGGGTGGCAGCTCGAGCGCGATGTCGAGGTCGCGCACGTGACCGCGGTCGATGATCGTCGCAGAACGGTCCGCGCCCACGAGGAAGCTGGCAACCTCTTCGATCGGCTTCTGCGTTGCGGACAGCCCGATGCGCTGCAGTCGCCGGCCGGCGACGTGGTCGAGTCGCTCGAGCGAGAGTGCGAGGTGCGGGCCGCGGCGCGACTCGATCACCGCGTGGATCTCGTCGACGATCACGGTCGTCGCGGTACGCAGCATGTCGCGGCTGCGCTCCGCAGTGAGCAGCAGGTAGAGCGACTCCGGCGTCGTGACCAGGATGTGCGGCGGCTTGCGGAGCATCGCCGCACGCTCGGACGCAGGCGTGTCACCGCTGCGCACGGCCGCCGTCAGGTGAACGGCCGGCAGTCCCATCTGCTGCGCGAGTTCGCGCATCTCCCGGCGCGGCTCGGCGAGGTTGTGATGGATGTCGGCGGAGAGGGCCTTGAGCGGCGAGACGTAGACGACACGCACCTCGTCGGGCAGCCCGCCCTTCTCGAGTGACTCGCGCGTGAGCGCGTCGATGGAGTGCAGGAACGCAGCGAGCGTCTTGCCCGAACCGGTCGGCGCGGCGATCAGCGTATCACGGCCGTCGCGGATCGCGGCCCAGCCATCGGCCTGCGCCGGCGTGGGCGCTGCGGCACCGAAATGCTGTCGCCACCATGCCTGGACGACCGGATGGAACGAGGCGAGCGAAGGTGCGGGGCTGCTCATTCACTTGAATACACCGTCGTCAGGGCCCGGTTCGGGGACCGCGTGACGTGCCCGCCGGCTGGCGCCGCCCGGCCGGCACAACCACTATTCGCCGAAATTCACCCGCGCGTACGAGCAATGAGCCATCGATCCGCAGTCACCGCTGGAATCATCGGGTTCGTCCTGCTGGCCGCGCCTGCGGCCGCGCAGCGCACCGGCGCAGTCCGCGTCCAGCCCGGTGACGCCTGCCCCGCCGGCATGACCGAAGTGCGGCCCCTGCAGTGCATGCCGCCACAGCTCGAGCCGCCGAGCATCCTGGACTATCGACCCGCCTCGACGCTGGTCACGCCCGAGCACCTGGTGCCGAAGCCGAAGTATCCGGCGATCGATTTCCACGGTCATCCGCGAATTGATGGCGCCGAAAGCCTGGCCGATCTCGAAGCCGCGATGGACCGGATCGGCCTGGGCGTGATGATCGTCGCCGGCAACGTGCGGGGTGAACGGCTGCGCGACATGCTCGCGCTGATCCAGGCGTCGCCTTCCATGCGCGATCGCGTACGCGTGTTCACCGGTATCGAGTTCGGCGAGCTGCAGCCGGGATGGGTGGAACGCGCAGTCGCGCAGCTGGAAGCGGATGTAGCCGCAGGCGCGGTCGGCGTCGGCGAAGTGTCGAAGTCGCTCGGCCTCTCGCTGCGGAGACCCGACGGCTCCCGCCTCGCGATCGACGACCCGGTGATGGATCCGATCTGGGCCGCCGCCGCGCGTCTCGGCGTGCCGGTCTTCATCCACACCGGTGACCCGGCTGAGTTCTTCGAAGACCTGGACTACACGAACGAACGCTGGCTCGAGCTCGCACTCTTCCCGAACCGGCGCTACCCGCAGGACCGCTACCCGAGCTTCGCGCAGCTCGTACGCGAGCGCGACAACCTGTTCCGGCGCCATCCGAACACGACGTTCGTGACTGCTCATCTCGGCTGGCAGGCCAACGACCTCGCCACGCTCGGCCGCCTGCTCGACGAACTGCCAAACGTGTACACGGAGGTCGGCGCGGTCCTCTACGACATCGGCAGGCAGCCACGCATCGCGCGCGACTTCTTCATCCGCTACCAGGACCGCATCCTGTTCGGCAAGGACTCCTTCCAGCCCGACGAGTATCCGTATTTCTGGCGCGTCTTCGAAACGGCAGACGATTACTTCGACTACTACCGGCCGTATCACGCGTTCTGGAAGCTGTACGGCATCGACCTGCCGGACGAGGTGCTGCGGAAGCTGTACTACGAAAACGCGCAGCGGATCACGCCGGGGCTGCCGCGCATGAACGTGGGTACGGACGCCTCATGAGATTTACGGCGCCAGGGCGCCGTGAAGAGTGGAGAGAGCCCGCCTTGCGACTGCACGGTTTACGGCGCAGGGGCGCCGTGAAGTGTGAAGAGACCCCGCCCGCGACCGCGACTGCACGGTTTACGGCGCCAGGCGCCGTGAAGCGTGAAGAGACCCCGTCCGCGACCGCGACTGCACGGTTTACGGCGCCAGGCGCCGGGCGCCGCAAGGGATGAGGCCGGCCGGGCCGCAACCGCAGTCACACGTTGATGGCGATCCTCGATGATTCGTCGCGGCGTGCCACGGCACCCACTCTACGCACGTACGTCGAGTGCTACCACCGCGACGAGCGCCCGATCCCACGCCACCGCAGCTTCCGCATCGTCGCCCACATGAAGCGGCCGGATCGTCCATTCATCCAGTCGCTCGCCGGACGTATCCAGTCGCAGCAGTGCGTTCTCCACCTGCTCGTGCGCTGACACGGAGATGCTGCTGAGGCCGCTCAGGCCGCAGCCGAGTGCCTTCAGCATCGCCTCCTTGCGCGTCCACGTCCGGAAGAAGGGCAGCAGCCGTTCCGCTTCCGGGATCTGCATGACATGCGCGTACTCGTCCGGGCCGAAACTCGTGCGAGCGAGGCCCGGCAGGTCACGGAGCGGTCGCACCGCTTCGACGTCCACGCCGAGCCGGCCTTCGGCCGCGAGCGCGACGAGCACGTGGTCGCCGGAGTGGGAGATGCTGAAGCTCGGGCCCTCATCGAGGAGCGGCTTGCCGAGACCGGAGATGGTGAAGCAGACGTCGGGCGGATCCACACGCAGCAATGGCGCGAGCAGCAGTCGCACGATCCCGCGCCCGAGGATGTGGCGGCGCCTGTCGATCTCGTGGATGAAGCGAGCGGCGCGGTCGCGTTCGGCCTGCGTGACCGCGCGCTCGAGTACGTCCCAGTCCACGGGTGGCGCCGACACTAGCGCGCGCACGATACCGATCGTGCCCGGCGCGAGTGTCGGCGCTGTCATCACGGCGTCAGACGGAAACGGTCGCGCGTGCTTCCACCGCGGCGCCTTCCCACGGCAGTTCCGACTTGCCGAAGTGACCGTAGTTCGTCGTCTGGCGATAGATCGGACGCAGCAGATCGAGCCTGTCGATGATCGCACGTGGCCGGAAGTCGTAGCGACGTACGAAGTCCTCGGCCGCGCGCTCGTCGCCGGTACCGAACGTGTCCACCTTGACGCTCACCGGCTGCGCGACGCCGATCGCGTATGCGACCTGGATCTCCGCGCGATCCGCGAGTCCTGCCGCGACCAGCTCGCGCGCGACGTACCGGCAGAAGTATGCGCCCGAGCGATCGACCTTTGACGGATCCTTGCCGCTGAATGCGCCGCCGCCATGCCGGCCCATGCCGCCGTACGTATCGACGATGATCTTGCGGCCGGTGACACCCGCGTCCGCGGACGGGCCGCCCTGCACGAAGCTGCCCGACGGGTTCACGATCAGCCGCAGCGCATCATGCCACCATGCGCCCAGCGCTTCGGGCACGAGCTGCTCCGCGACGAACGCGCGGATCTGCTCCTGCGTGATGCCTTCGGCGTGCATCGTCGAGACGAGCACATCCGTCACCTGGACTGGCCTGCCGTTCTCGTATACGACGCTGACCTGCGTCTTCGAGTCCGGCCGCAGCCAGCCTGCACCGTTGTTCTGCTTGCGATGTGCGGCAAGCGTGCGGGCGAGCCGGTGGGCGAGGAGGATCGGGAGGGGCATCTGCTCGGGCGTTTCGTTCGTCGCATAGCCGAACATGATGCCCTGGTCGCCGGCGCCCTGTTCCAGTATCTGTTCCTCACTGCGACGCACGCTCGCGCCGATCTCGCCCGCCTGTTCGCTCAGGAACGACTGGATGCGCACGCGGTCTGCGCAGAATGCCTGCGACGCGTCCGTGTAGCCGATCTCCGCGATCGCGCAGCGGACGATCGATTCCGTATCGACGTCGGCGTTGGACGTGATCTCGCCCGCCAGTACGACGTTGCCGTCCTTGACGAGCACTTCACATGCGACGTGCGCGGACGGGTCCTGCGCGAAATGCGCATCGAGGATGCTGTCGGCGATGTAGTCGGAGACCTTGTCGGGATGACCTTCGGAGACGCTCTCCGAGGTGAAGACGAAGCGGTTGCGGTCTGACATCGTGCTCCTGCGGTTCGGGTGTGCAGCCTCTGCCATGTGGCGGCACACCCCTGCACTCCGGAACACGAGAGGCCTGCGCTCCGAAGCCGCAGGCCCATGCCGCGACTTAGACGGGTAGCCGAAATGAATCGGCGCGCGGCCCGCCAAGTCGGGAAAAACGCCGCGCAGGAGGAATGTCTAGGCCGACAGCAGTCGTGTCAACACGGCTGGCGTACGACGTCGTGCGTTGTGCTCCGCGGCGCTACCCGGCGCTGCTGGTCCGCCACGCGCGCACGCGTGCCTCGTACGTGCGTCGCCGTGTCGCGGCAGCGGCGTCCCGGTCGATGCCGCGCTCGAGCCGCCACCCCTGGAACGCGAGGTGGGTCAGGTCGTCATGGAAACGCCGTCGCCTGGCCAGGCCGCGCAGGCCGCCGCGCCAGAGTGCACTGGACAGCGCGCGCACCCTTCCGCGCAGCGTGCAGATCGTCTCCACCTCGGCAGCGGCGAGGCAGCCTTCCTCGATGAGCGGCTGGAGGTGGCGTCGCAGGATGGCGATTTCACGGCGCGTCGAGCGCACTACCACGATCAGCGCCGCGACGAACGCCGGCACCATGATGACGCCATACGCCGTCGGGAAGAGCAAGCCGGCGGATGCGGCCGCGTTCCACAGCGCATGCAGCAGCACGGCGAGGGTGAAGCCGGCAGCAGGCGCGGCCCAGGTGCCTCGGCGACCGTGCCACTCGCGGGCCAGCCCGATACCGACGCCGGTCATGGCCGTGAACAACGGGTGTGCGAACGGGCCGATGACGCCGCGCAGCACGAAGACGCCACTCAATGATGCGGTGTCCCATGCGCGCCCGTAGTAGACCGCGTTCTCCGTCATGGCAAAGCCCAGCCCCGCCATGGCCGCGTACACGACGCCGTCCGTTACGTTGTCGAACTCGTCGTCGTGATGCACGAAGAGCAGCAGCAGCACTGCGCCCTTTGCGGTCTCCTCGATGATCGGCGCGGCAAGGACACCGGAGAGCCAGTCGCCGGCGACCGGGCCGAACACCCCGGCCAGCATCGTGAACGCCGCCTGGTTCGCGAGCAGCGACACGATCATGGCGACGATCGCACCCCAGACGAAGGCGCGGGCCAGCACCGGACCAGGCTCGGCCTCGAAGCGGTCGAGCCAGAGCGCGAGCGCGAGGTAGATCGGCACCGGCAGCGCCGCGAGGGCGAGGCCGGCGGCCAGGCCCGTTGCACCGACATCCATCACCAGCAGACCGATGACCAGCGCGCCGAGGCCCGCCGTCAGCAGCCGCGCAAGGCGCGGCTCGACGCCGAGAACATGGCGCGCGTGCGATCGCTCGATCGGCTGAGTGCGTCCGTCCATCCGCGGGCTTTCACCGGGGGGTCACTGGCGATCCGGGGCCCTGCCCTGCATGCATGATGCTGGAGGGTACTACAAGATAACGTCAGCGGGCCCGGATGTGACCGTGTCGAGCGACCACTCGATCGGCGCCTGCCCGCCCGCCACCAGCTCGGCATTGATGCGCGAGAACGGCCGGCTGCCGAAAAATCCCCTGTGCGCGGACAGTGGCGAGGGGTGCGGCGCAGTGAGGATGGCATGCCGGCCGCCATCGACGAGTGCTGCCTTTCTTTGCGCGTGGGCGCCCCACAGCACGAACACCACGCGCGTCCGTTTGCCCGCGAGCACGCGAATCACGGCATCGGTAAGGCGCTCCCAGCCCCTGCCGGCATGGCTGTTCGAGGCGCCGGCGCGTACGGTCAGCACGGTGTTGAGCAGGAGCACGCCCTGCCGCGCCCACGGCTCGAGGCACCCGGTCACGGGGGCGGGGACGCCGAGGTCGGTCTGCAGCTCAGTGAAAATGTTGCGCAGCGATGCCGGCGGTCTGACCCCGGACGGCACCGAGAAGGCCAGCCCGTGCGCATGGCCGGGCGTGGGATACGGGTCCTGGCCGAGGATGAGCACGCGCGCATGCTCCGGCGCGGTGAGCTCGAGGGCACGGAAC
>CAYLME010000171.1:0-7121 GCA_964384585.1 uncultured Gemmatimonadaceae bacterium | reverse complement strand
CGGTGGACGGTCGCATCACGCGGGGCACCGTTACGTGCGGTGCGCGCACATAGTCGGGCTGCCAGTGCGCCGCATCCACCGGCAGCGCGTCAGGCGTCAGTGCGTGGATGCGCACGAGCGCGCCTGCACATCCCGTTGCGGCGTCGCTCCGCGCGACACGCCCGCCCAGCTCCTCGATGCGTGCGCGATTGCGCTCGGCCCCGGTGCCCACGTACACCGGATCATGCGACATCAGTCGTTCCACGATCGTCGTCACATCGTCGGCACTCGGCGCCAGAACCGTTTCCGCATGGCCATTCCTGAATTTCCAGCAGCCCGCGAACGCTTCACCGCGTCGCGCGTCGAACAGCGCGCACACACTGCCTCCCGCGGTTGCGGTGGCTGCCGCGGCTGCGAGCAGCGACGAGTACGCATACAACGGCGTCCCGCGCACGTGCGCCAGCCCCTTCGCCGTCGCAGCGGCAATGCGCACGCCCGTGAACGAGCCCGGGCCCGCGCCGCATACGATCGCATCGACGTCGTCGAACGTGATGCCCGCGGCGTTCATCACGAAATCGATTGCGGGCAGCAGCAGTTCGGAATGACGCTCCGCGATGCCGAGAGTCACCTCGACCAGCACGTCCGTGCTCCTGCCGATGGCGACGCCACCCGGCGCGGTCGCGGTATCCATGGCGAGTACGAAACGCTCGCCGCTCATCGCTGCTCCGCGCTCCACGCCCGATCGGCAAGCCCTGCCGGCACCGCCGGTGCGTTGCCGACCGCTTCGATCGTCACGGCGCGCAGCTCGGGCATCGCACCGTGGCGCAGCGTGATATCCCAGCGATCCGCCGGCACCAGCTCACCGGCCCGCTCCGGCCACTCGAGCAACGTGATCTCGTCACCGTCGCTCAGCTCCTCCCAGCCGAGCTCCCACACGTCGTCAGGGTCGTTCAGCCGGTACAGATCGAGATGCGCGATGGTCCGACCGGAAGGGAGGGTGTAGCGGAACACCAGGTTGAACGTGGGTGACGGCATCGGTGCATCCAGTCCGGCGCCGTGCGCGATCGCGCGGGCAAGTACGGACTTCCCTGCCCCGAGCTCACCGTGCAGTGCGACGACGATGCCGCGCGGCATCGCGGCCAGCTCGCGACCGATCGCCGCGCCGAGTTCTGTCAGCTCCTGCTCGGTGAGGGCGCCGAATCCCTGTTCCATGCCCGTGAACCTAATGCTGCACGTGACGACCGGGAACTCAGCCACCGCGGATGGCCGCGTCCTCCACGTGCTTCGACACGTACCAGTCGTATGTGGCCCGGATTCCGTCCTCCAGCCCGATGCGCGGCCGCCAGCCGAGCGCGCTCAGCCGGGAGACGTCCATCAGCTTGCGCGGCGTCCCATCTGGCTTCGACGCATCGAACCCGATCGCGCCGTCGTAGCCCACCACGCCGCGCACCATCTCCGCCAGCTCCCGGATCGACACGTCCTCGCCGACGCCGACATTCACGAACGAATCGCCGTCGTAGTTCTGCATGAGGAAGACGAGCGCGTCGGCCAGGTCATCGACATGGAGGAACTCGCGGCGCGGTGTGCCGCTGCCCCATACCGTGACGGAAGCGTCGCCGGCAACCTTCGCCTCGTGGAAACGGCGGATCAGTGCGGGCAGCACGTGGCTCGTCTCGAGATCGAAGTTGTCGTTCGGACCGTACAGGTTGGTAGGCATTGCACTGATCCAGCGCATGCCGTACTGCCGCCGGTATGCCTCGATGGTCTTGATCCCGAGGATCTTGGCGACGGCGTATGCTTCGTTCGTCGGCTCGAGCGGGCCCGTGAGAAGCAAATCCTCGCTCATCGGCTGCGGTGCGTGCTTCGGATAGATGCAGGAGCTGCCGAGGAACAGCAGCCGATCGACGCCGTGGCGGTGTGCGGCGTCGAACACGTGCATCTGGATCAGCGCATTGTCACGGATGAAGTCGGCCGGGTACGTGTCGTTGGCGAGGATGCCGCCGACCTTCGCTGCGGCCAGGAAGACGACGTCGGGCTTTTCCGCAGCGAAGAAGCGTTCGACCTGGTCCTGGCGAGTCAGGTCGAGGTCGGCGCGCGCGGGCAGCAGCAGGTTGTCGAAGCCGTCCTGGTGCAGGCGCCGCACGATCGCCGAGCCGACGAGGCCGCGGTGGCCGGCCACCCAGATGCGTGACGTGCGCTGCATCACGGGGACGTCGCTCACGGCGACGCCGCCCCGCGCGCCGCGACGACGTGTCCGGCGTCGCGCAGCGTGCGCTCCTGCCTGGCCAGCTCGAGATCGTGCTCCACCATCATCCGCACCAGCTCTTCGAACGGCACGTCCGGCTGCCAGCCGAGACGCGTCCGCGCTTTCGACGCGTCGCCCTCGAGATGGTCGACCTCCGTCGGCCGGAGGTAGCGCGGACCCACCTCCACGTGCTTCCCCCAGTCCAGGCCGACCAGCGAGAAGGCGGCCGAAACCAGGTCGCGCACGCTGCGCGATTCGCCGGTCGCGACGACGTAATCGTCGGGCTGCTCCTGCTGCAGCATCAGCCACATCGCCTTGACGTAATCGCCGGCAAAGCCCCAGTCACGCCGTGCGTCCAGGTTGCCGAGGTACAGCTTCTCCTGCAGCCCGAGCGAGATGCGTCCGGCCGCGCGCGTGATCTTGCGGCTGACGAATGTCTCGCCGCGCCGCGGCGACTCGTGGTTGAAGAGGATGCCGTTGCAGACGAAGAGGTCGTATGCCTCCCGGTAGTTCACCGCGTACCAGTGGGCCGCGAGCTTGCTGACCGCGTACGGGCTGCGCGGATGAAACGGCGTCGTCTCGCTCTGGGGAGCGGGTGCGGAACCGTACATCTCGGAGGAGCCGGCATTGTAGAACCGGAGGTCACGGCCCGTGCCGTTGCACTGGTCGCGGAGCGCCTCGAGCAGCCGCAGCGTGCCGACTGCATCCGTGTTCGCTGTGTAGGATGGCTGCTCGAACGAGACCTTCACATGCGACTGCGCGCCCAGATGGTAGATCTCGTCGGGCGCGACGTCGCCGATGATGCGACGCAGCGCGCCACCGTCCAGCAGATCGCCGTAGTGGAGGAAGAGCCGGGCGCCCGGCTCATGCGGGTCCTGGTAGAGGTGATCGATCCGGTCGGTGTTGAACTGCGACGCGCGCCGGATCACGCCGTGCACCTCGTAGCCCTTCGACAGCAGAAGCTCGGCCAGGTAGGACCCGTCCTGGCCGGTGATGCCGGTGATCAGCGCTCGCTTCATGGACACTCCCGCCTCGGTGTTCGGCAGGAATGGTCGTTACAACCGCCGGTGCTGGCAAGGAGAAGGCGGCGGCGGACGGTGCGGGCGCCGCCGCCGAACTTCGGGGCTACCGGCCCGTATCCACGCGCTGGAACAGTACACCGGCCATCCGCACGCCCGAGATCCGGCCTGTTCCGTCCGGATCGAATACCAGTGTGTACGACGCGCCGCCTGCACTCCCCCCCGCAACGGGCCGCGTCCGGAACACTTCCCGAGTCTGGTGCACGAGCACGTTGTCGGCGCCGTCGTTGAGGCGTGCGTGCAGCGAGCCATCCGCAATCCGCACGTGAACCGTGGCGTAGCCGGGATGCTCGTAGGTACCCGCGTATGCAGCGAGCGGCAGTGCGGCCGGAACCGGCTGCGTTGGTTCACTCGCCTGCTGGCGGGACGCGCCTGCCTCCAGGAAGGCGCGCACGTCGGTGCTCCAGTCGCGCCCGACCGTGCCGCGGGCCAGGTCGAATGCACGGTACATGAGTGCGTGGCGCAGCTCGGCGTGGTCGCGGTTCACGAGCACGACCACGCCGAAACGATGGCGCGGCAGCAGCCCGACGATGGCGCTCAGGCCGTTGATGCTGCCGGTGTGCATCCAGACGATGTCGCCGTCGAAGTCGTGCACGAACCAGCCGAGCGCATAGCCGAGCGTGTACGGCCTGACCAGCGCGAGCGAGGCGTAGATCGCGAGTGGCGCGCGTGCTTCGGGCGTGACGATCTCGTTGAACGTCTCCGCTTCGATCAGGCGCCGCCCGTTCACGCGGGCACTGTCCAGCATGAAGCGCATCCACTTCGACATGTCGGTCACGCTCGACCACACCGAGCCTACCGATGCGACGTGGTCAACACTGAGCTGCGGCACGACGAAGAGACTGTCGCCCGCAGCGCGGTGAGGCATGACGACATTCGACTTCTGCAGGATGTCACCATCGAGCGGTTCGGTTTCGTTCATTCCGAGCGGCCCGAACAGCCGCTCGCGCACGAACACGTCCCACGGCATGCCAGAGATCCGCTCGACCAGCTCACCGCCCAGCGCATAGACCACGTTCTGGTAATTCCACTGCGACCGGAACGATGCGACGGGCTCCACGTACTCGAGCCGCCGGATCATCTCGTCCATCGAGTACCGGGCCACGCCCCAGTAGAAGTCGGTACCGGGCAGGCCGGTGCGGTGCGTGAGCAGATCGCGAACGGTCAGCTCACGGGTGGCGTACGGGTCGTACAGGCGCAGCTCGGGGATGTGCTCGATGACACGGTCATCCCACGAGAGTTTCCCTTCATCGATCAGCAGCGCGAGCGCCGCCGTCGTCATGGCCTTGGTCGTCGAGCCGATCGCGAAACGCGTATGCTCCGTCACGGGCTCGGCACGACCGACCTGCCGGACGCCGTATCCCTCGGCGAAGATCAGCGAGTCGCCGTGCACGAGCGCGATCGCCAGGCCGGGCACATTCCAGTCGCGCACCGCCCGGGCTACGTACGCGTCGAACGCCTGCAGTGCGGCCTCGTCCGGCATCGCAACGCGCACCTGTGCGGCAGCACGGCCGCCCTGCCCCGCCAGCAGCAGGAACATGGCGACGCACGGCCATGCAACGTTCCACCACTTCGAACTCACCCTCATGCCTCCCAGATCTCGGCCAGCACCCGCGCGAAATTGCCACCCAGGATGCCCTTGATGTCATTGTCGGCGTAGCGACGGCGGATCAGTGCCTCCGTCAGGTCGAACATCCGCTGCGGGTGATCGATGCCCTCGATGTCGATCCTGTCCCGGAACGCGTAGCTGTCCTTGTAGCCGGCCTTGAGTCGCTCGTAGTCCTCGGTCGGCATGGCGTCGTAGCCGTAGAGATCGATGTCACTGCCGATGCCCAGGTGTTCGACCCCGATCATGTCGCGGACGTAATCGAAATGGTCGATGTAGTGCTCGATCGTGGTCGGCTCGGTGTTCCGCACGAAGTTGCGGACGCCCGTGATGCCCATGACGCCGCCCGTCTTCGCCATTGCCAGGATCGCCTCGTCCGGCTTCGTGCGTGGATGCCCGTTCACCAGTGCACGCGCGTTCGAATGCGTGATCAGCACCGGCTTCGTCGAGACCTCGCACGCCTCGATCGTCGTGCGATCGCCGCAATGACTCGTGTCCACGGCCATGCCGACTTCGTTCATGCGCTTGACGATGGCGACGCCGAAGTCGCTCAGACCGCTGTCGCTTCGCTCCGTGGAGCCATTGCCGATCAGGTTGCGCGAATTGTACGTGAGCTGCGAGACGCGCTGGCCGAGCGCGTGGAACGTGTTGACGTCGTCTGGTCGGCGAAAGTGTGAGCTGTTCTGCACACCGATCAGGATGCCGACCTTGCCGGACGTGCGCGCCCGCTCGAAGTCCGCTGCGCTGTCGATGCGCAGGAAGCGCTGGTCCTGCCCGGCGATGAAGCTGTTCTGCGTGGCGATGTGGTGCAGCACCGTCGTGTACGGATCGATGCCACCCATGCCGAACGCGACGTGGAAAACATCGATGCCGGAGTCGCGGTAGCGCTGGAAGTCCGCGTCCGTGAAGCTCTCCGCGTCCAGGTTCCACTTGCCCTGGAGCGGCCAGTTCAGCGTGAGCGGGCTGAGCATGTCGATCACCAGCGATTCCTGCACCAGCCGGATCGCACGCGCCGAGTACTCGCGTCCCTGCGCGAAGAGGCGGTAGCGGCCGAGATTCACGTACGGCGCCCCGATCATGAAGCCGGCTGCCGCTGCGGCGGCCTTTATCGCTTCCCTGCGGGTGATCCTCGTTCCGGGTGTCATGGGCCGCTCACTGGTCACGGGCTCGGGATGTTCGGATCTGCTGACGGTCATGTGTATACCACAATGTATACGGCGCGGTGGGCGAGTGGGGCAAGAGGGTGCCGGCAGAGGAAAGGGCTGGCAGGACTGCGGAAGAAGAGACTTCGCGGGGGCAAGACGTGATTCCGGATGTCCGGAAGCGAACAGCTGAGGGAAAGTGCGGGTCGGTTCGTCCCGTTGTCAGGCCGCGCCGGACAGCTTCGCCCGCACGTCCAGCAGCTCGTCGCGCAGGCGCGCGGCCCGTTCGAAGTCCAGGTTCGTCGCCGCCTCGTTCATCTCGGTCTCGAGGATCTTCGCCCACTCCTCGAGGTCCATCTCGCTGGCATACGACGCCGGCTGTTCCGCGACCTTCCCCGCCCCTGCCCCCCTCGCCTTCGGATCCAGCCGCGCGTCCGCGACGCGCGTGGACAGCATCAGTTCCTCGATGCTCTTCCGGATCGTCTGCGGCGTGATGCCGTGCTCCTCGTTGTAGGCGCGCTGGATCTCGCGGCGGCGCGTCGTCTCGTCGAGGCAGCGCTGCATGGAGCCGGTGATCCGGTCCGCGTACATGATCGCGATGCTGTTCACGTTGCGCGCGGCGCGGCCGATGGTCTGGATGAGCGAGCGCTCGTCGCGCAGGAAGCCTTCCTTGTCCGCGTCGAGGATCGCCACGAGCGAGACCTCCGGCAGGTCGAGCCCCTCGCGCAGCAGGTTGATGCCGACGAGCACGTCGAAGCGGCCGAGGCGCAGGTCGCGCAGGATCTCCATGCGTTGAATCGCATCGATGTCCGCGTGCATGTAGCGCACGCGCACACCCACCTGTGCGAGGTAGTCGGTGAGATCCTCCGCCATGCGCTTGGTGAGCGTCGTCACGAGCACGCGCTCGCCGTCGCCGACGCGCGTGCGGATCTCGGAGAGCAGGTCGTCGACCTGCGTGCTCGCCGGACGCACGGTCACCTGCGGGTCGACCAGTCCCGTCGGTCGCACGACCTGTTCGACGACCTGCCCCGACTGGCGCGACTCGTAGTCGGCCGGCGTCGCCGACACGA
>CAYLME010000170.1:4885-7138 GCA_964384585.1 uncultured Gemmatimonadaceae bacterium | reverse complement strand
TCCGCAACCCGGCGCTCAAGGTTCACCGCCTGCTCGACGGCAGCGCCGTGCTCACCACGAGCGACGCGGGCGAAACGACGCGCCTGCGCGGCGAGGTCGTGCCGCTGCTGGATCTGTTCGACGGAACGCGGTCAACCGAAGACGTGAAGCAGGTCGTTGCCGCGCGGACCGGCGTGAAGGTAGGAGACAGCTTTCTGCTGGCGCTGTATCAGCATCGGGTGCTGGTGGGAGCGTAGCGCCGCGCACGTTGACCGGCGCTGAGACGGAACGTAGCCCGGGACCTTCAGGTCCCGGGGAGCAGCGTTGCCCTATGGAGCGAACAGCCGACGGCCTGGAGAGCACCTGCCTTGGGCGCAGGGTGTCCTCAGTTCGAATCTGGGCGCCCCGACCACTTTCTGAGTCCGGGGTTACACCGGGGTGACAGCCAACCTCGCCAACCCGTTCGGCCGTCAGCCGGCGTTCCTTCGCAGGCGCCAGACTGCGGTACTGCACCCGCCCAGTGCCCGCTAGCCGCACGCGCCTGTCAGCCGACCTCAGCCCCTTTGCCATGATTCGCCGCTTCCCAAATCTTGGTCGAATATCCGAAGGTCTCCATCGCTCATGCCGCCGAACTTGCTTCGCCAGAGGTAATAGCTGCCCTCCGAGAAGCCGCGCTTGCGGCACAGGTCATTGACCGCGACGCGGGCGTGCCCAGGCGCGTGGCGCCGGAACGTGTCTGCTTCACCCGTTGATTGGCTCTCCATACCATTGGGTATTGACAGCGCGTCTTTCCATACTATAGGGTATGGAACATGAGCGGACCCGATATCGCGATGCTCCATCACGGTGGGGGTGGTGGGCGTCGCACTTGGCGGATTGGCTCTAGCACGCTCCCGACGGGCAGTTTGAGCGTTCAAGCGTCTGATCTTGCTGCCACTCTCGCGCAGTACCGTGAGCGCCGACTCGCTCTCGCCTGCAGGATGCTTGCGTCGATGGCTGACGCAGAGGACGCCGTGCAGGAGACGTACTTAGACATGCTCTCGAACGTATCCCCAGTGCGACTACCACAGGTCGTCGCCACCGACCCTGCGGCGCGCCCATCGTTTACCGGTCCCCGGGAGAACTGCGGCAAGTGACGACGATATTGAGTTCCGAGCACAGCGACGGCGCGGTGAAGGTTCTCGCGAGAGCCTTTGTCACGAATCCTCTTCACGTGGTGGTCTTCGGACGAGACGCGGTGCAGGCGAACGAGGCATTCTTCCGCATCGGTCTGCGGACGATGGCTGGAGAAAAGCGAGTCGTCGTCGACGGCGGCCGAGTTGTTGGCGTCGTTCACTGGGTGGAGTCCCCGAATTGCCGGTTCACGTCGACTCAGAAGCTGGCGAATTCGGTCGCATTGCTGCGCGGCTGCGGGGTGCGCTCCGCACTCAAGATTGCTAATTGGCTCTCGGTGTGGGCCAAGCACGATCCGCGTGAATCGCATATGCACTTCGGCCCGATCGCCGTAGATCCCGACGCGCAAGGTTGCGGAATTGGTGGACACCTCCTGAAGGAGTTCTGCATTCGGCTCGATGCCGCCACAGCAGTCGGGTATCTCGAAACGGACAGATCGGAAAACGTCCGATTCTACGGGAAGTACGGATTTGAGGTCATACGCACTTTGTCGATCTATGGCGTCGTCAACTACTTGATGCGTCGCGAGTCGAGGAACCGGCCGACTGCCCTTTTCCACTCGAATTCGTGACCATCGGGCTCGGAGTGGCGTCCCTCGTGTTTGGTTAGAGCCTCAGCCTCGAGTCAGCGCGATTCCGGATCGGGCTGAGCCTCACGATGATTGTGAGCGAAGGTCCATTTTCGATGGGGTCGTTCTGGCCGCGACACGCGATGATGTTCCTCCGCGAGAGGCGGCGCGCGGCGCATCCGTACGCTCAGTCTCCCAGCAGCGCCGCCATCGCGAAGATGGCGGCGAAGATCACGCTCGGGACGTGGAGAGCCAACGCCAGCACCGCCGCCCAGCGGCTGCTGTTGCGTCTCAGTGCCTGAGCAGCGCGGACTCCCCCAAGCAAGGAGCCTCCCAGCCACGCGACCGGCACGACGCGCACGATATCGGGCGGGAACGGCTCGGCCCTGAGATACAGGACGTACACCGTCCCGGCCAGCGTCGAACCCGCCACGAGGAACAGGGCGCGTATTCCTTCAGACATACGGTCTTCCAGAGATCCGCTTCGTGCCGTAGGCGGAAGTATCCGGACCCGCCAGGATGCGCCGGGTCGG
>CAYLME010000170.1:0-4785 GCA_964384585.1 uncultured Gemmatimonadaceae bacterium | reverse complement strand
TCCGCTTCGTGCCGTAGGCGGAAGTATCCGGACCCGCCAGGATGCGCCGGGTCGGCGAACGCCCAGCACCGCGGAGTTCATGGCTCGCTTATCTGCAGCTCGCGAACAGGAACGCGGTCGCTCCACAGACCCATAAACCGCTGCTGCGGCGTGTCCCCCAGGGCGTACTCGCGGTGCTCTCCGCGGAACACGGCATCGGCGAGCCCATCGAGCAGCTTCCACGTCCCATAGTAATCGAGCGCATCCGTTACCATCGGGCCGCGGCGCCCGTCCGGGAGAAGCGGCGACATCTCCCCACGTCGCGGCGATCCCGGCACCGGAGGGCCGTCGATGAGCATCCCTGGCGCGGTCGGCGCCCGGTGGTCACCGACGAGGCCTGGGGCCCCATGGTCGTCCGAGAACATCCTGATGTAGTTCTTGTTCGCACGAGGCACCGCGCTCGCCCCTGCGTAGATCCTGCGCGCATCGATCTCGCGCACGAACTCGTCGTCGTCACCGACGACCGCGAGTAGCAGCATGCTCGACGGGAGGCGCGAGAGGTCTTCGAGATCGAACGCGATCGGAGATGCTTCCGGCCACGTCTTCCCGGGCTCGACAGACATCAACGCGAGCGGCGGGGGCAACTCGCCTTGCGCCGCCCGCACCGCCAGATTCGCCGCGACCAGACCGCCCATCGAGTGGCCGACAAACACCACGCCCGATTCGTTGGGAGGCACGTGACCGGCCGATCGCAGTTCTTCAAGGCCCCGCCTGGTCGCCACGAGGGCATTACGCGTGAAGTCTCGAACGGGAGTTCTGAGGTCCGCCTGATATCGCGGATAGATCACGGTATAGCCGCGCCTGACGAGATGCGCGATCCATGCCCCGTATATGTCAGGGTCCATGGCGCCCCAGCCGTGCGCGAACACCACGACTGGCGCGCTCTTCGGCGTCGGCTCGGCAGCCTCGAAGATATAGACCTCCTCGGCTCCGGATCCGAACCGCGATGCCTCGACACTTTCGTGGAGGTAGGATCGCCCGCCGGGACCAGCGGCGGGCTGGTCCGGCGGGGTGGGCGGGAATGGGTGCGCAATCGCAGAAAGAGCCAGCACTGCGACAACGTTGATCACGATCAGTTTCATCGATGGAACCTCGGCTGCTCTTCGTGACCGCTGCCGGCATGAGTCGTTACCGACCCGCGCGGCCGCGCAACTGTGCGCGTCGCTCTTCGCGAATCTTCTTCATCTCGGCCATCTGCTGCTCCGTCAGAATCTTCTGCAGCCGTTCGTCCGCCGCGCTCCGGATATCCCGAAGCTCTCGAGCGATTTCGCGTCTCGCGCGACGGCTCTGACCGGAGCCGTCGTACTTCTCTCGTACGGCTTTCAACCTCCTGACTTCGTCCTCGAGCACGGGACGCATCTGCTCGACTTGCTGAGGAGTCAGCGCCAAACGTTCCTTGATACGTTCGAGCCGCTGCTGAACTTCTTCTCTCGGTTGGTCGGCGCCGCTCTGCTGCCGCGCCCAGGCGGGCGCAGCAGCGATCAACAGCAACGCAAAGACGAGGACACTGTGCTTCATGTTCGGCTCCTGATTTGGCAGACGCTCGCGAGAGCGCTGTACCGAATCTAGCGGCGGGTCCTACGTCGTGCGGTCGCGTTTTGTCACGAATCGTCGGCGTCGAACGCGACAAATCCCGACAAAGTCGCGAGGCGCGGGCGTGTGACACGATTATTCTGAAATGGTGCGAGTGGGAAGACGCTGCTACCCGGCGAGTCGAGGCCATTCACATGCCGCGTGTACTTGTCATCGATGACGACCAGGAACTGACCGCAATGCTGGTGGACTATCTCACGCCCGAAGGCTTCGTCGTCGAGACTGTGCACACCGGTGAGCAAGGGCTTACCCAGGCGCTCGCAACCGAGTACGGTCTGATCATCCTGGACGTCATGCTTCCGGAGCTGAACGGCCTCGAGGTTCTTCGCCGGCTGAGGGTGCAGTCGCAGTCCCCAGTGATCATGCTCACCGCCCGCGGCCAGGAGGTGGACCGCATCGTCGGCCTGGAGGTCGGCGCCGATGACTACCTCGCAAAGCCGTTCAGCGCACGGGAACTGCTCGCGCGTATGCATGCCGTTCTCCGGCGTACCCGCCCAGCATCGGCGACGCAGCCAGGTGATGCCATCGCGGTGGGCGACGTGGTTATGGACGTTCGCGCCAGGACGGTGAGACGCGGAGGCGACCTGGTGGACCTGACCTCACTCGAGTTCGACGTGCTGCGAGTCCTGCTGTTGGCGGCTGGCGAGGTTGTGTCCCGCGAAGATCTGTTCAGGAGAGCGCTTCAGCGCGAACATTCGGTGTTTGACCGCAGCATCGACAACCACGTCAGCAGCCTCCGGAAGAAGCTTGGCGCGGTGGTCGGAGGGACCGAGCGGATCAAGTCCGTGCGCAACGCGGGCTATGTGTATTCGCGGACCGCACGCGAGCAGTAGCGCCGAATCATGAGCCGCCTGTTTACCCGCATCTTTCTCTGGTTCTGGCTAGGCTCGCTCAGCCTCGTGCTGGTATTCGCCGCCAGTCTGGCAATCACCCAGCCTGACGTCGTCACGACTTGGCGCTTGATCGGCCGCACAGCGATGCGCTCACTCGGATCGCAGGTGGCCAGCGTGTACGAGCGGGAAGGATCACAGCGCGCCGCATCGCTCATGGCGGCCATCAGCGACGACGGCCGATTTCCCGTCTGGGTGTACGGCGCCAGCGGCGAGTTTGTCGCAGGCCACTCTCCGCTCGACAACGCCAGCGACATCATCATGCGCGCGCTGACGACCGACAACGCTGAACGGGTCGTCGGCACGGAGGCGACCTTGCTGGCAAGGAGCACTACAAGCGACTCCGGAAATCGATACGTCGTCATCTGGGAAGCTCCTCGGCCTCTGCGGTGGTCCTCAGATCTCAGATCCGCGCGACTACTCAGGCTGTCCGCGCCGCTCCTCACGAGCGCCGCGGTCTGTTTTCTGCTGACGTGGTACATCACCAAGCCGATCCGGGCCTTGCGTGGCGCGGCGATCCGATTTGGCGCCGGTGACCTGTCGGTTCGGGTGTGCGGCCACCCCGATCTGCAACGACGCGACGAACTCTCCGAGCTGGCGTTGGAGTTCGATCGCATGGCAGCGCGCATCGAAGCCTCAATCGCCTCGCGGCGGCGGCTGCTCGCCGACATCTCCCACGAGCTGAGGTCGCCGCTGACGCGCCTTGCGCTCGCCCTCGACCTCGCGCGCCGCCGTGTCGGCGACGACGTGCCGGAGCATCAGCGGATCGACTTGGAGATTCGGCGTCTGAACGCATTGATTGAGCAACTTCTGACGCTCGCTCGCCTGGAACGCCGCGCGGATGATTCGGCCCTCGAGAGGGTTGCTCTCCGCGAGCTCGTGCGCGACGTCGCAGCCGATGCCCAGTTCGAGGCCGAAGCAGTGAATCGCCGAGTCGTCGTCGAGCACGAGTGCGACGCCTGGGTACGAGGTGATCGCGCGCTGCTGAAGCGGGCGATCGAAAACGTCGTGCGCAACGCCCTGAGGTACGCGCCCGAGCATAGCGTCGTCGCGATCCGTATGGAACAGATCACGGGCAACAGCCGCACAGCCATCGTCGTTCGCGACCAGGGTCCGGGTGTGCCCACGGAGGCGCTGGGCCGACTGTTCGATCCGTTCTTTCGCGTTGATCATGCGAGGGAGCGCGCGACCGGTGGAGTCGGACTGGGGCTCGCGATTACCCGGCGGGCGATGCTCGCACACGGCGGCAGTGCCAGCGCCCGCAACCATGCCGACGGAGGACTCGTGGTCACGCTCGAGTTGCCCACGATTGGCGGGCCGCTCGAAAGTCACCAAGCCGGAGACCACGCCGAAGGGTCCCATTGACCTGCCCCCCAGTTCGCTACGCGGATCGTGAGAGGCTATCCGGGTTTGAGGGGGCCTGCCTTTTGGGCGGTGATGTGCACGCTGGCCCAGTCCGCCACCTGGACCACCCGAGCCTCCTTCACTGTTGTCCGATGCCGTGAGAAGTGCCGCGGGCGAAACGTCACGAGGACAACCCTCGTGCGATCTCCTCGGCGACACGCCGCTCCATCTCGATTTGGCCGTTATCACGGTCCGACATCGACTTGCTCGCCAGAGAGGCATGAATGGTAGCCACGATGTTGCGCACGCGCACGTTGACGCCGCCGGTATTGCTGTCCCAGAACGCCTCGTCGCCGATGCCGTCGAACTCCAGGAGCGCCGGCCCGCGTTCAGGCAGCGCTTCGACCACGGGGACGACGCTTCGCTGCCCCGAGAGAATCCGGCGGGCCGCGGCGCTCGAGTCCTGCACGTTGAGCAGGATCATGATGCCGGGTCCGATGTTGCTGCTCGTCGACCAGTATCGGCACTGCTGTCCGCCGAGGCGCTCGACGAAGCTCTCCGAGACTTCGAGATCCGCCACCGGGACGTCGAGCATCTCGGCGGCCCTTGTGACGTTGAAGCCTGCACAGGAATCGACGAGCGCCTTGTCGACGACGTCTGATGCGGTTGAGGAAGCGCGAGCGGCATCATCGGAAGGCGGATCGGCGCGGTCCGATGATCCGCACGCCCAGGACGCCGTTCCCAACGCGATGATGAGCGCAAGTGTCCAGGTTCTCATGCTCGTTTAGGTTACGCGCGTTCGGTCCAGCGTCACGCTCATCATCGAAACCGTCCTGGACACCGTGTGACACCGCCGACGTCGTTCGAGCTGTCGCCCAAAGTGAGGTCCAACCGGGAGCACGACCATGCTGACCCCGCC
>CAYLME010000169.1:0-7193 GCA_964384585.1 uncultured Gemmatimonadaceae bacterium | reverse complement strand
GCACATGCGCGTTAACAGCCAGCTTGTGCTCGGCGGCGACGATATGGAAGCGATGGCAGAACCAACCCTCGTCGCGCGATCGGTGCTTTCGGAAGGCCCCGGCTGGCTGGTGGTGCACGCCGATGGCGGCGGCTCCCCCGGCCCGGTGATCGGCTACACTGCGGTTTCGGACGGGTTGAACACGAATGTCTCGGTCTCGCTGGATCCGGCAGGCGTGACGCCGGTGCTGTGGCCGATGCTGCACGTGGACACCGGTGAGGCGGGCGTGTACGAGTTCGGCACGGTTGAAGGGGCTGATGGCCCGGTCCGCGTCAACGACGCGGTGCTGACCTTCCCGATCCAGGCGGCGCCGTCGCTGACCATGCAGGACCAGACGCTAGACATGGACACGCTGGTGATCGATGCCGCGCTGCTCGACGCGCCCGGCTGGATCGCGGTTCACAGCAGCCAGGATAGCGGGCCGGGCCCGGTAATCGCGTCGTACCCGCTCCCTGCCGGGCTGAGCCAGAATATCCGCATCCCAGTCGACCCCATGCAGGCGGCGCAGCAGGTCTTCCCGATGCTGCATTACGACACCGGTGAAGCAGGTGTGTACGAGTTCGGCACGGTCGAAGGGGCTGATGGCCCGGTTCGCGTCGGTGGGAATGTCGTCGTCGGCCCGATCAACCTCGGCGGCGCCGAGGGCGAGATGATGTCCGAAGAAGAGATGGCGCCGGAAGAAGAAGCCGCGCCCGAGGAAGAGATGGCGCCCGAGGGTGAAGACATGGGCGCGGCGCACGACGGGAACGCATTGATCAGCGAGCGCTGCACTGTCTGCCACACGCGCGACCGCATCGATCAGGCGCAGAAGACCGCCGACGAATGGGCTGCGACCGTCGACCGCATGATCGGCTACGGGGCGCAGCTCACCCCAGAAGAACGCGAGGCGGTACTCAACTATCTGGCGAACCGCTAGCCCAAGCGCCAGACTACGCAATGCCCGACATGACAACGGGGCCTCATCCAGCGATGGGGCCCCGTTTCGTTGACTTGAGCGCGCGAATGTGTGCGCGTCAGCTGTCGATTGGCACGCTGAACATACGCGGGCCGGTCGGACGGTCCGGATACGGGCTGCCGCCCGCCGGTTCCAGCGAGACACCGAATCCGCGATACGCGTTGAACGGCGCGTCCAGCGGAATCGGAATATACAGCGGGTCATCGGCGGCCTGCCGGAACAACCCGCCGCTGGCGCGCGCGCCTTCCGCATCCACCAGCCACAACTGGAGCACGTTTTCGTCCGTCAGCTCGGGCAGGTCTTCGATACGAATTACGGCGCGGTCACCTTCGGGCGACACGACGAGCTCGCCGGACACGTCCGGATCGACCTCCCCCGGCACAACGCTGTACCGCTGCGCGCCTTCCATCTCAGCCAGCTCGGTATACAGCGCCTCGCCGTCTTCCGCAGGCAGCTCATCGTCGTCGCGTAAAAGCAGCAGCACCGCCAGCACTCCGGCAACGATCAGAACCAGCGCCGCCGCCACCGCAACCAAGCCCCAGGGGGAAGTCCTCCCTGTTCTGATATGTGGCTGCGTCGTCTCCTGCCGGGCAGCGAGGCGAGCGCGCAGATCCGCTTGCAAGCGCTCCGGCGCAGGATGCAATGGCGCAAGCGCCACTAGCGCCCGCGCGCTGGCTTCATACTCTGCCAGTTGCGCGCGCGCGTCCGGGTTCGAGGCAAGCGCCATTTCCACCCGGTGGCGGTCGTCTTCATCCAGCGCGCCGAGCGCGTATCCCGGCAGTAGTGCGGTTATATCATCGTGCGTCATACCGGTTGCGAGCGATCCTCATTACGCGTCGTCTTGCCAAGCTTACGTGACATCTTTCACAGAATGCTTCTACAATCTCTACGTTCGAGCTGTTGAATTCGGATTGCGCGACGGTTCGGCGGCCCATGCCACGCGCAGCCGCTCCATCCCGCTGCGAATCCGCGTCTTGACGGTGCCGAGCGGCAGGTGCAGATACTCCGCGATCTGACTGTGGCTCATCCCGTAGAAGTACGCCAGCTCAATCGCCTGCCGTTGGTCTTCCGGCAAATCGTACAGCACAGCGATCAGCGTCGGGCGCAGATCGCTGTGCTCTCCGACCAGCACGTGCTCCCAGCGCTCGCGATCGCCGTCGATCAGCATCGTCTGGCCCATCGGGTCGCGGTTCTGGCGGCGGAAGGTGTCGATGGCAAGGCGGCGCGTGATTGTCAGCAGCCAAGGCACGAACCCACCCTTCGCGCTGTCGTAGGTGTGCGCCTTGTCCCATAGCCGCAGAAACGTGTCCTGCGTAACCTCTTCCGCGGCCATGCGATCGTTCAGAACGCGATACGCCACTGAATACACCAGCGACGCATAGCGCCCGTGCAGCTCCAGCAGCGCGGTTTCATCCCCCTGATCGATTCGCTTGAGAAGCTGAGCGTCCGTCAATGTGAGCGTCATGGTATCCCGGACATTGACGTGAGCCTGCGATCGCGCGGCGCGCGCGAACTTTCGCCCCCTGCGGCGGGTGGCCGTCGACGTCAAGCAGGAGGTCTTCGGAGTTCTCGCCGACGGCGAGCACATCCCATTGGCGGCCGGTCTTCGGGGGGAGGTGCACGGGCAGGCGCACGGCGCGGATGATAGCAGGGTTGACTTTCGCCTTTCCTTTGTTTACTCTGCGCCCTGTAGGGGTTTGGCTGTTTATTCGCCCCTGCCGGAGGACGCCGTGCAACCGCTCACCAAACGCCAGCGCGAGATTCTGGACTACCTGAACGAGTTCATCCAGCAGCACGGCTACGCGCCGAGCCTCGAGGAAATCGGGCGGCGGTTCGGGCTGTCGTCGCTCGCCACCGTGCACAAGCACCTGACGAACCTCCAGGAGAAGGGCTTCATCAAGCGGTCGTGGAACCGCAGCCGTTCGGTGGAACTGCTGCCGGGCCGCGGCGGCGGCCGCACGGTGGACGTGCCGCTGCTCGGCTACGTCGCGGCGGGCATGCCGATCGAAGCCGTCGCCACCACCGAGACCATCGCCGTGCCCGAGTCGCTGCTCGGCAACCGGCGCGACACCTACGTGCTGCGCGTCCGCGGCGACTCGATGATCGACGAGCAGATCCGCGATGGCGACTGGGTGATCATCGAGGACCGCAAGACGGCCGACAACGGCGAGATGGTGATTGCGCTGCTCGGCTCGAGCGACGTCACACTGAAGAAGTTCTACCGGGAGAACGGGCGCATCCGCCTGCAGCCCGCGAACGTCACGATGCAGCCGATTCTCGCCGACCCGGACGACGTGCAGATCCAGGGCGTGGTGGTCGGCGTGATGCGCCGGTACTGATACACTCCGGCGTATGGCCGAGCGCAAGCAGATCAACTTCACGATCGTCCCCGACGACGAGGCGCCGGCCGAGGGACGCACCTACGCGAACTTCTGCGCGGTGGCCCACACGCCGTTCGACTTCACGCTCACCTTCTGCGAGGTGCCGCCGCTCTCCGAGAAGGAGATCCGCGAGGCCGAGCGCGATCACACCGTCCACGCGCCCGTGCGCGCGAAGGTCGTGATGCCGGTGCAGTTCGTGCCGACGCTGATCGCGGCGTTGCAGGAGAACCTCCGCGTCTTCTCCGAGTCGCACTCGGGTCCGGTGCCGCCGCCGCCGCCCGCGCCGCCGAAGAAGGGCGGCGGCCCGGTTCACTGACGCGCGCGGCCATCAATGGAGCAAGTAAGGTGCTCGCCTTAGTCGAAGAGACTCGCCGCGCCGTTTCGAAGAGTACTGCGGACGGGCATAAGGCTGCACTCGGTCAGTACCTGACTCCTGCTGCAACGGCGAGATTCATGGCAGGCCTTCTTCCCGATGCGGCTGGCGAGTGCCGCCTGCTGGACCCTGGGGCAGGCATCGGCTCGCTCTCGGCGGCCTTCCTCGACCGGTGGCGCGCCGGAGCCTTGACGTTCGATCGTGTTGAGGTTGACGCGTATGAGATAGACCCGCTACTTCAGGGGCATCTGGCTGACACACTCCGACGATACACAGGCCCCGACTTTAATGGCGAGGTGAGGTCGGGGGATTTCGTCGAGGTCGCCGCTGCTGCGATCTCGGGCGGCATGTTCGCGTCGCCCATGCGCGACTACACTCACGTAATCCTGAATCCGCCCTACAGGAAGATCGGGACCGCCTCCAGACACAGACAGCTCCTGCGTCAGGCCGGAATCGAGGCGGTGAACCTCTATTCGGGTTTCGTGGCGCTTGCGATTGCGCTGACCCGGCCGGGCGGCCACGTAGTTGCGATTATTCCAAGGAGCTTCTGCAATGGACCCTATTACAGGCCGTTCCGAGAGTTCATCCTTGCGAAGAGCGCAGTTCGTCGCATTCACCTGTTCAGTTCGCGCACGCGCGCGTTTCACGACGACGGCGTGTTGCAGGAGAATGTGATCATCCACTTGCAGCGCGCGGGCGCTCCAGCCGACATAGAAGTGTCCGTCTCTTCTGACGACACGTTTGTCGACCTGTCGCTGCATCGCGTGCCCATGGATCGCGTCGTCGATCCCAGCGACGAGCAGCGCTTCTTTCACATTCCAATCCCCAGCGTTGACGACCGCATCGGTTGGTCGTCACCGTTCAACTGTCGCCTCTCGCAGTTGCAGATCGATGTCTCTACCGGACCAGTGGTGGACTTCCGGCTCCGGGAACACTTGAGAACGTCTCCAGAGGCGAACACCGTTCCCCTCTTGTATCCTGCTCATTTCAGCGGCCAGATTCTCGTATGGCCTAGGATTGGCGGAAAGAAGCCCAACGCGATCTTACGCAATGAAACAACGGAGCGGTTTCTCTATCCAACAGAGCACTACTGCGTGGTACGGCGGTTCTCATCAAAGGAAGAGCGGAAGCGAATAGTGGCTCGGGTGGTTTCACCGGCTGACCTCGACGGTGCGTCCGCAATCGCCTTTGAGAACCACCTGAACGTCTTTCACCGTCGGCGGCGGGGGCTTCCGCCGCTTGTTGCGCATGGCTTGTCCGTCTACCTGAACTGCACTCTCGTTGACGAGGTGTTCCGACAGTTCAACGGCCACACCCAAGTGAACGCAACCGACCTTCGGCAGATGACCTATCCGGCCGAGGAGGAACTGATCGCCTTGGGCCAATGGGCGCTCTCATCAAGCACGCATACGCAAGAGGCGATCGACATGAAAGTAGGCTCACTGATCCGATGAGCCGCCCCACTCAGATTGCCACCTCGCTCGACGTTTTGACCGCGCTTGGCCTTCCGCGCCAGCAACGCAACGAGCGATCTGCGCTATGCCTGCTGGCGCTGCTCGACCTGAGGCCAGGAGAGCGTTGGCAGAACGCGGAGAGCCCCTTGCTGGGTATCACGCCGATGATGGACTGGATACGCGAGCACTACGGCAAACATTACCAGCCAAACACTCGGGAGACCATTCGTCGGCAGACCATGCACCAGTTTTGTGATGCCGGAATTGCACGCTACAATCCGGATGATCCTGCCCGCCCGGTCAACAGCCCCCGCGCCGTCTACCAGATTGAGCCCGCTGCGTTAGCCCTGCTGCGCTCGGTCGAAACGGAATCCTGGCAAGAGAACTTGGCGCTCTACCTCGAGCAGAGGGAGACCCTCGTTCAACGCTATGCGAAGGAGCGAACGTTCCACCTCGTATCCGTTGAGATGGGTGAGGTCGAACTGAGCCTCAGCCCAGGTGAGCACAGCGAACTCATCAGAGCCGTTATACAGCACTTCGCGCCAAGGTTCGCACCGGGCTCCGCGGTTCTGTACGTGGGCGACACCGGAAACAAGTGGGCCCATTTCGACGAAGCACGCCTCAGCTCACTCGGCGTCAACGTCGGCTCACACGGGAAGATGCCCGATGTCGTGCTCTTCTTCCAGGATCAGAACTGGCTCTTGCTGGTCGAGTGCGTCACGAGCCATGGCCCTGTAGACGGCAAGCGTCATGCCGAACTGGCCACCCTGTTCTCAGGAGCAAGGGCCGGACTGGTGTTCGTCACAGCCTTCCCCAACAGAGCTACCATGGCTCGGTACCTCGGCGAGATCGCCTGGGAAACGGAAGTGTGGGTCGCGGATTCGCCGTCACACCTCATCCACTTCAACGGCGAGCGCTTCCTCGGTCCGTACAAGCGATAGCGGCATGGCGTCCCCGAAGCGCTCTCGAACAGACCTCGTCGCCCGGACGCGCGCGGCCATGGACGCCCTCGGCATCCTCGACGCGCTCGAGTCGCAGCACCCCGGCGCCGACACCGAACTCCACTTCCGCACGGCCTTCGAGCTGCTCGTCGCGACGATCCTCTCCGCGCAGTCCACCGACCGGCGCGTCAACGAAGTCACGCCGGCGCTCTTCGCGACGTACCCCGACGCAAAGGCGCTCGCGCGTGCCGACCTCGCGACGCTCGAGCGCGAGATCCACTCGACGGGCTTCTTCCGGCAGAAGGCGCGCGCGCTGGTGGGCATGGCGACGGCGCTCGTCGACGAGCACGGCGGCGAGGTACCGCGTGACATGGACGCGCTCGTGGCGCTGCCGGGCGTCGGCCGCAAGACGGCGAACGTCGTGCTCGGCCACGCGCTCGGCGTGCCGGGCCTGCCCGTGGACCGCCACGTGCTGCGCGTCGCCAACCGCCTCGGCCTCGTGACCTCGGACGACCCGATCACGGTGGAACGCGCGCTCGGCGACATCGTGCCGCCCGCGCGCTGGACGCGTGTCTCGGACACGCTCATCCTGCACGGCCGGCGTATCTGCAAGCCGAAGCCGCTGTGCGAACGCTGCGCGGCGCGGCCGGGCTGCCGGTTCTTCATCACCGGCGGCGAGGTGCGCAAGGCCGGCGCGCGAAAGACCGCCGCACGGAAGACGGCGGCGCGCACGGCGCGTCCCTCGGCCGCGGCGAAGGCGCGGACGACGCCCCCGTCACGGTCGAGACGATGACGCGCGCCGAGTTCGAGGCGCTGGTGCGCGAGGCCATCGACACCATCCCCCGCCGCTTCGCCCGTCACATCCGCAACGTCGCCATCGTCATCGAGGACGAGCCCTCGGACGACCTGCTCGAGGAGATGGAGATCGAGCCGCCCGACACGCTGCTCGGCCTCTACCAGGGCACGCCGCTGCCCGAGCGCCGGTGGGATCACGGCAACCAGCTCCCCGACAAGATCACGCTGTTCCAGGGGCCTATCGAGGAGGACTGC
>CAYLME010000168.1:0-7242 GCA_964384585.1 uncultured Gemmatimonadaceae bacterium | reverse complement strand
CACCGGGCGAACGTCGAATACCAGGTGCGCAACAGCGCGCTCGCGGGCGGCACCATCACGGCGGTTGCCAGCGACGGCACACGCTACACCCTGCGTGTGCCGCGCCTTGCACTGCGGGCGGCGACACAGGTCACGCTGACGCCTCTTGCCTCGATCGAGCAGTTCCCGACTGCAGCGGGTGCGACTGCTGCGGTCCTGTTCGAGCCCGACGGGCTGAGGTTCACGGTTCCCGCCGAGCTGACGATCGTGACGCAGGACGGTTTTTCATCGGGCAGCGTCGGCTTCTCCCAGTCCGGCTCGGAATTCCTCCTCGAGCCCGCGCAGGTGAGCGCCGATACCGCGCGCCTCCTGATCGGGCATTTCAGCAGTGCAGGCACCACGGCTCCGACGGCCGAGGAAGTTGCTGCGCTCATGCCGGGCAGTGGAAGCGCGGAGAGTGCTGCACGCCACGGCGTGACACAGGAGCTGAACCGGGCGAGCCAGGCCGGTGAGCACCCGGACCCGTCCGTCATCGCGCAGCATCTGAAAGCCTGGTTCGACAACGGTGTGATGCCCGGCCTCGAGGCTGCCGAAGCGGGCCCGCGCGACGCAGAGGACGCGGTCGGTGAATGGCTGCGCTGGCTCACGAACGTGCAGACGTGGGCGGATGGCTACCTCGAGGCCGAGATCGCGCAGCGTCATGTCGCCGCCGCCGCCGCACTGCGCGCCGCGATCGATCGGCTCAACCAGCAGTGCCTCGCGCAGAACGATCCCTCCCGCGCCGACGAGATCCTCCACCTAGCCGCGCTCGCCGCACTGATCGGCGCCGACGAGGTCGATCCGTCGCTCGACCTCGATGCGATCTACGCGGACCTGTGCGTCCACGTCGCGATCGAGGCGACGCTGCCGGATCCGTTCGTGCAGGGCGGCACACTCACCGTGCGCGCCTGGCTCGCGGTCGGCGATTACCCGGCGCGCTACGACACACCACTCGACATCACGCTCAGCAGCGCAACCGCCGACCTGTCACGTACGTCAGGCACGACCGACGCGAGCGGCGAGCTGACCGCGGAGGTCGAGCTGCGCGACGGCTACGCCGAAGTGATCATCGACGTTGCGGCCGTGTCCTCGGCCAACGGGAGGCTGCGTGCTTCGCGCCGCGTCACGTCGCGGGCACGCTACGAGTTGCAGCTCTTCGTGGATGGCGGGAAGCGCGCGGTACTCGAGCCGGGCGACGTCGCATGGCTCAGCCTGGCGCTGGAGAAGGCGGGCCAGGGGCTCGCGGGCGCGAGCATTCCGCTCAGTGTGCTGGGCGGCGGGTCCGTCGATCCCGCATCCGTCGTCACGGACGATGCCGGACTGGGTGCATCCGTCTATACCGCGCCGGAGGAGGGCGACACCGTGCGCGTCGTCGCCACGTTCACCGAGGGCGGCGTCATGCTGGTTGACACGGTGACGATCGAGGTCATCGAAGCACAGACGGGTAGCCTCCGGATCGAGAACATCTATCAGGCGTACAGTGCCTCGGCCTCCGCACGTCAGAGCCAGTTCGAGGACGATTCCGATTCGCACGACCAGTGGATTGCAACGGTCGGGTCGCTCGCCGGTGGATACGCCGTTTCGGCCAGCAGCGGATCGGCGGGCTCGAGCGGGAGCACCACGCACGAGAGCAACATCGTGTACGCCGAGACCGACACGATGCTCGTTCTCACGTCGAGCGGGACGGGGCTCGCCAGCGCCAGCGCGAACCGCCAGCAGGACGCAGGCGCGACCGTCTCCGTCGGAAGCGATGCGCACATCGTCTTCTAGGTGCTGGACGCGCCGGTGTACTACGAGGTGATCGCCCATGGCGTGACAGGCGGGGGAGGCGGCTCCGGCGTCGAGCTGTCACGCGCACGCAGCCTGAGCAAGGAGTTCGAGAAGTACTGGCAGGAAGCCCCGGACTCGCTCGTTGCCAGCGGCTGGATCGATCCAGGCCTCTGGAGCTTCGATGCCGCCGGCAGCGTATGGATCGGCGCAGGCAGGAACAACCCGGATGGCGACAGCAGTGCGAGCGGCTCGTTCTCGTACGACGTCGTGTTCCGGATCATGAAACGGGAGCCGAAGGAGACCGAGGCGCCCTGATCACGGGAGCTGCGGACCCGGCTGCTGCGCCGGGTCCGCGCTCGCACGGCAGACTGGTCACGAACCGGCCCGACCCGCACATTGCGGGCTGCAGGGCCGGTCGTTCCCTGCAGATCGATCAGGACGTCCACCTCGGTTTCCGGGAACACACGTGACGTGCAACGCCGCGCTCCGTCTCATCACGCTTGCCGCAATCGCAGCTGTTGCTTCCGCTGAAACAGCGGTCGCCCAGGAGCCGAAGCAGCACACGCTCCTGCCGATCCCCTTCGAGCACTCCGCCGAGCGACGCTGGCTGAGCAAGCCGGTACAGGCGAGCCGTGTGCTCGACGACATGAGCGACCCTGCCCGGTGGACGCTGACCGGCACCGGCACGCTCTCCTTCCCGGACACGCGCGGCACGCACGACATGCGCACGTTGCGCGTCGACATGCAGATGTTCCGCGACGCACCCGCGCCGACGCGCAGCGGGCTTTCCTCCGTGAACCTGCGGCGCGACATCGGTGGCGAGGACTGGAGCGGATACAACCGCCTGTCGATTTGGCTGCGCGCGGACGTCGAGGGGCTGCCGATGCTCCCGCTCCAGATCGTGCTGCACAACCAGGGCGCGGATACCGTCCCGGACGTATACCGCCGCGAAGGTGTTCACTATGTCACGCTGGAAGATGGCGCCTGGCACCAGGTCGTCTGGGAGATCGATCCCCTGCCCCGCGACCGCGTGACACTGCTGGAGCTCGGCTACTGGATGAACAAGCTGCTCGCGGGCGCGAACGACCACGTCTCGTTCGAGATCGGCCGCATCGAGCTGCAGCGCGTGGAGCCGGATCACCACACGGGCTGGAACGTTGCGCCCGGCCGCATCGCGTACAGTCACGTCGGCTACGACGCTGCGCTATCGAAAACCGCGCTCGCGAGCGGCATCGCTGCGCGCGCGTTCGATGTCGTGCGCATCGATGATACGCCGCTCGGCGATGTCGTCTTCAGTGCACCCGTGGCATCCGTGCAGAGTCGGATCGGTGACTTCCAGGTACTCGACTTCTCGTCACTCACGGCACCCGGCCGTTACGTACTGCGGGCCGGCGGCGCGCACTCGCAGCCGTTCACGATCGGCGACGACGTCTGGGACGCCACGGTATGGCAGACGGTGAACTGGCTGTATGGCCAGCGATGCGGATTTCCCGTGCCCGGCGTGCACGGCGTCGATCACCAGGACTGGTTCGCCACTCACGATGGCCAGCGCATCGTCATGAACGGCGGCTGGCACGACGCGGGCGACCTCTCACAGGGCGCCGTCAACACCGGTGAGACGACGTATTCGCTGTTCGCCCTGGCCGCACGACTGCAGCAGCTCGGAGATCAGCCGGCACTGCTGGAGCGTGTCGTCGAGGAAGCCGCATGGGGACTCGAGTGGCTTCTCAGGGTCCGGTTCGATGGCGGGTACCGCATCGGCTTCGCGAGCCACAATCTGTGGAGCAACAACATCGTCGGCGACGAAGACGACCGCGAGCGCGAAGCACTGAACAACCCGAACGTCAACTACATCGCCGCTGCGGCGGAGGCACTCGCCGCTCGCGTGCTGCGGGACGCGGCGCCGGAGCTTGCTGCCCGTGCACTGCACACGGCCCGTCTCGACTGGCAGGACGCGCAGACCGGCATCAACGACGCGACCACATGGAGCACGCCTGCGTTCGCGGCGGGCGAGATGGAGCTGGCCAGTATCGGCACGCTCGCATCCGTCGAGCTGTACCGCGCGACGGGTGAGCAGCAGTACGCCGATCGTGGGATCGAGCTCGCACGCATCATCGTCGCATCACAACAGCAGCAGCCGGTCGGCAGCAGCTTTCCGCTCGGCGGTTTCTTCTACACCGGCACCGGTCGCGACACGATCTTCCACCAGTTCCATCGCGGCAACGACCAGGCACCGATCGTCGCACTCGCTGCACTGATCGAGACACTCCCCGGTCATGCGGAGCGCGCGGCGTGGCAGCGGACGGTGGAGCTGTATGCGCGCTACCAGCGGGAAAGCACCGGGTACACCGCGCCATACGACGTCCTGCCCGCCTACGTCTACCGTGTCGAGCACGCCGCCGCCGATATGCTGTCACAGCACGCGGCGCGCTACCAGGGCACCGAGGACGCGTATCGTGCGCAGGTCGTCGAGGGACTCGACATGGGCGATGGCTGGTACCTGCGCGCGTTCCCCGTGTGGTACGCGCGGCGCGGCAACTTTGGTGTGCTGCTCTCGCAGGCGAAGGCGGCGGCAACGGCTGCGCGCGTCCTGCAGGACTCCGCGGCTCTCGACCTCGCCCACCGGCAGGCACAGTGGATCGTCGGGCGCAACCCGTTCGCGGCGAGCACGATGTACGGCGCGGGCTACGACTGGTCCCAGCAGTATGCGGTGTCTTCGAGCGACTTCGTGGGCGCACTGCCCGTCGGCATCCAGAGTCGCGGCGTCAGCGACGTGCCGTACTGGCCCGCCCAGAACACGTACGTCTTCAAGGAAGTCTGGGTCCACTCGGTCGGCCGCTGGCTCTGGCTGATGGCGGACCTGCTGCGGTAGCGACCCGGATCCGACAGCGCATGCACAACGCCCCACTCGAGTAGCCCGGCACAGGCGCGACGTTGACGGCGAGGAATCCGGAGAGCCGGACCTGCGTGGGCCGCAGGCTCAGCGTCGCCGACCGGCCGCCTCGAGGTTCTTCTCGAGCGTAGATCCGTAGCGGTGGTAGTCCCGTGGATCCCGGAGACGCAGGTGGTCGGCCAATCCCAGCACCTTGTTCTCGAACCAGACCTGCTGGTCCTGCCCGCCCAATTGCTCCATCCCTCGCGCAACGTCGGCCACGCACAGGTGGCAGTAGTACGACTGGAGGGTGTCACGGAAGAGCCCTTCGACATCGGTCCGGTTCAGAAGACCCGCATCGAGAAAGTCGTTGAGATCAGCAAAGACGTGATTTACGCGCGCGATGCTTCGATACTGACGTTCCTGCTCGGGCGTACCGAAGCGAAGTTCACCGATCCGCTTGTATCCGTCCACGATCGGTAGTGCAACGAGTGCATCCCAGGCTCGATTCCGTGCCTCGAGCATGGACTCCTCGGACCACTGTCCCCAGAGCGTGACGGCGAAGTTCATCTGGGCGAGCCGGCGCTGCTCGGCAATCGTCCAGACCGCGACGCTCAGCGCCACCAGCAGTCCGAGTCCCGACACGACTGTGGGTATCCATTCGTTGGGCGGGCTCTGTCGGATGAGCCAGAACGACAGGAAGAGCCAGACTACCAGCAGGATCAGGGTCCCGCCCCAGCCCAGCGTAATCGTACGCGGGGTCCTGATCGGTCGGAGCGAACGCTTCATGTCGGTTTCCCCCTCTCCACGTCGAGATGGATTCGGCAATGCCGCGCTATCGGAATCGCAGTCATCGACAAATGGCGCGACGAGCCCGTGGCCGCAACTGCCGCCCGGACCGACCAGTCGACCATCGGGCCCCCACGGGCGTCCCGATGAACGTACGCACCCGGACACATCGCCGCCGAGAACTTACCGGGCGCATCAGGGTTGATTACTCTGTAGCCTCAGCGAACCCGATACCAACGGACCATGGAACTCATCGACAATCGCGGCATCACCGACCCCCGGGTCAATCTCGCCCTCGAGGAGCACATTCTGCGCACCCGTGACGGCGAGGAGAGCCTGCTGCTGTTCTATATCAATGACCCGTCGATCATCATCGGCCGTCACCAGAACACGATCGAGGAGATCAACACGGACGTGGTACGCGACCGCGGCATTCACGTGGTGCGGCGCATCTCGGGCGGAGGCGCGGTCTACCATGACGAGGGCAACCTCAACTTCAGCTTTCTCACGCAGTACCAGCCCGGCCGCTTCAACAAGTACGAGGAGTTCACACGCCCGGTGGTCGACGTGCTCCAGGCGATGGGCGTACCGGCCGAAGTCGGTGGGCGAAACGACATCACCGCCGACGGCCGCAAGATCTCCGGGAACGCGCAGTTCGTCTCGCGCGGACGCATGTTCAGCCACGGGACCGTACTCGTGAACTCCGACCTGGACGCCGTCACCGCTGCACTGAACGTGAAGCCCGGCAAGATCGAATCGAAGGGTCACAAGTCGGTGCGCAGTCGCGTTGCGAACATCAGCGAGTTCCTGCCCGAGCCGCTCGACCCGCACACACTGCGCGCACGCATCATCGATCGCATCTTCGAGGGCGGCGAACCCGTGATGCACGAGGTCACCGACGAGGACTGGGCTGCGGTCGAAGAGTTGTCAGCAACGAAGTATCGCACGTGGGAGTGGAACTACGGCGAAGGCCCGAAGTTCAACACGCAACGCACAAAGCGATTCCCGGTCGGCGAGATCGACCTGCGCATCCAGGTGGACCGCGGCCAGATCACGTCGATCCGCATCTTCGGCGATTTCATGAGCCGCAACGACCCGTCGGAGATCGAGGCGCTGCTCCAGGGCAGCCGCTACGAGCGCGCGACGCTGTCACAGCGGCTCTCGCAGATCGACCTCGATAACTTCTTCGGCGGTATCGAGCGCGACGACTTTCTCGAACTGCTCGTGGACTGACCGCGTGGACTGACCGGGCTCACATCGCGGGGTGCGGCCGCCGGGCCGCGCCCCGCATCCGCTCGGTCCCTGCCGCACTGCGGCAACCACCATTCCGCCATACCAATTCACGCCGCCATTCGCCCGCCATTGGCCCTTTGGCGCACCCGCCGACGTCGTCAGTTTTCAGCACGTTGTTGCAGTACTTACACGCGTACCAGTGGGCGGGAGGAGGATTGTGGCACTCCTGATCAGCATGGCGCCGGCGCATGCCGGCGATTTCGAGCAGAAGCATTCGCAGGCACCCGACACGCGGACGCAGCACGGCCCGCTCGTCACCACGGCACGCTGGTGGTGGTCGAACTGGACCCGTTTTGCGCAGGGTCGCATCGAGAAGTAGATCGCAGGCCCGGGGGGGACCTGCGCCGGGTGGGGTGGTGTGGTGGTGGTGTGCGGAGGGTAGCGGCCAGGGGCCGCTACCCTGCCCGTTCCAGCGCCCGCACGAGCTGCGCCTTCGTCATGCTGCTGCGTCCTTCGATATCCAGCTTCTGTGCACGCTCGTAGAGCGCTTCCTTCGACAG
>CAYLME010000167.1:0-7262 GCA_964384585.1 uncultured Gemmatimonadaceae bacterium | reverse complement strand
CCGGAGATTCCCTACGACATCGACCGCGTCGCGGCCAAGATCCGGCGGCGCTACCAGCGCGGGCGTCGCTTCGCCATCGTGGTCGTGGCGGAAGGCGCCGTGCCGCGCGACGGCACAGCGAGCTACGTGGCGGAGGCGCAGCCCGGCTCGGACGCGCGCTACGGCGGCATCGCCGAACGTCTCGCAAGCCAGCTTTCGGAGTTGACGGGGTTCGAGTCCCGCTCGATCGTGCTCGGTCACCTGCAGCGAGGCGGCAGCCCGACGGCGTACGACAGGCTGATCGCGTTACGCTTCGGCGCTGCGGCGGTCCGCCTCGTGGCGGAGGAGCGTTTCGGCACCATGGTCGCGCTCGACCCGCCCGAGATCCGCGCCGTCCCGATTGCGGACGCGATCCGGCAGCTCAAGCGCGTACCCACACATTCGGATATCGTACAGACGGGCCGTGATATCGGAGTCTCGTTCGGGGACTGACCGGACACGCGTCCGCAACACCATGCAAGGAGGCAGTGCGATGAAGCGCCTGTGCGCCGCCAGTGCAATGCTGGTGCTGCTCCTGGTCACGTCGACCGCGAGCGCGCAACAGCAGGACCCGTTCGAGCTGACGGTCGCGAACATCATGCGCGGGCCGGAGCACGTCGGCGAGCCACCCTCACGCGTGCGGTGGAGCGACAGCGGCGAGTGGATCTACTTCTTCTGGAAGCCCGGCGGCACCGACTGGCACGAGGAGAGCGCACTGCACCGCGTGCGTGCACGTGGCGGCGAGCCGGAGCCACTCGAGGACGCGGTCGCTGATTCTCTCGCACCACTGCTCGCCAACGGCGACGTTTCGCGCGACAAGCGCTGGCGCGTCGTCTCGAGCGATGGCGACCTCTACCTGATCGACCGCCGCAATGACCGCGTGCGCCGGCTGACGCAGACCACGGCGCGCGAGACGAGCCCCGTCTTCAGTGCCGATGCGCGCACGGTTTACTACCTGAGTGAGGGCCCGGCCGGCTCGAATATCCTGGCGATCGACCTGGATCGCGGCGGCATCCGCCAGCTCACCGACATCCGCGGTCCGGCGCCTCGCGAGCCACAGCCGGCTACCGGCCAGCGTGGCTTCCTCGAACAGCAGCAGGAAGAGCTGTTCGAGCACATCCGCCGCGCGCGCGCGCGGCGTGAAACGCAGGAGGCGCGGCGTGAGGCGCGCGAGGAGCGTCAACTCACTCCGATACACCTGCAGCGCGAAGAGCGGGTGCGCTCGCTGGCAGTCGAGCCGCGCGGCAGCTATGCGATCATCGAGGCCTTCAAACCCTCCGACGATGCGCGACGCACGCTGATCCCCGACTGGATCACCGCCTCCGGCTATACGGAAACTCGCGAGATGCGCACGAAGGTCGGTGACAACACCCCGACCAACAGCCGCCTCGGTGTCGTCGCGCTCGATGACGGCAGCGTCGAATGGCTGAACCTCGCGCGCGCGACCGGCGACACGACGCGCACCTTCGCGTCCGCCGGGTTCCTCGGCTGGAACAACCAGGGTACGGCCGGGCTCGTCGCGGCGATGGATTACGAGTTCGAGAACGCCTGGCTCTGGTCGATCGATGCGGCGACCGGCGCACTCACCCTGTTGCGCCACGATACCGACGAGGCCTGGCTCGGCGGGCCGTGCGCGTTCTGGTTCAACTGCGCAGGCTTCCTGCCCGATGGGCGCACTGCCTGGTTCGTCAGTGAAGAGAGTGGCTTCAGCCACCTCTACACCGTGCCGGTCAACGGCGGCAGCGCGCGCCAGCTGACCTCCGGCAACTGGGAAGTGCAGGGGGTCCAGGTCGCGCCCACCGAGGACCGGTTCTACCTGACGACGAACGAAGGCACACCGCACGAGGTGCACTTCTATCACATGCCGCTCAACGGCGGCGAGCGCACGCGCATCACGAGCGAGCGTGGAAAGCAGGACGTGACCGCCTCGCCCGACGGTCGGCGCATCGCCGTCGTGCATTCATTCGCGAATGTGCCGCCGGAGCTGTACGTGGGCGAGAACCGCGCACGTGCATCGCTCGCACGCGTGACGACGTCGCCAACGGCGGAGTGGCGCGCAGGACCATGGATCGTGCCGGAGATCATCCAGATCGGCGCGCGCGACGGCGTACAGGTGCCCGCACGGATCTACGCTCCCGAAGAGTTCGGAGCCACGCCCAATGGCGCGGCCGTCATCTTCGTGCACGGTGCCGGCTACCTCCAGAACGTGCACGACTGGTGGTCCACGTACTACCGCGAGTACATGTTCCATCACCTGCTCGCGCAGCGCGGCTTCGTCGTGCTCGATGTCGACTATCGTGCCTCGTCCGGCTACGGCCGCGACTGGCGCACCGCGATCTTCCGCCACATGGGCGGCACCGACCTCACCGATCAGGTCGATGCGTCACGGTGGCTGCAACAGCAACGCAACATCCACCCCGAGCGGATCGGCATCTACGGCGGATCCTACGGCGGCTTCATCACGCTGATGGCCCTCTTCACCGCCGCCGAGGATTTCGGCGCCGGCGCGGCACTCCGTTCCGTTACGGACTGGGCCCACTACAACCATGGCTACACGGGACGCATCCTCAACCTGCCGCAGGATGACTCCGTCGCGTATCGACAGTCGTCACCGATCTATTTCGCCGAAGGCCTCGAGGACCCGCTTCTCATGGCACACGGCATGGTGGACGTGAACGTGCACTTCTCCGATATCGTGCGCCTCACACAGCGACTGATCGAGCTGGGCAAGACCGACTGGGAGCTGGCCGTGTATCCGGTCGAGGATCACGGCTTCGTCGAGCCGTCGTCCTGGACCGACGAGTACCTGCGGATTCTGAAGCTGTTCGAGGAGCAGCTGACCGCAGCCCGGACGACCGCAGCGGAACGGGCAGGCAGCTAGCCGGTTACCGCATCGGTTACCGCATGAGAAAGGGAGCGCCCCGGTCTTCCGGGACGCTCCCTTTTCGTTTCTCCTGCACGGCGATCTAGCGGCCGCCGAACTTCCGGTTCATCAACGCAACGTGCCGCTTGCTCTCACCGGTAAGCACCTTCTCCGCATACCCGTTGTCCGGATCGCCGCCGCGCATCAGTACCCGGTCCACCGTACCCGGACCACGATTGTACGCCGTCAGCGCAAGGTGCGTATCACCCTGGTACTTGTCGATCATCTTCCGCAGGTACGAGAAGCCGATGCGCAGGTTCGTTTCGGTATCGAACAGCTGCGTGCGGCTCGTGCCCGGCTCGACGTCGCGCGCCGTGGCCGGCATCACCTGCGTCAGGCCGATCGCACCAACCGGCGACACTGCGGCCGTACGGAAACTCGACTCCGCAGCCACCAGGCCGAACGCAAGGTTCGGCTCGATGTCCGTCTCCAGCGCCGCGTCATGAATCTGCGTCGCCAGCTGCAACGGCACATCGAACGCTGAGGCGAGTTCCGTAATCAGCGACTGCCGCTGCTCCTCCAGTACCCGTGCACTCCAACGCTCCGCCATCGGATCCGCCGACGCGCTCACCAGCTCGGTAGGCCGCACTCCCTCGAACCCCGCCGTACTCATCAGCGCGACCGACGGGATCAGCAGCCCGGCTCCGACTGTGATGCGCGCGACTAGACCACCGCGCAGCAGCGCTCGCAGCATGGCCGGCTTCGGCACCTTGATCTTCATTCTCCGTTCGCTGTTTGCCTTCATCAGCCTTCCGCGTATCGGTGAAAAGCCCACTCCGACCAACCGCCACCGGGCGCCGGCCTTCGTGTTAAATGTAAGCGAGCCAAGGGGTTAGCGTAACCCGCACGTGGCGGCCGGAAAATTCAGCCGCCACAACGATTTTTCGATGGGTTCCGCCGGTCGGGTCCAGAAGATGGGCGATTGACCCACTGAGAGGACGCCTTCGCGGACGTCAGGGCAATCGAACCTGGGTCGTCTGGCCCATGGTCAGCCGGACGGTGATCGGGCCGGAGGTGGAGCCGCTCACGCCGCGAGCGGAGAGCTGGATGCTGGGCTGCGGCGGCGCGGCGATGACGAAGCGCTCGCGCGCGCCGGCGCGGACGGTGCCGAGCGTGCGGCTGCCGCCGCGGCCGTCATCGTAGGATACGACCATGTCATCCGAGCGTGGGTTGTAGACCTCGATGGCGTAGACAGTGCCTGGCTCGCTGTTCACCTCGACGGCGCGGGCACAACCGGCTACGAGTGGAACGGCCAGCCACACGCCCGCACGGCGCAGGAGTCGGATGCTCATGGAATCACTCCGGTTCTGGATCGGATCGAATGAAGTCGTTATGGCGCCACGGGTAAAATCCGCGGCATTCAGGCGAAAGCGCCGGGGCGGTGCTTTGCACGAACCGGACCCGCCTCGGCTGCCGGAACGTCAGCGCACGTTGCTGCTGGCGGCCGCACGAGCGGGCTTATCAGTCGGGGAAGGAGAACGTACGAGCGATCTCGTCGTCGACGGGGCGGCCGGTCATGACCTCGATCAGCATGGTCATCTCGGCGCCCATCCGCGCGATGCGCTCGAGGACGGCCAGGATGTGGGCGTACTCGAAATAGGCGGCGACGGCGTCCTCGGCTGCGGGATGCAGCTCGAGGATCATGTTGTCCATGCGCACGCGGCTTTCCTCGAGCGCCAGTTCGAGCGCGCGCTGGACGGAACGCTGCGCATGCAACGTGGGAATGGAGATCTCGCCCGCGAGGCGTGGTGCGAGCGCTTCCAGGTCGGCGAGTGCGCGTGAGGGTGCAGCAACGGAGAGCTCACCGCTTCCGTGTGCAACGAGCACACGCTCCGCGGTGGAGGCCAGGGCCGTCAGCTCTTCGAAGTTGCAGTGCAGGTACATCGCGTCCTCGCTCTGTTCCTGTTTCACTACGCTGCAGGCGCAAGCGTTGTTCCGCACGGTTCCACAGGGCTTTCCTCCCATGTGTAACGTGCGGCCAAGCTGTTTTGTGACTTGGGCTTGCGCCAGCCGGTGGTCACCCCGACCCGGGTGATGCGCCGGGCCATGGTGTGCAGCGAGTGTGCAACATCGGAACGGAGTAGCGAACGCTCAGCGCACGATGCGCGCGAAGACGAAGCCTGCGACGACGGCTGCGACGAGTGCCGGCAGCGGCTTCTCGCGCACGCGCGCCTCCAGCTCGAGCTTCATCTCCTCGATATCGTGTGCTCGCAGGTAATCGGCACCGGATTCGAGCATGCGCCCGGCGGATTCTGCGGCGCGGCCCGCCTGTGCGCGCGCGCCACCACGCCGGCGCATCCGGCGGCCGCGGTGCTCGATACGGTCGGCCGCATCGTCGAACGCGTCTGCAATTCGCTCGCGACCGCGATCGGCCAGGCGCTCGCCGCGCTGCTCGCGCTCGTCGTACCGGCCGGCATCCTGATAGCGTTCCTCGCGCGACGTCCTGTCGTGATCGGTCATGGCCGCAGCGTCCTTTCGTGTTCGCGTCCCGCGGCGGGCCCCGCGTCGATCGCGTCGGGCTCGCCGGATGTCAGTTCCTGTCTCATCTCACGCAGCTCCTGCTTCGCCCACGTGGTCGTGCGGTCGAGCGACGCGATGGTCGCATCCGGCCGCAGGTCGCCGGCGCTGAGCGCGCGCATGCCGCTCCGCGCGAGCAGCCCGCCGATCACGAGGAACAGGACGCCGACGATCAGCGCGCCGAAGCCGAAGCGTCCGCCGAGCAGGTGGCCAACGCCGATCACTGCCGCCGCGGTCAGGGCGATCCCACCGAACCAGGCGAGAACGAGTGCGATTGCGAGTTTGCTGGAATCGCGCGCCATGCCGCGCACGGCCTCGCGCATCTCGAGCTTTGCCAGTGCGACCTCGCCGCGCACGAGCGTGGACGCATGATCGGCGAGGCGGCGGAAAAGATCGGTCAAGCCGGGCTCGGCGCCATTACCTGTGGTTGATCGTCGCATCCGGACCTCTGAATCAGTGACGCGCCATGGGCGCGATCATGTGCAGCCACCGGGCAAACACGCCGGTCATGTGTCGGCGTGCGTCCTCGGACGGACGCACGCTGACTGCCGCATGATGCGTGACGGGTCAGGCGTGTCGCAACGGTCATGCCCCGTCCTGGTCGACGAGTCGTGGCCCCAGCCAGAAGCCGCCGATGACGTCGATCAGCACGTGGGCAAGGATGGCGGGCACGATGCTGCCCGTCGCGAGCAGCACAGTGGAGAGCACGGCGCCGAGCAGTGCCGCGCGCAGTGCGCCGCTGAAGTCCTGATACGCGTGCAGCAGTCCGAACACGGCGGCCGCAATGACCGCAGCGACCACCGGCGAGCCGACGGCCACGGCGACCGCGGGTATGAGGAAGCCGCGAAAGACGATCTCCTCGCAGACGCCCGCGGAGATGGAGACACCGAGGAATGCCAGGCGCTCGCCGGATGTGCGGGGCAGCAGGCCGGCGAGTATTGCCGACTCCCGCACGCCCAGCCGGTGCGCGAGCAGCTGCAGCCCGACAGCCGCCAGGGTCAGGCTGCCGGTCCAGAGCAGTGTCGGCACCAGCGGCAACGTGAACAGCCCGAGGCCGCGTGCACTGATGTCGCTGAGCACCGCAACGGCTGCCGTCACTCCGGCGAGCAGCCAGAGGCTGATCGACGTCTGGGCATAGAGCGCCAGCCGCGACGGCAGCGCCACCTCGGCCAGCGCGCGCGCCTGCAGGACCGACAACGGGGGCAGCCCCGCCACCAGGACCACGGTCCACAGGCGGGCCGCCAGTGGCAGTCCGTGCGTGGTGAAGTAGACGATGAGTGCGGTCACGACGACGAACAGGAACAGCGGTACACGCCGCGTCATGCGGGCTCGCCCTCAAGAGCTCGCTGCAGGCGCGGCGCGATCAGGACCATGAGTGCTCCGAGTGCAGCACCGATGATCGCATCGATGGCGTAGTGGAAGCCACCGTAGACGGCGCCGACGGCCAGGCCCACGGTGAGCAAACCGACCGGCAGCGCGAGCCTCGGCATGAAGCGGGCGACACACAGAGTCTGCGCGACCGATACACCGACGTGTGAGGAAGGAAACGCTGACCCCTGCGCCGACCCCGCCTCGAGCACCCGGTGCGCCAGCTGGTAGAACACGCCGTCCTCGATGCCGCCGAGCGGTGCGGGGAACAGGTAGCGTGGCCCCTGTACCGGGAAGTAGACGAAGAAGAGGTAATGTGCGAAGAACGTCAGCATCAGCGTGAACATCGTCGCACGGAACTCCTTCGTGCGCGAGCGCAGAGACAGCACCAGCGGCGGCCCGAAGATGATCAGGTAGTAGCTGAGATACGCGAGGT
>CAYLME010000166.1:0-7317 GCA_964384585.1 uncultured Gemmatimonadaceae bacterium | reverse complement strand
GCACCGGTCCGCGCGAGTCCAGCATGATCGCGAGCGAGATCAGCAGCAGCAGCGGCGAGAGCGCGAGCAGCACGACGACCGTGAGCACGAGGTCCATCCCACGCTTGACACCGAGCTGTGGCAGCGGCATCTCGGCCGGTGCGTATTCCAGCGGTGCGGGTGTCAGTGTCGGCACACCGGCGCGTATCGCGGCCTCGCGTGCGGCAAGCGACGGCAGCGCGAGCACGGAGGCACCCGCCTGGAACACGCGCGTGGTCAGTCGGCCGAGCAGCGGCGCCGGCACGCTGTCCGCCATCACTACCACGCGGACGTCGTGCGTGTCGATCACCTGCTCGAGTGCGTCCAGGCGGCCGAGCGCTGCCGGTTCCTCCGTACCGAGCGGCAGCACGTGACCCACCACCTGCAGGTCATTGAACGGGATTTCTGCAAGCTGCTCGCGGACGGCGGCGGCCTCGTCGCGTGTCCCGATCACGAGCGCCGGACGCAGCAGGTGATTGTGACGCCGCAGGACGGTAATCACCTGGCCGACGATCGCGCGCTCGATCTCGAGTGCCGCATAGAACACGGCGAGCCAGAGGAACAGCCGCTCGAGGCCGATCGGCTGCAGCACGTCGAGCAGGTTCGCCTGAATCAGCACGACGACCGCCGTCATCAGCATCGCGAGCATTCGGGCATAGCCGTCGGCGCGGCTGACACCGGCGCCGTACGCGTTCATCGCGAGCAGGCTCAGCATCGCGACCGGCAGGAGTGCGGCGACGACTGTGCCCTCCAGGCCGCGCAGCACGAGTGCGAGCGTGCCGAGTGCAACAGCGCTGTCGAGTGCGAGCAGTGTGGTGACGCGCAGCAGCCGGCGGGTGCGCGCGGCCAGGTGCTTGCGAGTGGCGCGTTCCTGGTCCTGACGGATGTCGTATGGCTTCAGGTGCACGAGCCGCGGCGTACGCGACGCTGCGGCCGGATCGCGGACTTCGTCGAAAGCACCTCGCGTCACACTCACCTCAGTTGCTGTACGGCAAAGATGAGGGTGGCGATCGTACTCGCGAATGCAACCGTTCTGGTCAACACGTCCCCCCAGCTCAACCCGGTCCGCAACCCCGCCACCTGCTCGGGTACGTAGATTTCGCTTCCGGCGGGCGGCACGGGCGTGCCACGTAGCAGTCCCCGTGCCACGGTCTGTCGCCGTCCGTCCGGCGCGGTGATCGCGACGCGCGACTCGTCCGCGTTCGCCCGGTATCCGCCCGCCTGCCGGATGTAATAGTCCAGGTTCTTGCCGGGCTCGTACGCGACCCAGCCCTCGTACATCACCGCACCCGTGACCCGGACGGTCGGGTCGAAGCGCGGCACGTGGATGCTGTCGCCATTCATGAGCGGCAGGTTCGCGGGCGAGTCGCGGCTGGCCAGCGCCTCACGCACATCCGTCGAGATCAGCTCGCCCTCGCGGTAAACGCGAATCCCCGGCACGTACGCCGACTCGCGCGTACCGCCGGCGCGCGCGAGTACCTCGCTCAACCGCTCGACCTTGCCGACCAGCGGATACGGCCCCGGCATGCCGACCTCACCCGTCACCACCACGCTGCGCGGCAGCAGGTGCGTCGGGTCGCTCAGCACGTGGACCTCGTCATCCGGCCGCAGTGTGAGTGCGTCCGCCGCGACGACGTCGGCGCCGTTCGTGCCGGGCCCAGCCGCGCTCGCGGGCACGCGCCAGACGTGCACCGTCGTGTCCCCCTGCGAACCGGCCTGGCGCACGACGTCCAGCGAATCGCGGTACGCGCCCTCCGCGTAGCCGCCTGCCGCGACGACCAGGTCGGCAGGCGTCATTCCCTGCGCATACGGATACGTGCCGGGCCGCTTCACGCGACCGCTGACACGGACCCAGCGCGCGACCGCGAGCGAGTCCCGTGCATATACGACGATCGAGTCCCGCTCGACCAGACGGAACGCAGACGCGTCGCGCTCGCGCAGGTCCACGCTGTAGAGCTGGCGGTTCGGGTCGCCCGGCACGTGGCGATAGACGTGGACGCGTTCGAGGAAGGCGCGCTCGCCCGTGCCCTGCGCCAGCGCCAGCAGCCCGGCCAGGTCGAGACCCGGCTGCCAGGCGTAGCTGCCCGGCCGGTTGACCGCGCCATGAAGACCCACGAACCGGCGTCGCTCGTCCGAGATGCCCGGTACGACGATGGCGTCTCCGCCCGCGAGCTGCGGCGCCGGCTGCGTGCCCTGGGCAATCGCGACGACGTCCGCAGTCAGTACGACGCGATCCACGCCCGGCTGACGCTCCGCCGGGTGCAGGATCCGCTCGATGCGCACCTGGCGCGCTGCCGCCTCCGGCAGGATCCCACCCGCGTACTCGAGTGCGACCACCAGGTCCTCGCCGGGCAGCATCTCGTAGATGGCCGGGCGCCGCACCGCACCCTCGATCGCGACCTGCGGACCTGCCGGCGGTATGAACACCACGTCGCCCTGCTGCAACCGCATGTCGTGCCTGCCGTCGCCGCGCACCAGGTAGTCGTAGAGGTCGAACGCGGCTGCCGGCGCACCACGCCGCCGGATCTGAACGTTGCGGAACGAGCCGGACTGCGTTGGACCGCCCGCCTGCTGCAGCACGTCCATCACGGTGCCGAGCGCACTGATCGTGTAGGAGCCGGGCTGTGCGACGTCGCCGCTCACGTACACCTGCACCGCGCGCACCCTGCCCAGCGAGACGCTCGCCTGGGTGAGCGACTCGGCGCCTCGACCGACGTCGCTGTAGACGCGCTGCAGCGCCGGCATCAGCCGCGACTCGACCTGGTCGAGGGTCAGCCCGGATACGAAGACCTGGCCGACCTCGGGGATCACGATCGTGCCGTCGCGCGCGACCGTGAGACCGTACGCCAGCTCGACCGCGCCCGTGAGGATCAGCGTGAGAACGTCGCCCGGACCGACCACGTAGTCACGGTCCACCGGGCCCATCACCATCGGGTCCACGCCCAGGTTGCCCGCGCGGAAGAACGCCTGCCCGAAGAGCGGCAGCGCCCCGGCGGCCGTGTCGGTCGCCGCCTCCTCGACCGCGGCCGTCTCCTGCGGCACCATCATGACCGTGTCCGGCGGCAGGCCTTCCTCCAGCAGACCCATCTGCTGAAGCGCATAGACGAAGTCCATGTCGGCCATGCCGTAGCCGCCGCTGCCACTCGCCATCGCCGAGAAGTACGTATCGGCCAGGGCGGGATCCAGGCCCATCGAGCGCAGCTGGGCACGCATCTGCTCGCGTGTTATGCCCGACGCGCGCAGCCGCTTCAGCACCTCGTCCATCGACACGCCGCGACCGAACCGCTGCTCGACCGCTCGCCGGATGGCTGCCGTGTCGCGCGTGACCTGCGCTGCAGCGCGCTCCGGTACGAACGTGCCGGCCATACCCAGCATGCACGCAAGAAGCAGCAGTCGTTTCATGGCATGTCCCGTCGAACGCGGGAGAGTCAAGGAAGAACCTTCAGTTGCCTGGCAGGAATGTCTACTTCGAAACCCTGGCGGATCGCGCCCAGGCCGACCAGCAGCCGGTCGCGCTTCCGACGCCGCACGACGATCCCCTCCACACCGTGGAACGGTCCGTCGATGACACGCACCCTGTCGCCCACCCCGATATACGTCACCGGCTCGACCGCGTCCCAGCCGCGGTGCGCCAACCCTTCCGCGAACCGGCGGATATTGTCGATCTCCGCGTCCTCGATCGGTACATACTCACCGCCCAGCCGCACGATGCTCGAGACACCCGGCATCCGCAGGATCTGGCTCACCTGCTCCAGCGGAAAGCGCGCAAACACGTAGGAAGGAAACAGCGGCCACTCTACCTGCTTCACCCGGTCCGCCCACACGCGCTCGCGTGGAACCAGGGGCAGAAACGTCTCGACCCCCAGGCGCGGCAGCAGGTCCCCGACCTTCTTCTCGGCGCGCCCCCGCGTGTAGCAGGCGTACCAGCGCGGCTCCGCGATCTGCCTCCATGCCAGCGCCTTGCCTGCCTCCACACCCGACTCCCGCTCGAGGACACACCTTGGCCCCGTCAGTTACAGGGCGCTCCTGACTCGGCCCGCCTGCTAACCCCTTGTCCGACACCCCACTAGACCCTGCTCCAGCCCGAAAACATACAGCTTCCCGTCCTCACCGCAACCAGCGGCGAGGATGGAACAGCGCAGGAGCATGCAAGGAGATGGCCCGCTGCCGGTGGGACGGCGGGCCGCCAGGGCACAAGCCGTTCAGGCAGTTCAGGCCGGAACCGCCGCCCGATCCACGACCGCCCGCGCCCCTGCCCCCGACAACCCGATGATATTGAGGCCGTCCTTGCCCTTGAGCGCGTTCCGGGTGTCCACGACCGGCACCGGCAGGTCGACCAGCTCCTCGTAGCGGATGTCCGTGTGGTCCGTCGTGATGACCACGCAATCCGCCGACGCGAGCGTCTCGGGCGTGAACGGGAGCGACGTCCAGGAGTGCCCGTCCTCGCGCACCACGGGGACGTAGGGGTCGTGATAGAGCACGGTCGCGCCCTTCTCCTCGAGCAGCTTCATGACGTCGAGCGCCGGGCTCTCGCGCATGTCGTCGATGTCCTTCTTGTATGCGACGCCGATCAGCAGTACGCGGCTGCCCTTGAGCGCCTTGCCGCGGTCGTTCAGCGCGTCGCGCACCTTCTCGACCACGAAGCGCGGCATCTCGCTGTTGATCTCGCCCGCGAGGTCGATCATGCGCGTGCGGTAGTTGAGCGTCTTCATCTTCCAGGCGAGGTAGTGCGGATCGAGCGGGATGCAGTGGCCGCCGATACCTGGTCCGGGCGTGAACTTCATGAAGCCGAACGGCTTGGTCGCTGCGGCCTCGATGACTTCGAAGACATCGACGCCGAGCCGGTCGCTCGCCTGCGCCATCTCGTTGACGAGTGCGATGTTGACGGCGCGGAACGTGTTCTCGAGCAGCTTGGCCAGCTCGGCCGCCTCGGGCGAGGAGACGGGGACGACCTGCTCCATGACGCGGCTGTAGATCGCGACGCCCGCCTCGACGCAGCGTCGCGTGATGCCGCCGATGACCTTGGGCGTGTTGTGGATCTGCCAGCGCTCGTTGCCGGGGTCTACGCGCTCGGGGCTGAAGCAGAGGAAGAAGTCGCGGCCGACCTCGAGGCCGCGCTGCTCGAATGCGGGCAGCAGCACCTCGCGCGTCGTACCGGGATACGTGGTGGACTCGAGGATGATGAGCTGGCCGTGGCGCAGGATCTCGGATACGGCCTTCGTCGCTGCGACGACGTAGCTGACGTCCGGATCGCGCGTCTTGCCGAGCGGCGTCGGTACGCAGATCGAGATGACGTCGCACTCGGCCAGGCGGGCGGCGTCGGTCGTCGCCTCGAAGCCACCGCTCGCGCGCGCTTCGCCGAGCATCGCATCGCTCACGTCCTGGATGTGCGAGCGCCCCTCGTTCAGGCTGTTGACGACGGGCTGCGAGACGTCGTAGCCGATGACGTGGAAACCCCGCCGCGCCATCTCGACGCCGAGTGGCAGTCCTACATATCCGAGCCCGACGACGCCGCATACGGCGGTGCCGTCCTCGATCTTCGTAAGCAGGGTCGCGAAGGAGTCCGCCTGCGCAGCGTCTGCTTTGCTCATGGGTGCCTTCTTCCGGGTTGTAACTGCGATTCTGCGGTGGTTGTGGTCACTGGTGATGCGCGTCGAGCAGCGCCTGTACGAGGCCACTGGCGGTGTAGTCCTGAGCCACGATGTCCACCGGGTAGCCGGCCCCGCGCGCCGCGTCCGCCGTCACGGGGCCGATCGTTGCGACTTTCACGCCGCGGAATTCCGGCAGCACCGCTGCCAGGCTGCGCACGCACGACGGTGATGTAAACGTCACCACGTCAACGCCGTGCTGCAAGATCCTGCGTGCGAGATCCTGGGCGCTGTCGGCGTCGGGCACGCTGCGGTAGACGACCGGCGCTTCGCATGTTGCGCCGGCACTGCGCAGCGCCTGCGTCACCACGTCGCGTGCCGCCTCGGCGCGCGGCCACAGTACGTGCCGTCCGCGGAGCGAGCCGGCGGCTTCCATGGCGGCCACGACCTCGTCACCGATGAACGTGTCCGGCATCGCGGTCATGACGAGGCCGTTCTGCTTCGCGGCACCCGCCGTCGCCGGTCCGACTGCCGCGATGCGGGACCGACCGAGCACCTGGCCCAGCGTCAGCGCGCCCTCCTGCGTTCCGAGCGCCGCCGCGGACAGGCGGACCGCGTTCGCCGAGGTGAACACGACCCAGTCCCAGCCCTGTCGCAGCGTGGCAGCCAGCGCCGGCGGGTCCATCACCGGCTCGATACGGATGAGCGGGAAGGACATGACCTCTGCCCCTTCCCGCTCGAGACTCTCCATCAGTACAGACGCCTGCTCCGGTGTTCGCGTCACAGCGATGCGGAGCCCGGCGAGTGCACCGCGGCTCATGCTTCCGTCGTGATCTCCGCGACGGCGCCCGGGTCCTGGTGAGGCGCATCCGCACGTGGCGGGAACAGCATCTTGAGCAGCGGCGGCGCAATGAACGTCGTGACCATGACCATCAGCGTGAGCGCGCTGAAGTGGCCCGTGGTGAGGGCGCCCGTGGTCAGCCCCATCTGCGCGAAGATCAGCCCGACTTCGCCGCGCGGGACCATGCCTACGCCGATGACGGACTTCTTGCCCTTGAACCACCACGGCGCGTAGCCCGCGAGGAACTTGCCGAGGATCGCGACGGCGATCAGCGACCCACCGATCAACAGTACCTCGGGATCTGCGAATGTACGCACGTCCACCGCGGCGCCGACCGACACGAAGAAGATCGGCACGAAGAACATGCTGAGTCGCAGCACGTTGTGCTCGACGGTCATTGCATGGTTCGTGGGCGCAAGCACGAGTCCGGCAGCGAATGCGCCGACGATGAGTGCGGAGCCCGCGAAGTCGGCCAGGAAGGCGATCAGAAACGCCAGCGCGATGCCCATCGTACCGAGCGTCTCCTCCTTGCCGATGCGGGCCAGGAAGTTGAAGAGCGGCGGCACAACGAAGTTGCCGATCACGAGCACGCCGATCAGGAATCCGAACGCCAGCGCGGTCGTCTGCAGAACGCCGCTCATGGTCAGCTCTGCACCACCCATGACCTGCGAGACCACGGCCAGGATGATGAGGCCGATGACGTCGTCGATGACCGCCGCGCCGAGCACGATCTGGCTTTCCGGATCCTGCAGTCGGCCAAGATCCGACAGCACGCGCGCCGTGATGCCGACGGACGTCGCCGTCAGCGACGCACCCGCGACCACGGCAGGCATGGTGCCCATGCCGAGTGCATCCGCAACGAAGTAGCCG
>CAYLME010000165.1:5588-7336 GCA_964384585.1 uncultured Gemmatimonadaceae bacterium | reverse complement strand
ACAGGCCGGCACGGGCCGGCCCGGAAACCGCATAACCTACACGCGCGCGCGCGGGTCGCTCAAGGCACGACCCGCAAGGTTCCCATGCTGCAACAGAATTGACACGTCCCGACGGCTGCTCGACATTGCCGCGCCTATGATCATCCCTGATCGCTCGGAGTTCCTCCGCCACGCGCGCGATGGACGGCTCGTGCCGGTGCGTCGCGAGATCCTGTTCGACACGGATACGGCGGTAGGCGCGTATGCGAAGCTCGCGCGACCGCCTTTCGGCTTCCTGCTCGAGTCCGTCGAAGGCGGCGAGACCTGGGCCCGCTACACCTTCCTCGGCACCGAACCGGACGCAGCATGGCGCCTGAACGGCGACGGCACGACCAGCCACTGGACGCCCGAGGTCGGCTGGAGCAGCCCGCAGCGCCCGCCGAATCCGCTGGATGAGCTTGCGGCCCTCGTGCGTGCGCGCGACACGATACCGCTTCCGGGCTTTCCCCGCTTCGTCGGTGGCGCCGTCGGCTACCTGGGCTACGACGTGGTGCGCTACATCGAGCGCCTGCCGGCAGGCCCGCCCGACACGCGCGGCCTGCCCGATGCGCTCTTCCTCTTCACCGACCTGGTTGTCGCGATCGACAACCTGTTCGGGCGGGCGCATGCCATTGCACTCGTCGATCCGGCCGGCGCGGACAGTGAAGCCGCACTGCTCGAGCGCTATGATGCCGCCGAGGCGCGCATCGATGCACTGCTCCGGCGACTCGTGGAGGGAGCGCCGCTCACGCCGCTCGGCGCAAGCGACGGCCCCGCACCAGGAGCGGCGTCCGCCTACACGCGCGAACAGTTCGAAGCCGACGTCCGCCGCATCCAGCAGTACATTGTGGACGGCGACGCCTTCCAGGTCGTGCTCAGCCGCCAGCTCGAGGTAGCGCTCCACGCACGGCCGTTCGACGTCTATCGAATGCTCCGCTCGCTCAATCCTTCGCCCTACCTGTTCTTCCTCGAGCTCGGTGACATCGCGATCCTGGGCTCTTCGCCCGAGGCGCTCGTACGGGTCGAGAACGAACGCGTGGTCGTACGACCGATCGCCGGAACGCGCCCGCGCGGAAAGGACCAGGAGGAGGACGACGCGCGCGCAGCCGAGCTCATGGCCGACGAAAAGGAACGGGCCGAGCACCTCATGCTGGTGGACCTCGGACGCAACGACGTCGGGCGCGTTGCCGAATACGGCACCGTGCGCGTCACCGAGCTGATGGAAGTGGAGACCTACAGCCACGTGCTGCACATGGTCAGCCGCGTGGAGGGCGATCTCCGACCCGACCTCGATGCATTCGACGCCCTGCGGGCCTGCTTTCCCGCCGGAACGGTCTCCGGTGCACCGCGTATCCGCGCGATGGAAATCATCGACGAGCTGGAGCCGGTCCGGCGGGGGCCCTACGCCGGCGCGGTCGGCTATGTCGCCTACGGCGGCCGCACGATGGACACCGCGATCGCGATCCGGACCATGATCGCGCGTGGCGACGTCGCCTGGCTTCAGGCCGGTGCCGGCATCGTGGCGGACTCTCTGCCCGAAAGGGAGTTCGACGAGACCGTGGCCAAGGCCGGCGCCCTGGTGGAAGCGCTCCGACGGACCCCGGCCAGCCGCTGATCAGCGGCCGCCGCTTCCCGCCATCCTCAAGGTCCACCCCAGTGACGAAATACGGGCCAGCAGGGACGTTTTCATTGATTTGGGGTGTAGTTCATCACACTGGCGTCAGGTTTCG
>CAYLME010000165.1:3737-5488 GCA_964384585.1 uncultured Gemmatimonadaceae bacterium | reverse complement strand
CATGTTTTCCCGGAAGGAGGTACGGGTCGCATCCGCAGGCGGCTCCGAGCCAGCCGCCCGGAATTGCTGGGTGATTCACGTCGCATTCCCGAAGGGGCGGGCGGCGAACTAGTAGATGCTGTGTAGACACCAGGCCGCCTTGGCCGAGCTGGATCTGCCTCCATCTCTTCAGATTGCGTCCTTCATCCAGGCAGCGCCGCATAACGCGTGGCGGAGTGTATCCCGCGCGCGGGTGCGCAGAAGTCCGAAAGTCGAATCGGGTACACGACGCACCCGGTTTCGGCGTTCTCACGATTCAGGTTGTCCTAATCCGTTCCACACAGGAGAACGAAGGCATGAAGACACTTCGCTGCGGGATCGCGCTTGCGTTCCTGGCGGTGTTTGCGCCTGCGATGCTGGAAGCGCAGGGGACAGGCACTGTCACGGGTGCAGTGATCGAGCAGTCGACCACGCGCCCCCTCGCCGGTGCGCAGGTGGTGATTGGCGATACGGGGCTGGGCGCCCTGACGGACGCGCGGGGTCGTTATCAGATCCTGAACGTCCCGGCCGGCCAGCACTCGGTGCAGGTACAGATCATCGGCTACGCCCAGGCAAGCCAGACGGTGCGGGTGGTGGCCGGTGAGGCGGTGACGGCGGATTTCGCACTCGAGGAGACGGCGGTCAGCCTGGACCGCATCGTCGTGACGGCGCTCGGCATCGAGCGGCAGGAGGCCGCGCTCGGTGTTGCGACGGAGACGGTGGGCGGTGACGAGCTGGCGCCGATCGAAGGAAACATCGTGAGTGCGCTGTCGGGCCAGGTTGCGGGTGTGAACATCTCGCAGTCGGCGAGTCCCGGCGGTTCTTCGCGAATCGTGATTCGTGGTGCGAACTCGATCACGGGCAACAACGAGCCACTGTTCGTGATCGATGGTATCCCGGTTGACAACTCGACGTCACGCGTCGGTTCGGACGATCTGAACTGGGGTAACGCCGCGATGGACCTGGATCCGAACAGCGTCGCGTCGATCACGGTGCTGAAGGGTCCGAACGCGGCGGCGCTCTACGGCTCGCGCGCTGCGAACGGTGCGATCCTGATCACGACGAAGTCGGGCCTGGGCGCGAGCCAGGGCCAGGTCACGGTGAGCCAGCATGTATCCTTTGAGGATCCGCTGGTGCTGCCACGTTTCCAGAACGAGTTCGGCCAGGGTGTCTACGCCGACTTCGAGTGGGTGGACGGTGCTGGTGGCGGCACGAACGACGAGGTGGACGAGAGCTGGGGTCCGCCGCTCGACCAGGGCCTGATGATCCCGCAGTACAACAGCCCGGTCATCAACGGTGTGCGCCAGGCGACGCCATGGGTTTCGCATCCGGGCAACGTCGATCACTACTTCCAGGGTGGGCACACGCTCACGACGAACGCAGCGTTCGCGAAGGCGGGTGAGTCCTACAACCTGCGCTTCTCGGCGTCACGTTTCGACCAGGAAGGCTTCATCCCCGGTTTCAACATGGACCGGCTGACGCTCGGCCTGAATGGCGGCATCGACGTGACGGACCGGCTGCGCGCCGCGACATCGGTTCAGTACATCAACCAGAACGGGCACGGGCGTCCGGGCATCGGCTATGGCGGCACGAACCCGCTGTCGCAGATGATCTGGTTCGGCCGGCAGGTGGACATCGCGGACCTCGAGGCGAACTATGACTCGATCCGCGTCGAGAACGGCCTGCCGTACAACTGGAACTACAGCTACCACACGAGTCCGTACTACCTGCAG
>CAYLME010000165.1:0-3727 GCA_964384585.1 uncultured Gemmatimonadaceae bacterium | reverse complement strand
GCAGGACCGTGACCGCATCATCGGCAATGTCAGTGCAGAGCTGGACGTCACGAACTGGCTGACGCTGAGCGGTCTCACGGGTATGGACTACTACGACGAGGACCGGATCCGGAACTTCGCACCGCTGCAGGTTGGTGTGGATTTCGTAGGTCCGACCGGCGGCTTCGACAACACGTACATCGGGTTCCGCGAAGTGAACAGCCAGGCGCTGGCGAACTTCACACCGGAACTGGATGGTCCGGTCTCGGTGAACGGGTTCATCGGTATCGCGCGTCGGGACTATCAGCGCGACACGAAGTCGGCGTACGTCAGCAGCCTGATCACGCCGCACATCTATTCGATCGAGAACTCGTCAGTCCCGCCGATCTCGACGGACTACATCTCGAAGAAGCGGGTCAACAGCGTGCTCGGTCAGGCCGAGGTCGGCTACAACAACTACGCGTTCCTGACGCTGACCGGCCGCAATGACTGGTCATCCACGCTGCCGGAGAACAGCCGGTCGTACTTCTATCCGTCGGTCTCGGGAAGCTTCGTGTTCTCGGACGCGTTCGACCTGGGCAGCGGCTGGATGGACTACGGCAAGCTGCGCGCAAGCTGGGCGCGTGTCGGTAACGACACGGATCCGTACCAGCTGCGGAACTCGTTCGTCGCGAGCGACGTGTTCAACGGCTTCCCGACCTTCGCCGAGCCGAACCAGCTCCCGAACTCGCAGCTCGAGCCGGAGCAGACGGAGTCGTGGGAGTTCGGTGCGGAGCTGGGCTTCTTCCAGGGCCGTCTCGGCCTGGACGCGACGTACTACCACCGCGAGACGACGGACCTGATCATGCCGGTCTCGATCTCGCGTGCGACGGGCTACACGTCGCGCATCGTGAACGCGGGCACGACGCGCAACAAGGGCGTCGAGCTGCTGCTCAACATCGTTCCGATCCAGACGGAAGACTTCCGCTGGCGGACGACGTTCAACTTCTCGAAGAACGACAACATGGTCGTCGACCTGGCCGAGGGCGTGAACGGCATTCAGCTCGGCAACCTGTGGTACGGCTACATCTGGGCGCGCAAGGGCGAGCCGTTCGGCCAGATCGTCGGTTACGGCTACGTCCGTGACTCGCAGGGCCGGATCGTGGTCGGTGCCAACGGCGTGCCGCTGCGCACGCCTGCCCCGAACGTCGTGGTCGGCAACTACAACCCCGACTGGCTGGGCGGCTGGAACAACGAGTTCAGCTACAAGAACTTCGACCTGAACTTCCTGCTCGACATCCGGCAGGGCGGTGACATCTACTCCGTCACGCACATGTTCGGCAACTACGCCGGCGTGCTCGAGAAGTCGCTCAAGGGCCGCTGCTACGTGGCGGGCAGTGCGGCATGGGAGAACTCGCGCTACGCGAGCGACTACCTGCCCGCGTGCAACGCCGAGACCGGCATTGTCGTCGACGGCGTCATGGTCGAAGGCGGTGACACGGTTCCGAACACGCGTGTAGTCGATGCCCAGACGTACTGGGGCAGCATCTACGCGCACACGGAAGCGCACACGTTCGACGCCAGCTACGTGAAGCTGCGCCAGATGTCGCTGACGTTCGATGCACCCCAGGAGTGGGCGAACCGTCTGGGTCTGTCCGGCATCCAGCTCGGGCTGCTCGGCCGCAACCTCGCCATGTGGGGCGTAGATGACAATCTCGACGTCGATCCGGAGACGGGCTTCGACGCCAGCAACGTGCAGGGCTTCGAATACGGCTCCGTGCCAGGCGCACGCAGCATCGGCTTCTCTGTCACCGTGCGGCCGTAGCGGCTTGCGCACAGGGAAAGAAGGTATATTGACATGAGCAAGAGAATCTGGAGGGTCGTGCCTGCGCTCGCGCTGCTCGGAGCACTCGGCGCGTGCGACAGCGGCCTGACCGACGTCAACCGCAACCCGAACGAGCCGGAAGACGTACCGCCGGCGAACCTGCTCGGGAACGCGATCATGGATGCCGTGGGCGGCGCCTACGGCTCGCACGGCGTGTGGTTCGGCATGTACCTGTCGAACCTGTGGTCACAGCACCTGGCCCAGCCGACCTACGGCGACGAGGACGATTATGTCCCGCGTCCCGCGCAGGAGAACGGCGTATTCGAGAACGCGTACGTCGGACCTCTCGCGGACCTCGCGGTCGTGCGTCGCATAGCAGAGGCGCGCGGCGACGAGAACCTGGACGCTGCGGCCAACACGCTGATGCAGTGGCAGTTCCAGATCCTGACCGACGTGTACGGCAGCATTCCGTACTCGCAGGCTCTGCAGGGCACGGAGAACCCGTCGCCCGCGTACGACACACAGCAGCAGGTGTATGACGGCATCCTGACGAACCTGGCCGCGGCAGCAGCACAGTTCGATGTTTCGGCGAGCGTGACGTGGGGTGACGGCGACTTCTTCTACGGCGGCGACGTCGAGCGGTGGGAGCGGTTCGCCAACTCCCTGCGGATGCGTGCGGCAATGCGCCTCTCGGAGGTGGATGCAGCACGCGCACAGTCAGAGTTCGTCGCTGCTTACAATGCGGGCGGCTTCGCGAGCAACGCGGACAATGCCGTGATGCAGTGGGGCACGAGCGGCCCGAGTCGTAACCCGATTCACGTGCACTTCACGGGGCGGCCGCTCGCGGACTTTGCGGTGAGCCAGGCAATCGTGGACACGCTGCAGAACCACGATGACCCGCGTCTGCCGTACTACGCGGACCCTGCGCTCAACAGCGGGCTGTTCCGCGGCCTGCCGAACGGTACCGAGCCGGAGGAAATCAGCCTGACACCGGCCGACTTCTCGGCGATCAGCGAGTGGTATCGCCGGCCGGACGCACCGTCGTTCGTGATGACGTACGCGGAAGTCCTCTTCCTGCAGGCAGAGGCGGCGCAGCGCGGCTGGATCGCGGGCGATCCGCAGGCACTGTGGACAGCAGGTATCCGTGCGAACATGCAGCAGTTCGGCATCTCCGACGCGGACATCAACACCTACATCGCCGCGCGGCCGTTCAATGGACTGCCGAGCATCTACACCGAGGCATGGGTGGCGCTGTTCCTGAACGGCAACGAGGCGTGGTCGCTGGTGCGGCGCACCGAGCTGCCGGACCTCACGCCGGCGGTCGGTGACCAGATTCCGAATCGTCTGTCGCTGTCGCCGAACGAGGCACTGTACAACCCGGACAACTACGTCCCGACTACACTGTTCCAGCCGCTCTGGTGGGACGTGAACTGACCGGTAGCAGGATGTCGTAACGAGGAAGGCCTCCGCGCGGAAGCGCGGAGGCCTTTTCCGTTCGACCGTGCAGACGGCGCGGTGCTAGGCGCTCTCCGTCGTCTTCATGAATACCAGGATCAGACCGTTCGGGTTGTTGCGATAGCCGGGCCTGGTCGTGACGCCCATCGGGTAGACCTCGATACGATGGACCTCTGTCGGCACGAGTGTCTCCAGGACGCAGGTGTTGCCCGTGCGCGTGCCATCCACGTAGACGACCGGATTGTTCGAGTTAAAAAGGCTGCGGCTACCGCGCATCAGGATCTCGGGACAACTGTCGGTATGCGTGACGCGCAGGCCCGCAACGTACGTCGGCAGGATGTTGAGCACATTGCTGCCCGCTGAGCGCAGGGCCTCCTCGTCGATGACCGTGGCCTCGACTCCCGATCTCCTCTCGTCACTACTGGTGGTCGACCTGGCTGCGCAGCCGACGAGCGCCGCGGCAGAAACGAGAATGAATGCTGAACGGAT
>CAYLME010000164.1:0-7388 GCA_964384585.1 uncultured Gemmatimonadaceae bacterium | reverse complement strand
CTTCCGGATCTGCTGCAGCCCCTGGCCGCGGCCCGGGTCGTGGTGCCGCGTCTGGCCGTGCATGAATGCCGACTCCAGGGCGGCGGCGTCCGTCCAGCCGCCTTCAGGATAACGTGTCGCGTGTGTGGAAGCGAGACTCTTGCGGAAACCGATGCCGAGGTCCATGACCGCAATCACGACAACACGCTTGCCGCCCAGCTTGCGGGTCCAGGTGTAGGTCTGCGTGGCTACCCAGCCGGGCGCCTCGGCGTGCTCGATGATGTTCTGGCACACTTCCGACAGTATGACACTGAACTGGAACGCCTCGCGCAGCGGGTAGAGCAGCTGCTTCGTCAGGATCGCTATGCCGCGTTCGTTGACCAGGTCGACCACGGAGTGGACGTCCTGATGCGAGTTGATCGCAGTGACCTCGAGCAGCACATCCGAGCCGGCTTCGTGGCCGCTCTTGCGCTGCGGCGTACCGGACAGCTCGAAGATCGTCTCCGCGTGCGGGAAGAAGTGCATCCGCGTGAGGTAGCTCACCACATCGGGATTGTCCGGCAGCTTGAGCAGCGGCAGCTCGCCGTTGCGCTTCGCGACGCTGCCGCTGCAGAGCAGACCGACCATGCCGTAGGGGTCGGCCCAGCGCACGTGCGTCGCGTCGAACAGCACGCGCGCGCCCTCGGCGGCGTCCACGGCGCGTACAACCTGGTCGAACGTGCGCTCGTCCAGCGATGCGGGTAGCGGAATGACGTTCACGTGCCGATCCTGCCCGAAAGGTGATGGTGCAAGCCGGTCGCACCGCGATGTTCCACGTTGCGCGCTGCAGCGCGATTTGCGCTGCGCATCGCATCCTCGATGTCTGCGCCGGCGAACAGGTGGAGCGCGCACGTCGCCCCCCACACGTCGCCGCATCCGGTAGGATCGCCCTCGTCGGGGGCACTGACGATGCCGAGACGGCCGGAGCGCACGGCGCCACCCGTGCGCACGATGGACGGGCGCACGATACCGCGCTGATACCAGCGCAGCGGATCCGGCGTCCACGCCGGCGATGCGACGTATGCCGAGCCGCGATCACCCAGGGTAACGAGCAGCAGTCGCATCTCGCTGCCGACGACGTCGGCTGCGAAGCGCCACGGATCGCCCTGCCAGGTGCCGGCAAGCAGGTTCAGCTCGTCCTCGTTCACCTGCACGATATCGAAGCAGCGCAGCCACTCGGGCCAGTGTTCGACCGGTCGTGGCACCCGTGTGCCGGCCGGACCGACGCCCAGGAAGAGCGAATGCAGGTCCGTGTAGATCGGTCCATGGAACGACATCCGGAGCTGCTGCGCCGTTTCGAGGTCCAGCTCGAAGCCAGAGATCAGGTTGATGTAGAGCGCATCGAGCGTATCGACGATGGGTGCGAGCTCGGCCCATGTCCATGGCGGAACACCGCCGGTCAGCTTCTCGAAGCGACGTTGCCGATCATGGTAGCGGAGTTCCACGCGGTTGTTCGGCGCATCGACGATGCGCACGCCGGTGTCGAGGTCGAAACCGGGCAGTGTCCGTAGAAACCGCATGGCGGGTTCGGCCAGGTCGGCGCCGATCCGGATGATGGGCACGATCCGGACATCCTCACCGGCGGCCGCCGCCGCGCCGCCCAGCGCGTAACAGATGCCGCCCCATTCCTCGATCGGCACGCTGCGTCCGTCGCGTGCGTAGATCCGGTCCCAGACCATGCTGCCCAGGACGCCGACGCGCATCGTCACGTGCTAGTCGACGAGAGCACGCACGGCGCGCCCCGGAAAGGACTCGAAGCGTGTGCGAGGAAGCAGCAGCGTCCGGGTAGGCACGACTCGACGTTTGCCCGTCAGACGCGGCCGTAGGTTTCTTTCTTGAACACGCCCGCTGCGCCGATGACGCCGGCAGTGCCGGGCAGGCTGCCCGAGACGATCTCGCAGCATTCCTCCGCGCTGCGGAATGCACGCCGCCGTACTTCTGCGCGCAGCGGCACGAAGAGGTGATCACCGGCGCGCGTCACGCCCCCGGCAATCACGATCATGTCCGGGTTCAGGATGTTGATCAGATTCGCAATGCCGGCGCCGAGCAGTTTCGCTGTCTCGCGCATCACGTCGTTCGCGTACGGGTCGCCGAGGACGACGGCCTCGTACACGGTCGCTGCGGTGATGTCCTCGAGTTTGCCGTCCACGAGCGCAGGCAACAGCGATTCAGCGCCTGACTGGATGCCTTCCACTGCACGCAGCGCGATGGCGGGGCCGGAGGCGTAGGCCTCGAGGCAACCATAGTTGCCACACTTGCAGCGCCGACCGGTCGAGTCGATCGTCATGTGTCCGATCTCGCCCGCGGCGTCGCTCGCGCCGTGGAAGATCTCACCGTTCAGCACGATCCCGCCGCCGATGCCAGTCCCGACGGTCAGGCCGATCAGCGAGTCCACGTCGCGGCCCGCGCCGAGCCACCATTCGCCGTACGTCGCGCAGTTGGCGTCGTTGTCGAGTGTTGCGGGCAGCCCGACCGCGTTCGCGATCAGGTCGCGCAGCGGGAAGTTGCGCCAGCCGAGATTCGGCGTATTGATGACGGTGCCCGTCGCGCGGTCCAGCGGGCCGGGCGAGCCGATCCCGATCCCGGCAAAGTCGTCGATGGTGCCGCCATTCTGCGAGGCGACTTTCTGGCGGCATTCGTTGATCAGCGCGACGACACGGTCCACCACGTACTTCGCGCCGCGATGCGCCTCGGTCGGCGCGGACCGCAGTCCGAGGACGTCGCCGTTGCCCCCGTTCATCGGCAGCGCACCGACCGAGACGTTGGTGCCCCCGACATCGACACCGATGACCCACTTCCTGTCCTCGCCGGCGTTCGCTGCGCCTGCGCCCGCTGCCGCGGCCTGCTTCCCTTCGTTCGGTGCCATTACGCTCCGGGTGTGGCGGTTGTCCTCGCGGACGCATACCCCTGCTGCACGGGTTTGCGCCACACGCACTTCAGAATGTCGGGCCGCGGCGGGCGCGGCAACCGCCTGGCGCTCCTGACGCCGCACGGGGGTGCATGTTATCCTTCGCGGATGCGCATTTCCGTTGTGATCACGACCTACAACCAGCCGGCCTGGCTCGAGCTGGTCCTGCTCGGCTACAGCGTCCAGGTCTTCCGCGATTTCGAGGTGCTCGTGGCCGACGACGGGTCGGATGAGCGGACGCGCAACGTCATCGAGGGAATGCGGCCACGCCTGGGTGCGGCGCTGCATCACGTCTGGCACGAGGACCGTGGCTTCCGCAAGTGCACGATCCTGAACCGGGCGATCGAGGCATCGACCGGGGAGGCGCTGCTCTTCACCGATGGCGACTGTATTCCGCGCCCTGACCTGCTGGCCGTCCACGACCGGAACCTGGAGCGCGGACGCTTCCTGTCGGGTGGCTATGCCAAGCTGCCGGCGCGTGTAAGCGCCGCGATCACGGCACAGGACGTACTGTCCGGGAACGCGACGTCATGGCGCTGGCTCCGCGCGCACGGCGCATCCTCCACGCGCGCGCTGCTCCGGCTGCGCGTGCCTGCTGCGCTCGGGCGCATGCTGGACACGCTCACACCCACGCGACCGACGTTCAACGGACACAATGCCGCGGTCTGGCGCGAGGACGTGATCCGCGCGAACGGCTTCGACGAACGCATGGGCTGGGGCGGCCTGGACCGCGAGCTGGGCGAGCGCCTCGAGAACGCGGGCATCCGCGGCAAGCAGATCCGGCACCGGGCGCACGTGGTGCACCTCCACCACGAACGCGGCTACAGGAAGCCGGAGATCGAGGCCGCGAACCGGGCGATCCGCGACGAAACGGCGCGACTGCGACGAACGAGGACGGAGCACGGTATCACGCCATCGAGGCACGAGGTTGCGAGTTGAGCGCGGGCCGGACACGCATACCGGAGACTGCATGGGCCCGACGGTCCTGATCTTCCGCAAGCGGCTGCTGACGTGGTCCGAGACGTTCATCGCCGCGCAGGGGCGCGCGCTCAGACGCTACCATCCCGTCTTCGTCGGCTATGAACGGAACGCCAGCGGCGCCACCTACCTGGACGGCTGCGAGCAGATCCTGCTGCGTGATTACGAGCCACTGCCGGGCCTGGCACTGGGCAAGGCATTGCTCAAGACGACAGGGCGGGTACCCGGCGCCTGGCGGCGCGCGATCGAAGCGACACGGCCACGGCTCATCCATGCACACTTTGCGACCAGCGCGCATCCGGCGCTGCGCCTGGCAGACGTGCTCCGCCTGCCGCTCATCATGACCTTCCACGGCCACGACATTGCCAAGACGCCCCGCAACCGCGCACACGCCGAGCGTCGGCGAGCGCTGTTCGGCCGCATCGAGCGCGCGATCGCGGTCTCGGATTTCATCGCCACATGCGTGCGTGAAGCCGGCTGTCCGGAAGACAGGATCGTCGTGCATCACATCGGCGTGGACACCGACCGCTTCGTCCCAGGTGTTCCTGCGACAGCGCCGCGCATTCTCTTCGTCGGACGCCTCGTAGCGAAAAAGGGACTCGACCATCTGTTGCGTGCATTCCCTGCGGTGCTTGCACGCGTGCCGAATGCGGAACTCGTGATCGTGGGGGATGGAAAGTTGCGCGCGCAGCACGAGGCGCTCGCCGCATCGCTCGGCCTGTCGCCTCGTTTTACCGGTGTACAGACGCCGGACGAAGTGCGTGGATGGATGCAGAGCTCGCACGTGCTCGCGGCGCCGAGCGTCGTCACCGGAACGGGCGATGCCGAAGGTCTGCCGGTCACGATCATGGAAGCGCTCGCAACCGGGCTGCCGGTCGTCGCGTTCCCGTCAGGTGGCAGCGCGGATGGGGTCCGCGACGGGGAGACCGGCTTCATCGTCGAGCCGGGGGACGAGACGGGCCTCGCGGACAGGATCTCCCGGGTGCTGCTGGACGAAGCACTGCGTTCGCGGATGTCAGCGGCCGCGCGCACGTTCGCACTCGATGAGTTCTCGATCGCACGCCAGACCGCGCTGCTGGAGCGGATCTACGACGACGTGATCGAAGGGTGGCAACCGCCGGCTAGCTGATCACTCCCCTACCTTCAGCACTGCCAGGAACGCCTCCTGCGGGATCTCGACACTGCCGACCTGCTTCATGCGCTTCTTCCCTTCCTTCTGCTTCTCGAGAAGCTTGCGCTTTCTGGTGATGTCACCGCCGTAGCACTTGGCCGTGACGTTCTTGCGCATGGCGCGGATCGACTCGCGTGCGATGATGCGGCCGCCGATGGATGCCTGGATCGCGACCTCGAACATCTGCCGCGGGATCAGCTCGCGCAGCTTCTCGGCCATTGCGCGGCCCCACTCGTACGCCTTGTCACGGTGGATGATCACACTGAAGGCATCGATCGCATCGCCGTTGATCATCATGTCGAGCCGGACCAGGTCATTCGGCCGGTACTCGAGGAACTCCCAGTCGAGCGACGCATAGCCGCGCGTGCCGCCCTTCAGCTTGTCGTAGAAGTCGAGCACGATCTCGGCCAGCGGCAGGTCGTAGACGAACTCGACACGTGTCTGGTCGAGGTAGTGCATTTCCCGGAACTCGCCGCGGCGCTCATGGCAGAGCTTCTGAACGTTGCCGATGTACTCCGACGGCGCGACGATGCGCGCGCGCACGTACGGCTCCAGGATGTCGTCGATCTTCGTGAGATCGGGCATTGCACTGGGATTCTCGATCTCGATGCGTGAGCCGTCCGACATCTGGAGATGGTACTTCACGTTCGGCACGGTCGTGACGAGATCGAGATCGAACTCGCGCTCGAGACGCTCCTGCACGATCTCCATGTGCAGCAGGCCGAGGAATCCGCAGCGGAACCCGAAGCCGAGCGCAGTGGAGACCTCGGGCTCGTAGAAGAGCGAGGCGTCATTCAGCTTCAGCTTCTCGAGTGCGTCACGCAGCTCTTCGTACTGGTCGGCATCGCTCGGATAGAGACCGCTGAACACCATCGGCTTGACTTCGCGGTATCCCGGCAGCAACTCGGTCGCCCGATTGTCGGCGTCGATGATCGTGTCGCCGGAGCGCGTATCACTGACGCGCTTGATGCCGGCGAGGACATAACCGACCTGGCCCGGTCCGAGCGAGTCCGTCGGGAAGCGGCCCACGCGCAGGTAGCCCACTTCATCAACGGGATACACGCCCTCGGCTGCGCCGAACGTGATGCGCATGCCCTTCTTCAGTACGCCGTCCACCACACGCACCGTAGGAATCGCACCCTGGTAGCGATCGTAGTACGAGTCGAAGATCAGTGCGCGCAGCGGTGCATTCCGGTCGCCCTTCGGCGGCGGCACGCGCTGCACGACGGCTTCGAGCAGGGCATCGATGCCGGTGCCTTCCTTGGCGGAGACCGACAGCACCTCGTCGGGATCGACGCCGAGCAACTCGACGAGTTCGTCGCGGCGACGTTCCGGCTCTGCGCCGGGCAGGTCGATCTTGTTCAGGACGGGGATGATCTCGAGACCGGCGTCGAGGGCGAGGAAAAGATTCGAGAGCGTCTGCGCCTGCACGCCCTGGCTCGCATCGACGACGAGGATCGCACCCTCACACGCGGCGAGCGAACGCGAGACCTCGTACGTGAAGTCCACGTGTCCCGGTGTGTCGATCAGGTTCAGCTCGTACGTCTCACCGTCGTTCGCACGGTGCAGCATCCGCACGGCGTGCAGCTTGATGGTGATACCGCGCTCGCGCTCGAGATCAAGGCTGTCGAGCACCTGCGATGCCATCTCACGCTGTGTGAACGTGGCCGTCTGCTCGAGCAGTCGGTCGGCCAGCGTAGACTTACCGTGATCGATATGCGCGACGATACAGAAGTTGCGGATTCTGTCGAGCTGCACGCGGCCCCCGGCAAAACGTTTGAGTGACAGCCCTCAAGTATAGCGGGGCCGCCGATTCCGGGGCAGGGGTGGTCGTCAGGCGGCGAGGTAGCGCTGGACCTCCTGCAGCACGCGGTGCGGATCGCAGGGTTTCGAGAGGAAACCGTCCACGCCGGCATCTCGTGCGCGACGGCCCACGGCACCGTAGGTATGCGCGGTCATCATCACGATCGGAATCCTGCGCAGTGCAGCGTCGCCCTTCAGCTCCGCCGCGATCTCTGCGCCGGTACGGCCAGGGAGAGAATGGTCGAGGAGGATCAGATCCGGAAGCTGGCGTCGCACGACTTCGAGTGCGCTCTCGCCCGACTCTGCCGTGAGGACCCGATAGCCGTGGTTCTCGAGATAAAGGCGGTGGATACCGAGCAGCTGGAGCTGATCGTCGACCAGGAGAATCGTCCTCATACTGCCAATCCTGCCGGATACGGCTGCGGCACTGGAATGAACGATGTTCCGGGGCAGGTCCAAAAATGCCACGTGGCGCGGGCGCGGTGCAAGGCTGCCGGGCCGGAGCGTAGC
>CAYLME010000163.1:0-7428 GCA_964384585.1 uncultured Gemmatimonadaceae bacterium | reverse complement strand
TGCCTGACTTCGGTCTAGTATTGCAGGCCGATCTACCATGCGATCCTGATGGTCCGTCCCTTCAAGCGGACCGTGTTTCCAATTGTTCGGATACAGAGGGACACACGGTCTATCCCGATACTTGGATCCGCAACCTTCCCCTGGAGATCGGGGAGTGCGCCCAAGTTCCCAATCGGGCCACCCTCGGTACGAACATGTGCCTGCATGACGGAACCATCCTTGTCGACGAGGTGCGGATCGGGGAGGGAGCGCTGATCGGACACCTCTCTATGATTGCGCCTGGAGCGGTCATAGGAGACCACGCTGAGGTCGGGGTCGGCACTCCATCATGCCTGCGTTATCGGCGAGAGCGCGCCAGTTGGCATGTAGAGTTACATCGGTCCACGGGAACTCGACACAATGCGAGAATTTGGCCCGCACGACGAAATAGCCGCAGCCTGCACGCTCACCGCCGAACGAGGCGGCGCTGTCAACACCAAGCCTGTGTGCTACCTGTGTGCGAATCGTCCTGAAACCACCTCACAAAGCAAAACAGCGGAGTGAGCTTGGCAGCGTCACTCCGCCATTTTTCTGGGATTCGGACACTCTCCGAAGAATGGAGCCGGCGGGAATCGAACCCGCGTCCGCGAATGGATCCTTCAGCGCGTCTACGTGCGTGTTCCGCTCTTCCCGTCTCATCCGGTCGTCGGCTCGCGGACGGCCTCTCCCGGACCAGCGCCGTTGGTTCTCATCCATGCGCGACGGTGCCAACACATGGACCAGCCCGATTCATCGTTGCCTCCGGGCCCACCTCGGGCCGGGTCGATCCGGAGACAGGTGCGTAAGGTTTAGTTACGCAGCCAGTGCCAGGTTATCGTTGGCATTTGTGAAATGTTGCCGCTGATTTACGAGGTGACGGCCACCTCGGCACGCAGCGCCGACTTCACCAGACACGTCGAAACCAGGTCGGCCCCTGCAACAGCAAACTACCGGATTCCGGCCCGGAAAGCAAGTGGATCCGCTTCCGGTCGGGGTACCTAACCCATGTATCCACAACGGATTAGCCCGTCGCCTCTCACCCGCCCTGTTTCGGCTCGTAGCGCCGCTTCACGGGGGCCACGCGTACCTGGTTCCGGCCGTTCTTCTTGGCGGCATAAAGAGCTTCGTCCGCCGCACCCACCAGGTCGCGCGGGGTGCTCGCGCATTCCGGCACGGACGCGACGCCGATCGATGCGCGGATCGCGATCGCCCTGCCCTGCCAGTCGAACACGAGACCTTCGATCGCGTGGCGCAGACGCTCGGCGGCGTCCTGCGCGTGGCGCCGATCCGTCTCCGGCAGCAGCACCACGAACTCCTCCCCGCCGAAGCGGGCGGGGATGTCGTTGTCACGCAGCTCGTGCTCGAGCGTGCGAGCGACGAGCTGGAGCACGGCGTCGCCGGCCTCATGACCGTGTGTGTCGTTGATCTGCTTGAAGTGATCGAGATCGACGAGCAGCACGGACAGCGGACGTTCGTAGCGCTGGAAGCGCGCGCTCTCGGCGTCGAGTGCCGCGTCGAACGCGCGGCGATTGCGCAGCTTCGTGAGCGGATCGCGCTCGGCGCGCTCGCGTGCTACGCCGTACTGGCGCGCGTGGTTGAGCACGAGTGCGAAGTATGGCGTGGCCGCCTCGACCAGCTCGATGCTGGGCTCGTCGAAGCGGGAGGCCTCGCTGGTCCAGAGCGCGAGCAGGCCGGCCACGCCGGACGGTGTCATCAGCGGGATGGTGACGAGCGCGCGCGGCGGATAGACCCAGCGCTCCTCACGGGATGCGACGGGCGGTGCGTTGCGCGGCCGGTCCTCGCGCACGATCCGGCTTTCCGCGCGCGCGGCGATTGCCATCTCGGAATCGATGCTGACCGTCGTCCGGCCGGATTCCGGTCCGCCGTCGCTGCTGTCGCAGACCAGTACGCGTGCCGTCTCACCTTCCTGCACCGCGATCGCGCCGCCTGTCGTGTGGACGAGGCTGCGCGCCGCCTGCAGCAGCTCGCGCGCGACGGCGTCGAGATCCGGCTCGGCGGGGACCCTGCGCAACGCTTCCATGAGGCGGTCGAGCCGACGTCGGTCTCCGACGGCTGCGACCTGCAGCTCGTGCGTGTCCAGAACGGTCCGCACGGTAACGGCGGCGGCGTCGAGCCGATCGGCCGGAGGCCGTTGCTGGTCACTGCCGAACTCGTAGGTCAGCACGGCGCCGTCCTGTCCTTCGGCGCGCAGTCGCGCCGCCACGACGAGCGCGTCCGCTGCGGCCCAGTGCGGGGCCGGCTCGATCTGCATCTGCACGCCCTCCTCCCACACCCATCCGAGCGGTGAGCCGCGCAACGTGACGGGCGCACCTGGCTGCGGTCCCCCCGAGGTGGCGACGGCGCGCGCGAGGCCGGCGGCGCGCTCGACGCGCCAGAGGATGACCCTGCGCGCCTGCACGCGAGCGGCGAGGTCGTGGAGGGTGTCCTCGAGATCGCGCAGGTGCATGAGCGCGACGGCTTCCGGCGTGGGGCGCTCGGGTGCGTCCACCTCGGCAAGTATGCGATCGAGGTGTGCGAGCCGGCGCGAATCGCGCGTCGCACGCAGCCGCAGGATCTGCAGTGGCAGCCATGCGGCCGCGATCACGGCCGTCAGTGCGGCCGCGTCGCGCCAGCCGAGCGTTTCGCGGATTGCCTCCGTTGCGAGGAGCAGCAGTGCTGCGCCCGCGAAGAACGCGAGTGCCCGACGTCGCTCCGCGTCCAGCGCCGCATGGAAGAGCCAGACGGATGCGAGCGGCAGCAGCGGTGATGCGAGCGAGCCGCTAGCCAGCAGCAGCACGTAGACGAGCGCGCCGCCGGCAATCAGGCGAACATCCGCCCCTTCGATGCTGGACCGCTTCACGGGTGTCCGGTGCCGGGTGCTGTGACCTGGGCGATGCGGGTGGCGGCGCACGCGGCGCCGAACCCGTTGTCGATGTTCACGACCGTGATACCTGCTGCGCAACTGTTCAGCATTCCGAGCAGCGCAGCGACGCCGCCGAACGCAGCGCCGTAGCCCACGCTCGTCGGCACAGCAATGACCGGCGCCCGCACGAGACCGCCGACCACGGACGGCAGCGCCCCTTCCATGCCGGCAACGACGATCACGACGCGTGCGCGCTGCAGCACCGCCGATTCGTTCAGCAGGCGATGGAGCCCTGCGACGCCGACGTCGTAGAGCCGCTCGACGCGATTGCCGAATGCGGCCGCGGTGACTGCGGCCTCTTCTGCAACGGGCAGGTCACTCGTGCCCGCGGAAGCGACGAGGATGAAATCGTCGCCTGGCTGTGGCGCGCTCGCTGACCGGAGGTGTGCAATGCGGCCGAGCTCGTTCACGTCCGCTGCCGGGAACGCATCGCGGATCGCCTGCTGTGTCGCTGTATCGAGGCGCGTGGCGAGGAACCCGCCGCGCTCGGCGAGCCGACCGCAGATCTCGACGATCTGGCCGGTTGTCTTGCCCTCACCGAACACGACCTCGGGCATGCCGTTGCGGAGCAGGCGATGATGATCGAGCCGCGCGTACGCGTCCGGGCCGACCGCCTCGACGGGCGACCAGCTCATGCGCTCGAAGGCCGCTGCCGCATCCGTGCGGCCGGCGGCTACCTCGTCGAGGAGTGCGCGCAGCTGTTCGCGATTCATGTCTGCTCTGCGACCGTTGTGGGCAGCCGTCCGCTCCCATCCGGCATCACCCGCCGGAAGCGGACTGCTGCGGCACGCAGCAGGGAAAATTTCCCCGTTCCCTGCTTCCGCGGCGGCGGCCAGTGTGGCGCGATCCGCCGTAATTCCTTGTGGTAGTGCAAGATATCATGCTGCGAGCGGACGGGCCAGCAGTTGCATACAGGCCGGGCGCACCGGAATGGTGGCATTTGCGTCATTCAGCAGAGGAGAGTACAGCATGCGTCTGCAACTCAGGCACCCCGCGCGGTTCGCGCTTGCGCTCGCGTTCGGCTTCATCACGGCGTCGGCGGCTGCGGCCCAGGAGCCGACACCACAGCCCGCACCGCAGCCCGCACCCGTGCCCGCACCAGAGCCTGCGCCCGCCCCGGAGCCTGCGCCCGCGCCGGCCCCCGCGCCGGAAGCGCCGGCACCCGAGAAGTGCGAGATCGTGGTCGACGCTGCGAGCGTCCCGGTGAACGCGGAGCCGATCACAGTGCACGCGGCGTTCACGCGCGCCATCGGCGAGACCGTTCGTGCGGAGATCGCATCGGAGAGCGGGATCAAGATCGTATCGGCGACGCCCGATACGGAGACGCCACTCAGCTTCGCGCTGACGCTGGACACGAGTGCCGCCCTGGCCGGAGACTGGGCCATATCGCTGAAGGGCGAGGATGGTTCATGCGACGGCACGATCGCGGTGCTGCCGGCGACGCCGCCGCCTTCGCGGTAGGCGCTCGTCCAGCTGCTCACGGCGGAGCATCGGAGGCTGCCGGCGCGATCGCGCCGCAGGCATCACCGGGAGCACCTGACACGTTCGGCCGGTCGTGGATGTCACCACGGCCGGCCGTTTCGCGTGTGCTGCGGTCGCGTCAGCGGCCGGTCGTATCCGGAGCGATCGGTCGCAGGTCGATCTGCTTGAGTCCGCGCAACTCGTCCTGCAGGGCGCGCATCTGTGCCTCGCGGACGCGCAGCATGCGCTGTGCGCGATCGAGCGAATCGCGCAATACCGCGTTTGTGCTCGCGACCGCGATGCGCGTCGCCTCCTGCTCTGTCAGCCGCCGCTCGAGTGCCACGACGCGCTGCCGGAGGCTGTCGAGCTCGGACTCGATGCGCGCGCCGTCGCGCTCCAGGCGATCCGCACTTTCGAGGAGGTTGAAGAGAGTGACTGCCTCCCGGTGATTGCTGCTGCCCGGGAATCTCTGCAGCAGTGAGCCGAGCAGATCGCGTGCACGCGCCGGATCATGCGCGGCGTGACCGGGCGTCGCGTAGGCCAGCGCAGCACGATAGAGCGCGCCCGGCTGGCTGTGAAGCGCGGAATCAGCGGCGAACGCGCGAATCGCCTCGTCATAGCGCCCGGCATTGAAGGAGCGCTCGAACACGCTGCTGCATCCCGCTGCTGCGAAGACGATGATGGCCGCCACAGCGGCATGCACGCGGATGCCATGCGCCCTGCGGCCGATCATACGAGTACCTCCGCCCGTGCTGGCCGCGCCGCACTGACCGATGCTGCGGGCAGGCGCACACGGAATTCAGCGCCGCCGCCCGCGCAGGAATCGACGCTGATCGTCCCACCGTGCAGGTGCGCGATCTCCCGGCAGATCGTGAGACCCAGTCCGACGCCACGGCCAGGCACGCTGCGACCGTGCTTCGTCTGGTAGAAGCGCTCGAAGATCCGCTCGCGTGCATCCTCCGGCACACCGGGACCCTCGTCGCGAACCGTTATAACGATGTCCTCGCCCGCGCGCACGCGTACATGGACACTGCCACCGCGCGGCGAGAACTTGAGCGCGTTCTCGAGCAGGTTGTCCAGGAGCTGGCGCAGACGCTCAGCGTCGCAGCGCACGAATGCGTGGTCATCGGCATGGACGTGCACGCGGATGTCCCGCTCCCGGCCGGCGACGGCAGCGGACCGTGTCGCGGTGCGCGCGAGGGTGCCGACGTCGTGCGTGGCCAGTACCGCCGGCGTACCGGCCTCCAGCGCGGACATGTGCAGCAGCTTGGCAATCATCGCGGCCAGCCGCTCGCCGCTCTCGTGGTTCAACTGCAGCAGTGTCCGCTGCTGCGGCGTAAGCGGCGCCGCGATCTCGTCGAGCAGCGCGTTCACGGTTTCCCGCATCGAAGCGAGTGGTGTCTTGAGGTCGTGCGACACCCGCGACAGGAACTCCCGCTGCATGGCGTCCAGTTCACCGAGCCGGTGGGTCATCGTGTTGAAGTCGCTGGCCAGCTGCGCGAACTCGCGCGTCGAGCCGTCCGGCAGACGATGTTCGAAGTCGCCGCGCGCAACCGCCCGCGTGCCGGCCTGCAGTGCACGCAGATCCCGTGATATCGAGCGCACGAACACACCGGGCACCAGGATGCTGAGCAGCAGGGCGAGCGCGGCGGCCGCCCACGACACGCGCTCCGCACGGGCCGCCGACGCCGCAGACGCCGCCAGCCGGTCGGTCAGCACTTCCTGGGACGCAGCCTCGAGCGCGCCCGCGCGCTGATACAACACCGTGAACAACGGCCCCAGCGCGTGCGCCGAATCCGCGAGCGACGCACCGTCGATCACGTTGCTGCTCAGCGGCCGGGCGCGCTGGTGGAATTGCTGCCAGGCCTGCACCATGCCACCCAGCGCACTGCGCTCACGGGGATCGAGCGGCTGTGCGGCGAGCTGATCGAACGACGTCGCGAACGCGCTGCCAAGCTGCGCGAACTTCTCCAGGTAACCACTGTCCGCGGTCACTACGTACTTGCTCAGCGTCTCCTGCAGCTGATCGATGCGCGCGACAGTCTCGTTGGCGCTGGCATGCAGGCGAGCGGACGTCTCGGCCATCTCCTGACCGGCGCGCACGCTCTCGCGGATCGTGCCGGTGTGGAAGACGAGCAGGCCGATCAGAATGGCAACGTGCACGGCGAACGCGGCGGCCAGTCGCGCACCGACACTCATACGCCTAGGCATGGCCGTACGCCCGCAGCTTGTTACGCACGGTCTTGACGTCAACGCCGAGCTCGCGGGCCGCGGCTGCCTTGTTGTTGCCCACGCGCGCGAGCGTCTCGAGGATGAGCGTACGCTCGGCCTCGGCCAGCGTCACACCCGGGCGCAGCCTGATGCTGCCATCGCCGACACTTTCGTTGCGGAGGTACGGCGGCAGGTGACGCGGCTCGATCCAGCCCGTGCGCGCGATGATCACCGCCCGCTCGATGACGTTGCGCAGCTCGCGCACGTTGCCGGGCCAGGGCGCGGCACGCAGCATCTCGAGCGCCGCGCCGCGCACGCCGTGCACATCCACCCCGTGCTTCGCACTGAACTCGCCGATGAAGTACTGCACGAGCAGCGGGATGTCGCCGTTCCGCTCGCGCAGCGGGGGCAGCACGACGGAGAACACGTTCATCCGGTAGAACAGGTCCTCGCGCAGGCTGCCGTCGCGCACGGCCGCGACCGGGTCACGATTCGTCGCTGCGATGACCCGCACGTCGAAGGTGATCTCGCGCGAGCCGCCGATGCGACGCGCACTGCCCTCCTCCAGCACGCGCAGCAGCTTGGGCTGCAGATGAACCGGCATCTCGGCGATCTCGTCCAGGAACAGCGTGCCGCCCTTTGCCATCTCGAAGCAGCCCTCACGCGTGCGCGTTGCACCCGTGAATGCACCCTGCTCGTGGCCGAACAGCTCGCTCTCGACCAGTTCGCTCGGAATCGCCGCGGCATTGAGCGCCAGGAAAGGGCCGCGCCGCCGTGCGCTCATCTCGTGGATCGCCCGCGCGACGACTTCCTTG
>CAYLME010000162.1:0-7441 GCA_964384585.1 uncultured Gemmatimonadaceae bacterium | reverse complement strand
CCGCGTCGTCCAGGCTGCGCGCAGGCACCGCCGCCTGCAGCTCCGGTGACGCACGCTCCAGCAGCACCGTCCCGCCGGCGGCTTCGGTCTCGCGACGCAGTGCTGCGACTGCGGGCCCGAGGTCGTTTCCGGGCGCGAGCGGCCACATCCGCACGATCCCGCCCGCCGCGTGCGCGGCGATGTGCCAGTCGTCCAACGTGTTGTCGGACGCGGAGATACATTGGCTGCACCGGTCCAGGGTCGCGTCCAGGTCCGAGGCCAGGCCGGCGACCCGGACCATCGGCCGCGCCGCCGTCTCGAGCCGTGCGAGGCCCGCCCACGCCGGCATGGCCAGATCTCTAACTTCAAGTCCTGCAGTGGTTCCCGCGATTCGTGCGACTGCGTCCCCGAGCTCCGCGCGCCCACCGCGCAGGCGCACGGCCAGCGTCCACTGCCGCGCCAGTCCCAGTGCGGCCGCCGTCGCCGGGCCCAGCAGCTCCTTCGCAGCGGTGTTCGCATAGTCCGGTCCCGCAAGCGCTTCCAGCAGCGCATCCAGGTCGCCAGCCACCGCCAGCGAGCGTTCGGCGACCGGACGGGCGCGAACCCGCAACCAGACGCTGGTAATGACGCCGAGCGTACCGCGGCTGCCCGTGAGCAGGCGGACGGCGTCGTAGCCGGCGACGTTCTTGACGACGCGCCCGCCGAAGCGGAGTCGCCTTCCGTCGCCGGACACGGCCTCGATGCCGAGCACGTGGTCACGCGGTGTGCCTGCGGAGGCGCGCAGCGGGCCTGCCGATGCGAGTGCGATCATGGCCCCGACCGTGGCATCCGGATGATGCGGTGGGTCGAGGGTGAGTTCCTGCCCGTTCGCGGCGAGGCGCTCCTGCAATGCGTCGATGCGCACACCCGCATCCGCGCCGACCACCAGGTCGGCCGGCTCGCTCTCGATGCGTGTATCCATGCGCCGGGTCGAGAGAATGATATCGGCGGGCCGCGCCGGTGCCCGCCCGTGATCCAGCCAGGTCCCGGCACCGGCCGGCTCGACGCTCCAGCCTTCGGCGCTGCAGAGTGCGAGCACGGCCGCCACACCGTCCGCGTCCTTCGGTGACACGATCGCGCGCGGCGTCGCGCCGTGCACGGTCCACGCGCCGGCCTCCGGCGATGCTGCGGCGTCCGCGCCGGCCGCGCGTCGCAGGGCGTCCAGCATCGCGTCGTCGCCGTGCAGCCCGTGCGCGTCATGCGCCCGCTCGATCACGGGAGCGTCTCCGCATGGACGTGCGTGCCGGGGCCCGCCCATTCGCGGCACACGCGCACCGGCAGGATCTTCGTCTGGTTCGCCAGTCCTGTCGGATCGAATACACGACGGATCGCGCACATGCATTCGAGTGTGTCGTCGTCGAAGATCAGCTCCATGTAGGCGCGCTTGTCGATGCCGACGCCGTGTTCACCCGTGATCGTGCCGCCCACGTCCACGCATGCCTGCATCATGGCCTTCGATGCCTTCTCGACGCGTGCGACGAGGTCCGGATCGCGTCTGTCGAACGGGATCGTCGGGTGCAGGTTGCCGTCGCCTGCGTGGAACGTGTTGCAGAGCACGAGGTCGTACTGCTCCGCGATGCGATAGCATGCGGCGAGGGCTTCGGGCAGGCGGCTGCGTGGCACGACGGCGTCCTGCACCAGGATGTCCGGCGCCAGGCGACCCATTGCGCCGAACGCCTTCTTGCGCGCGTGCCACAGCTTCTGCCGCTCGGCGTCGTCGTGTGCGATGCGCACCTCGCGTGCATGGTGCGCGTTGCAGATCGCGAGTGCGCGCTGCACGTCTTCCTCGACGGCCGCGGCCGCGCCGTCGAACTCGATCACCAGCGCGCCTGCGACATCGGTCGGCATGCCCGCGGCGTAGATGCTGGCCTCGACGGCCACGATCGCCTGCTGGTCCACCATCTCGAGCGCGGCGGGCAGCAGCCCTTCGGCGATGATCGCGCTCACGGTCTGCGTTGCATCATCGATGCGTTCGAAGAGCGCGAGCAGTGTGCGCACCTGCTCCGGCAACGGCTCGAGCCGCACCTCGATCTCGGTAGCGATCCCGAACGTGCCCTCACTGCCGATGAACAGGCCGAGCAGGTCGTAGCCGCCCTCGCGGCCGGCACCGCCCAACTCGACCACGTCGCCCGTCGGCAGCACGACGGTCACACCGAGGATGTGATTGAGCGTGACACCGTACTTGAGGCAGTGCGGGCCACCCGCATTCTCCGCGACGTTGCCGCCGACGGTGCACGCGGTCTGTGAGCTGGGATCGGGCGCGTAGTACAGGCCGTGCGGCGTCGCCTGGCGCGTCAGCTCCACGTTCACGACGCCGGGCTGCACACGCGCACGCCCGTTTGCCGCGTCCATCTCCAGGATGCGATCCATCTTCGCGGTGGAGACGAGCACCGCACCGTTCAGCGCGAGCGCTCCGCCGGACAGCCCCGTACCCGCACCGCGCGCAACCCACGGCAGCCGCGCCTCGCGCAGCACGCCGATCACCGCGGCGGTCTCCGCCGTGTCATGCGGCGCGACCACCGCGCACGGCCGCTCGCGATACGCCGTCAGCCCGTCCGACTCGTAGACGAGCAGCGCACCCGGATCCAGGATCAGGCTCGACTCGCCGACGATCTCGCGCAGCCGGCCGGCGACGTCCTCCGGCAGCGCAAGCCGCGCGGTCGCGCCCGCCGCGCCGCGTTGCTGGCCGGCTGCATCACGCGCCGCCGTCTGCGTCCGTTCCACGCTGCTCATCCGCTCCCCAGGCCCAGGTAGTCCAGGTACGCCTCGAGCGTCGAGCGCGTCCAGTCGCGCAGCGCGGGCGGCACGGCATCGCCGTACACGGCCGTCACCAGCGCATCGCGGTCGCTGATCCCGGCGGCCAGCGCGCTCCGCACCTGTTCCAGCCGCCTCAGCCGGTGTGCACGATACCGCTCGAACGCGGCCTCCGGATCCGTAAACTCAGGTCCGTGAGTAGGATACAGGATCCGCGCACCCAGCCCGCCCAGCCGCGCCAGCGAGTCCAGGTACTGCTCCAGGCTGCCTCCTTCGGACGGCGCGACCAGCGCCGTGTCGAGACCACCCATCATGAGGTCCCCCACGAAGATAGCCTTCTGCTCCGGCCAGTGCAGCGCGATGTGGTCCGGAGTGTGGCCGGGTGTCGGCAGCACGTGCAGCGTGCCCGCGTCCGTCGGCACGTCCATGCCGGCGCCGAGCGTGCCGGCCGCCTGGCTGAGCACCTCGGCGCCGAGCATGCCGGAGAGCCGTCGAGCGCCTGCGGCGTGATCGGGATGCTGATGGGTGAGCAGGATGACGGAGTGCGCGTCGGCTGTGGCCGCCGCCAGGCGCTCGAGGTGTGCGGGATCGTCAGGACCGGGATCGATGATCGCGACGCGCTCGTTCCCGACGACGAAGGTCCGCGTGCCGTCGAGCGTCATCACGGAGGCGTTGGGCGCGAGCAGCGTGCGCAGCATCAGCGTTCCGGTGCGCCGGACCGTCCGGTTCGGAGGGTCCGTATATGACGGAATGAGCGCACCCGCATGTCGGTGCATACTGCGGAGAGGCCGGCACCGGCATGCGATGCCGGCCTCACCAGGTGCGGGCAGCCGAGGTCCCGCGGGGCGCGGGACCTCGGCGGACAAATGCTAGTTCCGCTCAGCGACGAACACCTCGGCCAGCTTGTCCGCGATCAGCTCGAGGCTCTCCTGCTTGCTCTTCGCGAAGCAGTCCTTCTGGCGGCAGTCGATGTCCACCTGCCCGAAGATCTCGTCGCCGGCGCGGATCAGCACGACCAGCTCCGACTTCGTGCGCGGGCTGCACGCCAGGTAGTTGTCGATCGCGGTGACGTCGGGCACGTTCTGGTTCGCCTTCTCGGCGACGGCCGTGCCGCACACGCCCGTCCCCACCGGGATCTTCGCGTGATCCGTGCCCTCGCCCATGTAATTGTGCAGCCACAGCTCGTTGTCCGCCTCGTTGAACAGGTAGACACCGACGAAGTTGTAGCTGGACTCCGACGCCTTGATCTGCTTCACCGTCTCGCGCAGGATCGCGTCCGAGAGGTACCCCCCGTCGCGCATTTCCTGGATCTTCCTGACCATCTGACCTGCATCAACCATCGGGACGAACCTTTGTTTTGCTGCCCGCCACAACAGGGCGGGCGGATTGTACGGCGCCTGGTGTTGTCTGGCCGGGTGCGCGCCGCAGCGCAGACCGGCGGTTTGGTGCTGCGGGCCCGGGGCCGTGGGCCCGGGGCCTGGGAACTTCGGGCGAACCACGCGTTCGCGGCTCGTTCGTGGTACATCTACCTGGTCTGCTTCGCTGCTTCTCCTACATCAGTTCGAGCAGGACTGCGCGCAACGGCGCACTGTCCGCGTCGCTCAGCCGCAGTGGCAGTGCCACGAGCGAGTACTGTCCCGCCGGCACGGCGCTCAGCACGACGTTCTCGATGATCACGACGTCGCCTGCCTGCAGCAGCCGGTGCGACTCGAGCGTCTTCGAATCGAACCGGTCGACAGAGGGCGACTCGGTCGCGACCAGCTTCACACCGGCGTCCGCGCATGCACGCGCCAGTGCCGGCGTGAGCGCCGGGAACGGATCCGGGAACCGGCCCGGGACGAACTGCTCGAAGCAGCGAAAGAGCAGCCGCTCCTCCGTGCCTGCATCGATGCCGTCCAGCAGATCGACGTCGAGCGCTTCGTGTCCACGCGCATCGATCACGCGCGCGCGGCCGATCAGGTGCGCGAGCGGCGCGTCCGCCGCGGTTGCCCCGCCGTCCGCGCAGTGCAGCGGCCCGTCCATGTGCGTGCCGGCGTGCACGGTCAGGCAGAGCGCTGCGACGTTCACGCTGTCACCGCGGTCTCGCCGCATCGTCCAGTCCATCGAAATCTCGCGGTCGCCCGGCCACACCGCAGTGCGTTCGTCGAGCGGCTGCGTGATGTCGTAGATACGACGGATGCGCAGACCATCCGGGCCGGGGAACATAACCGTCAGCGGGGCACGAAGTCCACGTCGCCGGACAGGTCGCGACAGAAGGCCGCGATCAGCCTGGCGGCCGCATCCAGGTCCTTCCGGCTGACCAGCTCGTTGGGCGAGTGCATGTAGCGGTTCGGCACCGACACGATGCCGGTCGGCACACCCGTCCGCGACAGGTAGATCGCATCCGCGTCCGTGGACGTGAAGCGAGGCGATGCACTGATCGTATACGGGATGTTCTCGCGTTCCGCGGCGGCGACCAGCCGTTCGAACACCACGGTATGCGCCGCCGAACCGCGCGTCAGCACGGGCCCGCCGCCGACTTTGTGCTCGCCCAGTTCCTTCTTCTCCATGTCGGGCGAGTCGGTGGCGAACGTCACGTCCACAACCAGCGCGACGTGTGGCTCCAGTGTGTACGCGCTGGTCCGTGCACCACCGCCGGCGTAGCCGATCTCCTCCTGTGCGGTCGCGACCGCCGCGACCGAGGTGGCCGGCCGGTCCTGCGTGAGCAGCCGCAGCGCCTCGAGCACGACGAACGCGCCGATACGGTTGTCGATCGAGCGGCTGACGATCAGGTCGTCGTCCAGCTCGAGCAGCTTCTGGTCGATCACGCCCGGATCGCCGATGCGAACACCGCGCTCGTGCGCGCGGTCCTTCTTGCCCGCACCGATGTCGATCCAGAGATCCGTGATCTTCGACGCCTTCTCGCGCGCGTCGCCCTTGATCAGGTGGATCGGCTTCTTGCCGATCACGCCGTGGACCGGGCCCTTCCGCGTGAGCACGATCACGCGCTGCGCGACCAGCACCTGCGGATCCCAGCCGCCGATCCCCTCGAAATACAGGTAGCCATCGTCGTCGATGTGAGTGACCATGATGCCGATCTCGTCGATGTGACCGGCCAGCATGACGCGCGGATTGCCGTCGGGATTGAGCACTGCGACGGAGTTGCCGCTGACATCCGCGCGCACGTCGTCAGCGATGCGCGCCGCTTCGTCACGCCAGACGGCGGCGGCCGGTGCCTCGAAGCCGGACGGCGCCGGCGTGTCGAGCAACCGCTTCAGGAACTCTAACGAGTTTGTGTCCACGGGAACGACGTCTCCTGGAATGATCGGAACAGGGCGGGCAAGGATAGGACGGCGCGGCGCACCACCGCAACGCCAGTGAGATGGGCCGGGGCCCAGGGCCCAGGGCCGGGGGCCCGGGGCCGGGGCACGTCGGGGACTTTTCCGGCGCGCAGCACGCGGCGCGCGGCGCACGGGCGCCTCGTGACCTCGTGCGGGGGCGACGCCAGACCGACATATTCCCGGGATGACCCCGGAAGGAGAGCCACTCATGCAGTTCGCCTTACACCCGAATCGCAGTCGCCCGTTCGTCGTCATCGCGGCCCTGGCGCTCGCGCCGCTGCCGCTGTCCGCACAGCAGACCGCGCTCCAGCCGCCCGTCGCGGAGAAGCGCACCCACGTCGATACGCTGCACGGCGACGTGCGCAGCGACGACTACTTCTGGCTGCGCGAGAAGAGCGACCCCGCGGTGAGCGCCTATCTCGAGGCCGAGAACGCCCATGCGGAAGCCGTACTCGCCCCGCTCGCCGGGCTGCGCGGGACGCTCTACGAGGAGATGCTCGGTCGCATCAAGCAGACGGACCTGTCGGTGCCGTATCGCGATAACGGCTACTTCTACTACTCGCGCACCGAGGCGGGAAAGCAGTACCCGGTGCTCGCGCGCAGGAATGGCTCGCTCGATGCGCCCGAGGAGGTCATGCTCGACGTGAACGCGCTCGCCCTTGGACAGGAGTTCATGTCGGTCGGCAACACCGAGCCGAGCCCCGACGCTCAGTTCCTCGCCTATGCTACGGACTCGACGGGATACCGGCAGTACGTGTTGCACGTGAAGGACCTGCGCACGGGCGAACTGCTCGACACGCGCGCGGAGCGGGTACGCAGTGTCGCATGGGCAGACGATAACCGCACGCTCTTCTACACGGTCGAACATCCTGTCACGAAGCGCGCGTACCAGTTCTACCGCCACGTGATCGGCACGCCGAACCACGAGCTGCTCTACGAGGAGCCCGACGAGCGCTTCGGACTCTACGTCGGCCGTACGGGCAGCGACGAGTACCTGCTGCTGAACATCGGCAGCCTGACCACGTCCGAGGTGCGGTACCTGCGCGCGAATGATCCGACGGGCGAGTGGACGCAGGTTGCGCCACGCGTGCAGGATCGCGAGTACGACGTCGATCATCACGGCGACAGCTTCTACATCCGCGTGAACGACACCGGCCGCAACTTCCGCCTGGTGAAGGCGCCGGTCGCGAACGCGTCGGAATCGAACTGGACGGAAGTGATACCGCATCGCGACGACGTCATGCTGCAGGGCGTGCAGCTCTTCCGGAACCACATGCTCGCGTACGAGCGCGCGAACGCACTGCCGCGACTCGTGATTCATGACATGCGCGCCGGCACTTCACACGAGG
>CAYLME010000161.1:0-7475 GCA_964384585.1 uncultured Gemmatimonadaceae bacterium | reverse complement strand
CGCAAGCGCCTCGTCGTCACGATCGGCAAGAAGTAACCGGTCGGCCGGTGGGCGCGTCCCGTGGCGGCAGGCAGCGATTGCCGCGCGCGCGACGGTTGACGCGCGGAACCGAGATCCAGGCGGTACTACGCCGGGGGAAGAGGAGCAGGACGGCCCACTTGGACGTCTTCGACTCCGCTTCCCCCGTTGCATTGCTGCGGGTCGGCGTTATCGTCCCGCGCTACCGGCAGACCGTCGTCAGGCGCAACCGCGTGAAGCGGCGGCTGCGTGAGATCCTGCGGCGGGAGGTACTGCCGCGGCTGGAAGAGGCCGGTCTCGCACTCGACGTGCTGGTGCGCGCCCGGCGCGAGGCGTACGACGCGCGCTTCGTCGAGCTGCGCGAGGAGCTGGAACGATGGACCGACCGTCGCCTGTCGCGCGCGGCCTCGTCTTCCTGATCCGCGGCTACCAGCGCGGCGTCTCGCCGATGCTGCCTGCCAGCTGCCGCTACGTGCCGAGCTGCTCGAGCTATGCGGTGGAGGCGCTGCAGGTACATGGCGCCGCGCGCGGCGGCTGGCTTGCCGCCCGGCGCCTGCTCCGCTGCCATCCCTGGGGCGGCAGTGGCTACGACCCGGTGCCACCGGCACCGCGGCCAACGACCGATGATGCGGGGCCGCCCACCGCCTCGCCCGACGAATAGAGACAGATGGAAAGCGGACGTTTCCTGCTGGCAGTAGTCCTGATGATCGGCGTCATGATCATCACCAACATGCTGTTCGCGCCCGATCGACCGGCGCCTGGCGATCTTCCCGCCGACAGTCTTACGGCCATCGACACGCTCGGTGCGCCGTCCGCTCTGGATACGAGCCCCGTCCTTCCTGCGGACAGCCTCCAGGCAGGGATGGACACGACTCCCGGTGCCGTTGCCGGTGATACGACGCCGACGGCCGCAGTGCCGGTTGCGGCCGCGCTCGACACCGTCGCGGTAGAGACACCACTGCTGCGCCTGGGCTTCAGCAGTGAGGGCGCAGTCGTCTCCGCAGAACTGCTCGAGTACGAGGCGTTCGGCGACGACGTCGTCGAGGGACAGCGCGTTGAGCTCACGCCCATGGGTGAGAGCCTGCTCGATCCGGCGCTGGTCGTGGCGCAGGGCGGACAGACCGCGCGCGTGCCGCTTCGCTTCGAGGCAGCTGACGACTCGGCCGGTGTGCAGCGCGTGCGCTTCGCATGGCGCAACGGCGGCCGCGAGGCCGTGCTCACCTGGTCGCTCGCACCCGACGACTACACGCTGCATGCGACGCTGCTCACGCGCGGCTTCGCGGAGGCGCCGCAGCTTCAGCTCGGCCTGCCGTCCACACTGCGCTCCAATGAGGCCGATCCGAGAGAGGATCGCCATTCGCTCGCATACGTGATGAACGGCACGCGCGAAGGCATCGAGAGCGTCAACCTGCGCTCCGTCGATCGGCCGCGCGCGCACAACGGCCCGTTCACATGGGTCGCAGTCAAGAGCAAGTACTTCCTCGTCGCCGCGATGAGTGCAGAAGGCAGCCTGCCGTTCGGCGGCGTACGCGCCGAGCCGGTTGCTGCCGACAACGCCGCAGACATCGTCGCGACACTGCCGGCGGTATCCGACGGCACGGTCTCGTTCAACGTGTACGTCGGCCCCCAGGTCGCGGACCGGCTCGCCGCATTCGGCAACGGCCTCGAGGATGTGAACCCGTACGGGTGGCGCCTGCTGCGTCCGATCCTGCGGCCGATCGGTCACGCGGTCACGTGGGTGCTGCTGTGGCTGCACAACAACCTGAACATCGGCTACGGCTGGGTACTCATCCTGTTCGGCGTGATCATCCGCATCGTCCTCTGGCCGCTCAACGCACGCTCGATGCGCGCGCAGCTCAAGAACATGGAGATGCAGCCGCGCATCAAGGAGATCCAGGAGAAGTACAAGAACAGTCCGGAGGTCATGCAGCGGGAGATGATGAAGCTCTACAAGGAGGGCTTCAATCCGCTCGGCGGATGTCTCCCGCTCCTGATCCCGTTCCCCGTGCTGATCGCACTCTTCTTCGTGTTCCAGGGCACGATCGAATTCCGCGGCGTCGAGTTCCTCTGGCTGCCGGATCTCTCACGCTACGATCCGCTCTACATCCTGCCCGTGCTGCTCGGCGCAACGATGTTCCTGCAGCAGTTCATCACGATGAAGTCCACACCATCGCATCTCGAGAACCCGCAGATGAAGATGATGATGTACTTCATGCCCATCTTCATGATGGTGATCTTCTTCCGCTTCGCGTCCGGTCTGAACCTGTACTACGTGTCGCAGAACATTGCGTCGCTGCCGCAGCAGTTTCAGCTGATGCGCGAGCGGAAGAAATGGCATGCGTCCCGGAAGTGAGTTCTTTCTCAACCACAGAGAACACAGAGAACACGAAGAAACGGACCGAGCATCTGGGTGCCCGGTCCGTTTCGATTTGCGGTGAACGCGAAATGCTCGTGATTGATGTTCAACTGCGGGGTGCAGTGACTTACCAGACGGTATGGAACGTATCCGATAGTGTTTCGACTCCCGGCTGCTCGTCGACCAGGCGATCGACGCGCGCGAGCGGTGGGCCCTGGGCGAGGAGGTCGCGCATGCGCGCGACCGCATCGGGGTCGCCGGCAATCTCGGCTTCCACGGCGCCATCGGCCCGGTTCCGGATCCAGCCGCGGACCTCGAGCTTGCTGGCCTGCGTCACGGCCCACGCCCGGTAGCCGACGCCCTGCACCCTGCCTGTAATCAGTACCCGAATCCGATCCACGACCTCGCAACCGCCTTTCCGGGAGTTTTCACCGTGTGCGCGTGCCCGCAGCGCTCCCTGCCGGTAGAAAGAAGCGCCAGAACCCGCTTCTCCGCCAGCCGTGCGGGCCTTTCGAGCAGGGCGGTGGGGCGTGCCGGGGTGTGCCCATGCGACGGGCGGGTTACCTCTTTTCGCGCAGAGCCGCAGAGTGGCAGAGGCGCGGAGAGTGTTCTGCTGCGGCACCTTTCGCAATATGCGATCCTGGAGATAGGCAATATGCGCGTTGCGTATACACCTGAAGCACGATGTTTCACGTGAAACAGGAACCCTCCCCGAGCAGGCGTGTCCAGAATCCACTCGCTCCGGCACCGTGCCGGGGGTGGTTCCAGGCGTTTCACGTGAAACACCTCGCGAACCCCCAGCAAAGTGTTTCCCCTGAAGTCGCGGCGTATCCAGCTCGCGAGGCCTTCAGCGCCGTTCTCAGTGCCCTCCGTGTCCTCTGTGGCAAAAAAGCCGTTCCAGGCGCTAGGCAACGCCCGTTTCACGTGAAACGTGCTTTACCGGTTCCGGGCACACGTCTATATTGATGCCCCCACACTGAGCCGAATCATGGAGCGCATGTCCCGCGTCATCGCGATCGCCAACCAGAAAGGCGGGGTCGGCAAGACGACCACCGCAATCAACCTCGGCGCGGGGCTCGCCGTCGCGGAGCGACGCACGCTCATCGTCGATATGGACCCGCAGGGAAACGCCACGAGCGGGCTGGGGATCGACAAGAACCGCGTCGAGCGTTCCACCTATGACGTGCTGATCGGTGCGACAGCCGCAGACGACGCCGTCATGAAGGCGATGCACTTCCCGCTGCTCGACGTGATCCCCTCCAGCCAGGACCTGGTCGGCGCCGAGGTCGAGCTGGTCGAGGGGGACGAACGGGAGCTGCGGCTCCGCAATGCGCTCGCGAGCGTCCGCGAGGCCTACGACTACGTGCTCGTGGACTGCCCGCCGTCGCTCGGATTGCTCACGCTGAACACGCTGGCGGCCGCCGACACGGTGCTGATCCCGATCCAGTGCGAGTTCTACGCGCTCGAAGGGCTCTCGCAGCTGCTCAATACGATCCGCCTCGTCCAGCAGAGCCTGAATCCGGCGTTGCAGATCGAGGGGGTGCTGCTCACGATGTTCGACCAGCGCCTGAACCTCTCGCGCCAGGTCGCCGACGAGGCGAAGGAGTACTTCGGCAGCCGGGTCTTCAGCAGCGTGATCCCGCGCAACGTTCGCCTGGCCGAGGCGCCCAGCTTCGGCAAGCCGATCGCTGTCTACGACGTGCTCTCCGCCGGCTCCCAGAGCTACCTCGCGCTCGCCCGCGAGATCATTGCCCATGACGCCGCGCAGGCAGCGTCGCGTGCCGCGGAAGGTGTCGCGTGAGCACGCCCGAGCCTGCGGGCGGCCCGCCCCGCGCCGAGCGACCGCGCGACGACAAGCGGTCGGGCAAGCGGCTGGGGAAGGGGCTGGGCGCGCTGCTGGGCGACTACCTGGGGGAGCAGGGAGCGGCGGACATCACCGGGGTGGCGGCACAGGAGGCGCCGGAGTCACGCCGGCTCCGCATCGCGGAGATCCGGCCGAACGCCTACCAGCCGCGTCGTGAGTTCTCCGAGCAGGAGCTGGCGGACCTGGCGGCGTCGCTGGAGGCAAACGGTCTGCTCCAGCCGATCGTGGTGCGACCGGCAGAGGGCCCGGGCGGTGCGCGCTGGGAGCTCGTTGCCGGCGAGCGGCGCTGGCGCGCCGCAACACGGCTGGGCTGGACGGAAATTCCCGCCGTCGTGCGGGACGTCGATGACCGGACCATGCTGGTGCTGGCGCTGGTCGAGAACATCCAGCGCGCCCAGCTCAATGCGCTGGAAGAGGCCGAGGCGTACCAGCGGCTCGGTGAAGAATTTTCCCTGACGCAGCAGCAGATCGCCGATGTCGTCGGCAAGGACCGCTCGACGGTCGCCAACGCGATCCGCCTGCTGCAGCTGCCCGCCAGCGTCCGTGTCCTGGTTGCCGAGGGTCGCCTTTCGGCTGGCCATGCGCGCGCGCTGCTCGGTGTCGACAGTGATCGCGCGATCGCGGACCTGGCACGGCAGGCGGTCGAGCACGGCTGGAGCGTGCGGGACGTCGAGGCCGAGGTGCAGCGCACGAAGGGCGCGAGCCGGCGCCGCCCCCGCAACGACAAGCAGCGCGATGCAACGGAGAGGCAGCTCGAGGAAGAGCTGCAGCGGGCGCTCGGCACCGACGTCCGTATCCGTCGTGGTAGGGGCATGAAGGGCAAGCTGGAAATTCCGTTCTACGGAGCCGAGGATTTCGAGCGGCTCTTCGAAATCCTCGCCGGGCGTTCCGCCCTCGACGTGGTTTCCTGAGGCTGAAGATGGCTCTCGTGATGAAGATCGGAGTGCGCGCGCGTGGCTGACGAACGCCGGCTGACCGTCATCGTCGTCCCGCATGGCGATCTCGAGACGCGCACGTACGAAGTTTCCTACGGCCGCCTGCGCTTCTACCTGCTCATGTTCATCGCCGTGGCCGTGGCCGTGGCGCTGGTACTCGCACTCTGGTTCCCGATCGTTGCGCAGGCCGGCCGTGTGCCGGGTCTCGTGCGCGAGAACGAGCGGCTGCACGCGGAGCGGGCGCAGGTCACCGAGCTCGCGCGCACCCTGGCCGAGGTCGAGGCGCAGTACGAGCGCGTGCGGCAGCTGCTCGGTGCGGATGCGCCATCCGGTGACGGCCAGCCCATTCTGCCGCCGTTACGCCCCGCGCCGGACACCGTTGCGACCGGGAGCGGCGCCCGGACGACGACGCCGAGTGCGGGAACGGGTGACGATGCGGCCATGATCGAAGGTGTGATTCGACAGTGGCCGCTGGATGCGCGCGGCTTCATCACGCGGCGCGTCACCGACGGCGGAGACCACCCCGGCGTGGATGTCGCCGTGAACCGCGGTAGCCTGATTCGCGCGGCTGGGGGCGGCGTGGTTCGTATTGCTGGCGTGGACGACATATATGGCTACTATGTCGTACTCGACCACGGCGGCGGGGTTCAGTCGCTCTACGGACACGCGGACACGCTGCTCGTGAGTGCGGGTGCGAACGTGGAGGCCGGACAACCGCTTGCACGCGTCGGCAACAGCGGCCGCTCATCGGCGCCGCACCTGCACTTCGAGGTACGCCGCGACGGCAAACCCGTGGATCCGTTAAGATTCGTCGCACCCTGAACGCGTAGCATGGCGATCATCGGCAGGAAGTCATCCAGGAATCAACGCAAGGATCAAGGCGAAATGGCCAAGGAAACGAACGGCCCACAGACACCGCGCGATGGCGTGATCTCGATCATCGGACCCGGCATGCGCGTGGATGGCGACTGCACGGCGGATGGGACGCTGCGTGTCGAGGGCTACATCAAGGGGACCGTCCGCGCCGGCAAGGCGGTCGTGGTCAGCAAGGACGGCGTCGTGGAGGGTGACATCCTGACGCAGGATGCCATCATCGGCGGCAAGGTCACCGGCACCGTATCGGCCGAGAGCCGGCTCGAGCTCCAGGCGACCTGCCAGATCCAGGGTGAGATCCGCGCCCGCCGCATCAAGCTCGATGAGGGCGGCCAGGTCAATGGCAACGTGACCACGGGCGACGTCGCGCGCGCTGGCGCACCGCACACTGCCCGTCCCATGTCGGGCGAGTCGGCGCCAAAGCCGGCGGGCAACGGCCCCGGGATCGAGGCGACGCCCGGCATGTGATGCCCGAAGGCACGAAACAACGAAATCGCGGCGTCGGAGCATCCCTCCGACACCGCGATTTTCGCATCCGGCGCCCGGAACGCCTCAGACTTCTCCACAAAACGTCGAAATCTCCTAAGTCGTTGTAAATACGGCACTTTGACGTGCAGAGTCACTTTTTAACATGAGGGTGTTGATAAGCACCCCCCTGTTATCAACAGGAAACGATGGCCCTGAGATGACGATCCAGCAGCTGGCCGAGTACCTGGACGGATACCTTCGCGTGGCCGAGATACCCGACTACCCGGGTGCGCTGAATGGCCTCCAGGTGGACGGTACACGGACCGTAGGGCGGATCGGCGTAGCGGTGGATGCGAGCGAGGCAACCGTGCGCGCAGCCGTATCTGCTGACTGCGACATCCTGCTCGTGCACCACGGCCTGTTCTGGGACGGCAACCGCGCGGTGACGGGCAGGCGGTATCGCCGGCTCCGGCCCCTGATCGAGAACGGCGTCGCCCTGTACGCCGCACACCTCCCGCTCGACCTGCACCCAGAAGTTGGCAACAACCACATCCTGGCCCGCGAGATCGGCGTCGACATGCGCGGAACGTTCGGCCCGTATCAGGGAATGGACGTCGGCGTCTGGGGCGAATGCGAGATCACGCGCGAGGCCCTGGCCGCTCGCCTGGATGATCTGCTCGGCGCCCGCGTCCACCTGATCCCCGGCGGCACCGAGCGAATCCGCCGCATCGGTGTCATCACCGGTGGCGGCGGCAGCAGCATCGCAGATGCGATCGCAACCGGCCTCGACGCATTCGTGACCGGCGAAGGCGCGCATCACACGTACTTCGATGCGACGGAAGGCGGGATCAACGTCTACTACGGCGGCCATTACGCAACGGAAACGTTCGGCGTCCGCGCACTCGGCGCGCACCTGCAGGATCGTTTCGGTCTCGAGTGGAAGTTCTTCGACTACCCGACA
>CAYLME010000160.1:0-7611 GCA_964384585.1 uncultured Gemmatimonadaceae bacterium | reverse complement strand
GAGCTGGACCAGGATCGGCGCCTGCGAGGTCAACCTACGCGGCGCATAACAGCCAGGAGAATACTTCGCGTCGGTTCGCCAAGTGATCGCGCGACAGCAGCGATGGCGCGTCCGGCGGTTCGTCACGATCGGTATCTTCGCGTTCGCGCGTCTGGTGATGTACTCCGACCTGGACCCACGGCAGTGGTCTACGAGCTTGTCGAAGCATCCTATCGTGTCACGGCTCTTGGCGGGATCGGACGACCCCGTGGACGATGCGCTTCCCATCTACGACGTCGATTCTCCCGAGATCGAAGCCGCGGTTCCGTACGCGATCGCCGACGCGGACAGCAGTCAGCACTCCGCCGTGGTGGACGTGGTGCGCGGACGAAACCTCGTCATCGTCGGTCCGCCGGGGACGGGAAAGAGCCAAACCATCACCAACGTGATCGCAGCGTGCATGCATGCCGGAAAGTCCGTGCTCTTCGTCGCCGAGAAGATGGCAGCGTTGAACGTCGTGAAGAGCCGGCTCGACGATGCTGGTCTCGGAGGGTTCTGCTTGGAGGTCCACTCCGCCAAGGCGCGCAGGAAGGACGTGATCGCCTCACTCGCCGACCGAATCGCGCTGCAGGCTGATGGACGGCCGCACGAGATCGCCGAGAAGCGGGAGGAACTGAAACGACTCAAGCATCGTCTCAACGTGTATGCGCAGGTGCTGAACACGCGGTTTGGCGCGGTTACATGGACACTGCACGACATCCTGTGGCGTGAGCAAGACGCACGACGTCGCCTCGGTGCTGTGCCTGAGTGGCTCGGAACAGTTCAGCTTGCGAAGGTGCGCGATGTGTCCGACGGTCTCCTCAATGACGCGCTCGAGGCCTGTCGAGTTCTCGCGAGCGCCTACGAGAGGGTGCGCGAGTATGCGGACCCTGCGCAGCCCCCCTGGGCGTTCGTGGTGAACCCTCTGAGTCCGGCCGAGCAGCAGCTGCTGCGTGCTGCGGTGACGGGTTGGTACGAGGCACTGTTTCAGCTGTGCTCGTGGTTGCACGAACAACGCGAATGGCTCGGGGCCGCGCGCGTCAGCCGTGGTGCAGCAACTACCCTCGCCGAAGCGCTCTGTGCACTGCCTCCCGTGGGCACCGCTGACGCGACCGTGCTCAGCCGCCTCTCCGACACGACCATCGAGCAGGCGCTCTCGCGCTATCTCGATGCGCTCAGCGACCGCGACCGGTGGCTTGCCACGCTCGATCAGTGGACCTCGGCACCTCAGGCCGTGTGCGCGGCCGTCGGTCGGCTGCGGGAGCTCATGGGCAGGGTCGACGTCCCGGCTGGCGTGTCCGGCGACCTTACCATCAGCTCGTTGGCACCGACGGTCGCGAGCATCACCGCCGACTTGGCCGATCTCGAGCGGATCGAGCGCGTTCTCGACCGTGTCGCCGCGCGCATTGGCGCAATCGATGCTGCGCCTGCGCTTCGCAACTGGATGGGCGTGACGAAGATCGTCGATGTGCTCGCGTCGACCCCGCGGGCTGTGCTCCTGTCTCGCAGCGGTCCGCTGCTCGACGAGTCGAGCGGGAGGGTGCTGGACGCCATGAAGGCGGCGGCAGCGCAGGTTCTTGCGGACGAGGCGCGGCTGCGGGAGCGAATGGTGGGTACCTTTGAAGGAGCCTCTCCCGACGTGCTCCGCGCGCATGCGGACGCGTTGGTTGGAGCGGGAATCTTCTCGTTCTTGTCGGGGCGAGTGCGTGCAGCGAGGCGGTTCCATGCCACGATGATGCGGCCGGCTGCGTCGACCGAGGCGATGGCTGCGGATTTGATGAACGTTGCAACGCACATCGAGACGCGCTGGCGATTCGCTGCCGATGTGCGTGCGCAGCAGCTCCTTGGGTCACTGTGGAACGGTCTGGCAACGGACTTCGAGCTCGCCCTGGAGGTCAACAGGTGGGGAGCAACAGTGCGCGCGGCGCTCCGCGGAACAGATCCCTTCCTGGCCAAGTTGCGCAGCGTCGTGCTCGAGGGCAGCGTGGACGATCTCGACGATCTGGCGTCGCTCGCGAATGATCCGGACTTCTTGCAGGCCCGGTCGAGCAAGGCGTTGGAGGGCATCGACTCGGCGCTTTCGTCGAGCGCCCACATCGCAAAGCTGAGGGCACGCCGTGATTGCGTTTCGTGGTCCCAGGAGCTCACTGGCCAGCTTGCGCTGCGCACGGATCCCCCGGTTCGTGCTCTGAAGACGCTCGTGGATGTGGTCGTCAATCTCGAGCGGGTGGAATCCTCCCTCCGTGACAACCGAGCGGCCCAAGAGATCCTGCGGCTCGGAATCGCGGGCGGCCGAGAGAGCCTGCGTGCCACCACCACGCTTGCCGAGACGCTACGAACGGCACAGCTGACCGATTCGCTGCGGACCAAGCTGTTCTCTGACTACGATCGCACGGCCACGTCGGCGCGCGCGATCGGAGCGCGCTTGCTAGCGTTGGTTGCCGCCGTCGATTTGCAGGAACAGGCGTTCAGACGCACGGGATACACGGTCGAGGCGATCCTCGGTGGCTCTGCCACTCACGTCATCGTCGATGAGGCCATGTTGCGCGTGAAGCGCCTGGTCGACCAGGTTCCGTCGCTTGCGGACTGGGTCGAGTACCGGCGCGCGCGCCTTGCGGCGAAGCGGACTCTGTTCGAGCCACTCGTTGGCGCGCTGGAAGGTCGTAGGAAGCACCTCGACGACTTGCCGGTCTTGGCGGAGCTGGTCTTCCATCGCTCGCTGTGCGACGCCGCCTTCGCCGAGTACCCGCACTTGCGCGAAGCGACAGGCACGTCCCAGGAGGAGGCCAGGCGCCGTTTCGCCGCGCTCGACCGCGAAATCCTGAAGCTAAACCAACGAGCGCTCGCCGCGTCGCTGTGCGCCCGGGAGTACGACAAGGGCAAGCGGTCACCGCGGAAGCGGGAATGGACCGGGGGCGCGCTCATCGAGCACGAAGCATCCAAGAAGGCGCGGCATGTTCCGCTCCGCGATCTGTTCGAGCGGGCGGGACTTGCGGCGCAGCAGCTCAAGCCGTGCTTCATGATGTCGCCGATGTCGGTCGCGCAGTTTCTCAAACCCGGGGCACTAACGTTCGACGTCCTGATCATCGACGAAGCTTCGCAGATGCAGCCCGAGGATGCGCTCGGAGCCATCGGCCGCGCGCGACAGATCGTGGTTGTCGGAGACCCGAAGCAGCTACCGCCGACCAACTTCTTTCAGCGCGCGGGCTTCGCCGACGATGAGGAGCCGGACGAGGAGGAGGACGAGCGCATCCAGAGTGAGTCGATCTTGGATCTCACGCGCGCCGCGTACCACCCCGTGCGGGACCTACGATGGCACTACCGCTCCCGACACGAAAGTCTCATCGCATTCTCCAACACGCACTTCTACGACAACAGGCTACGCGTGTTCCCATCGCCCGCTGATGCCGGAGAGCGCCTCGGCGTGGTGCTGCGGCGCGTGGAGGGCCACTACAAATCGTCGATCAACGAGCGCGAGGCGTTCGAAGTGGCCGAGGCCGTGGCCGATTTCATGCAACGCCACCCGGACCGCTCACTTGGCGTGGTGGCCATGAACAGAGCCCAAGCCGACTTGATCCGCGACGAGGTGGAGCGTCGCATCAAGGAGCGTGAGGGACTCGCCACGTATGAGGAGCGCTGGAAGGATACGCTCGCGCCGTTCATTATCAAGAACCTGGAAAACGTCCAGGGGGACGAACGTGACGTCATCTTCGTTTCGATGACGTACGGCCCCGATCCCCGGGCCAACAAGGTCTACCAACGCTGGGGACCGATCAGCGGTGTCCACGGACATCGCCGGCTCAATGTGCTCTTCACCCGAGCCCGCGACCAGCTCGTCCTGTTCACCTCGCTGTCGAGCGACGACGTCAAAGTACATGAGTCGTCACCCCAGGGTGTGCGTGCCCTGAAGGACTACCTCGCGTACGCGGAGTCCAAGCATCTGTTGCAGCATGCTGCTGCGGAGCAGCCGTCGTCACCCTTCGAAGAGATGGTCCATGCCGCACTGTGCGAGCTCGGCCACGAGGTCGTGTGCCAGGTCGGAGTGGAGGGCTTCTTCATCGACTTGGCCATACGCGACGCTGCGCGCCGCGGCTTCGTGTGCGGCATCGAGTGCGATGGCGCCACCTACCACAGTCACAAGGCTGCCAGGGACCGCGATCGACTCCGGCAGGAGATCCTCGAGAAGCTCGGCTGGACGATCCTTCGCGTTTGGAGCACAGACTGGTTCCGCGATCCCAGCGGCGCCCTTCGGCGCCTGAACGAGGAAATCGAGCGTCTACGACCGACGCAGCGCGTGTGAATTGCGTCTCATCCTGTGGGGCGGCTCGCACGGCAGCCGCGAATGCCATGCTGGTTGCCACCTGAAGGAGGTTGCGCCGGGAGGCCGCACCTCTGCCCGAATGTCACATCGAGGCGACATCTGCTGCGGCTCCGTCCGGCAGACCGCTGTTCGGGCGCACGACGGGTCCACTGTCGTGGCTCATGGTTGGCTACGCACTTATTGAATGCGCGACGCCGGCCGTTGTATGTTGAGAGATCTTCGACGATGGCAGATGGCCGCATCAAGTCCGCAATCGCACACGTGTATCGGTACATCGACGTGCGCCCCGCGACGGTCGACCAGGACCAGCAGGCTGCGCTTTCCGCGCTGGGGCGCTACACGTGGCGGTTCCTGCTCCCGCCCGCATGGCTCCAGCGATGCGTGACCGCGATCGACTCACATGTCGACGAGTACACCCGCGTGCTCTACGTCACCGAGCGTCGCCGCGTCGTTCACGCGTTCCTGCCGGCCCCAGGTCATCAGCGCCGTCATGAGCAGCCCCTTCCCGATCCGAACCTCTACGATCCGTGGGCCATCGACGAAGACGAGCTGATCGCGGAGACCAACGTCATCGCGCGGTGTCCGGCGTGTGGCGGCGTGAAGAAGGTCATTTGCTCCGTTTGCAGCGGCGCCGGCCGCGTCCTGTGCGGTGAGTGTAGGGGCGGCGGCAGGGTCCAGGGCCAGCGCGGCGTCAAGAACTGCCCGACGTGCCGCGGCAAGGGTGATGTCCGCTGCGACTTCTGTACCCGGGGGATGGTGGGCTGTGACCTCTGCGATCGCACGGGCCGCGTCGAGACTTGGCTCAAGATCGATACGCACTCCTACCTCCAAGTGCGCGCCCATCCCCACAACGCGGCGCTGTCTGTACACACCGCAGCTTTCGATCCGACTGACCTCGACGCGGGCGCGGCTGCGTGGCCGAATCGGCTCACAGAGGATACGGGCAACCAGAGTGCAGGCACGCTGAAGGTGTCCGCTGAGCTGGCCCCGCAGACGGATCCGTTCGCCGATCGGGTGGTTTCAGAGAGGATGCAGCGCTTCGCATCTGGTGTTCATCGAATCGAATACGAGACCGCGTTGTCGAAGGGCGCCGCCGAGCTTGCTGGCATCGTGCCGAGATTGACCCCCAACTGCGACTGGAAGGCGCTTCAGATCCGCGTGGGGGTGATCGGTGCCGCCGGGCTCGTCGTCCTGATCGCGGGCGTCAGGGTGGTCAGAGCTTATTCCGCCCAGAGTGAGTGGCACGAGCGCTTCGGTGATCAGCGCGTCATGGCGTGGTTCTTGTTTGCTGCGCTCCTGGCCAGCGTCTTCACCGTGGCCGGGCTGACACTGCCACGCCGGACATGGGGTCTATCGACGACCTGGGCGCCGCTCGCGGTCGCGAGTCTGTCCTGTTTGGCGACCATCGGCACCTTCTTCGTCGGGGGACCTACCAGAGAAGAGGCGGAGAGGGCGCTCGCGGCTGGTGACTTGACGGCCGCGCGGATCGTGGGCCAATCGCTCATCGACGCTGACGACGATCCCGATGCCGGGCGCGATGTGCTCGATCAGGTGCATCTCGGCAAAGTGTTCGCTGCCAGCACATTGCAGGGCAAACGACAGGAGCTGTCAAGGGCTTGGTTCGATAGCAGCTACGGGGGCAAGGCGCGCGCACATCTGCTCGAGAGCGCGCGCGCGACGGCGGAGCGGCAGGCCAAGGCGTGCGACGTCGCGGGCCTCGACGACACCGCGACGCAGATGTCCGGCTTCGATGACGGATACGCGGAGCAGCTCCGGTCGGCCGCCGCGCTGTGCCGCGTGCCCAGGTGCAAAGACTGTGACTGTATCGTCGGTCTGTTGGATCGGGCCACCGCCGTCCCACCGGCAGAGAAGGACAAGGTGCGCGCTTCGGCGCACAAGGCGTATCGGGATGCGTTCGATGGCGAGCTGAGTCGCGTCGCAGCAGCGGGCGATGCCGACGCGAAGGTGACAGCGCTCACCGCAGCGCTCGCTGCCGCGCCTTGTGTCGGCAAGCTGGGCACGCCCGTCGAGCGGGGCGTCGTCGAGCAGTTGCGGGTGGATCTCCGCGAGGCTGAGCGCGCGGCCGAGGCGGAGCGACAGCGGGCGGCGGCGGAAGCCGAGCGACAGCGGCTCGCCGAAGAAGTAGCCCGCAAGCGGGAAGAGGCGATTGAGCAGGCGCGCGAAGCAACGCGGCGTGTGCAGTGCTGCGATGGAACCGTTTCGCCATCGTGCCTGTGCAGCCGGTCTTCCCGTCGCGGGTGCTGCTCCCACCATGGCGGCGTGTGTGGCTGTGAGTAGCGCCGGCGCCGCATTGCCGCATCAGCTGCCATGCGGGAGCGAGGGCGTGGTCCGGACGGTATCGTTCGTTCTCCGGGCTGGGTGCGGGTGACCGGCCGACGCGACAGGAGCTACGTGGGCACGGTCGGAAGGATCCCAATGCCCATGCGCCGGCGCGCGTGAGAGGTCAGGAGGTTCAGTTCCTCGGCGAGCATGCCGCGGGGGTGTGCGATGCAGGGCAGGGGGAGCCGCCGCGGTGCCGAAGTTGGCCCGGGGGTGGGGTGGGCGTAGGGTCGAGGCGTGCCGTGCCTCGTCTGCCATCGCTGCTGCCTCGACCGGAGCCCCGCTGGGCGGCGTGTGGCGCTTGCAAATAATCTGCTGAAATCGACATTCCTGACGAATTTGGCGATAAGTACGCGAAATTATTGAGTGCAGATTTTGCGTAGGGGGTCTGGGGCGGGCCTGGGGGTTCCGAAACGATGAGCGCTCGTTGCGCGATGTTCCGGGCATGGGTCCCGCTCGAGGGCGACGTGATGCCACGCGCGCCACGGCCGCTGCCGGACGCGCGCGGGCTGCGCGAGCGTCGCTGATTCAGCAGTTCCTCGTCGTCGGGTCAGATGCAGTGGACGGCGACTTCGAGCTTGGCGGTGGCGTCGCTTTCGACGAGCGTGCAGGTGGCGGGGCAGAGGGTGACTTGGGTGCTGAGCGGCGGGGTGATGCACACGTCGTAGTTGCCGGTGCCGTGGTTGGTCACCATGATGACCTGGTAGTCGACGTCGCTGGCGCCGATGATGTTGGCGAAGTTGACGTCGATGTTCTGCTCGACGGCGTCGATCTCCTCGGACATCGAGCCGGAGTTGTCGATGATGAAGATGATGTCGGCGGGCTTCTTGCTCACCTCGGCCTCGAGCACGCCGTCGGCGCACGCGCCCACCGCGCCGCGCCGGGGCGTCCGAGACGCCCGAGGAGGTGTTCGACCGCGAGTGGAGCCGGGC
>CAYLME010000159.1:0-7631 GCA_964384585.1 uncultured Gemmatimonadaceae bacterium | reverse complement strand
GCCCGGGTTCCGGCACTGAGAGGTTGCTGCCTTTGGCACTCGCCGCGAGCTCACGGGCCTCCTCCCATAGCTTCAGGCGGGCCTTGAGCGCGCTCTCAGCCTTGCGCTTGAGTTTGGGGTCCGCGCGCAGCGTGTCCACGTAGGCCGAGGGGTCGTCCACCATCTGCGCGAATATCACCGCGCGCGCCGCCGCCAGCGGCCGACGCGCCCACCATAGGTGCAGCGTGCTGGGGTGGCCGTGACGGATGGACTTCTCCCGCGCGCTGGCCTCGTTGATGGCCTCTAGGGGGAGGGCGACTTCGATGAGCTTCTTGCCGGTCTTCATTCCAATTCCTTATTGTCGGCCTCGAGGTCCGACGCCACAGTCGTACCCGTGACGCGCTGGATCTCCTGCCAGAGGTGTGCCTGTCGCCAGTCGAGGAATCCCTCGTAGTCATCCTGCATCAATGGAGAATCCGAAGACACTGGCAAACCGTGCGAAGAGAGGACTTGCTCGAAGGGGAAGCCCGGTGTGCCCCGAATCTCAGCCAGGTAATCTGACGGCGCACGGTCGCTGATCATCTGGTTGGTCGTGCGGTCGATGAGCGTGCGGTTCAGCACGCAGTCACGCAGACGCGCAGGTGCAATCCCCTGGCGCTCGAGATGAGCGGCCGGGAAGATGTGATGGTCATCGATCCCTTCCTCACTCATCAGTTTGCCCGTGATCACCGACTGCGTGTGGAAATCGCGAGCGCCGCCGCCGAGGATGAGGCAGACGGTCCCGCGGTAGATCGCGCGCTGCCGCGGGGTCACGTCGCGCAGCGCGCGAGGGTCGAACTTGAAGCTCGCGATCGACTCCGGCAGGTCGCCGCCTGCGAGCCACGCCAGGATCTCCACCACATCCTTCGCCGACTTGCTGTTCGGCGCACTCTCGTAGACCTGCCCGAACACCGCACACCAGAACCAGCGCTTCAACTTCTCACGCTGCGCCCCGGCGGCAGCGGTTCTCGGGCTGCCCGCGCGAGCCAATACGGCGGCGAGAGGCGGAAGCAGCGTCTGATACGGTAGCCACTTGGGCAGCATCACCTTGCAGTCGTCGCGCAGCATCTCGAGCCCGCTCGCCAGTCCCATCACGACCCGGTCCCACCAATCCGTGATGTCTCTTGCGGACATATTCAGCACGTCGCTGCGCTTGCAGGAAGCTGCCTTGCGGCTGGCAAGCGAGATACCCTGGAGGATGTAGTACGGATCTACTGCAAATGCCTCGATGATGGGGTGGTCCACCAAGGCCTTCTCCCACAGGGCGCGAAGCTTGATGTTCTGCGGCCAGAAGCGTGCGGTGAGCAGCTCGAACACGCTGAGCTTGACGCCGGTGCGGTTCAGTGTCTCGAAGATCGTGCAGAGCGCGGCGGGTTCGGTCTGGTCCGACAGCGTCACGACGGGGAAGTGGTAGTCGTCGATCGCGTGGATCCACTGCTGCTCGATGCCGTCCAGCGCGTCCTCGAGCGCGATTCGCTCCTTGTCGGGTAACTGACGCGCGACCTTCCGGCTCCACTTGCCAAAGCCGCCGGCGCCTCCTTTGAGAACGGCCAGCGGCAGCAGCAACTCCCTCGCCTGTACTTCGAAGTCCTCACGCGCCTTGGCCCACTTCGTCGTGGCCCGCATATGAAAGATGGCCTCCTCGAAGTCTGCGCCGTCGCGGAGCTTGCCCAGATCGAGGTAGTAGCGATGCTCGCCCACTCCATAGAAGGCCTGATACAGGGAGGTGAGGCGCTGCTGACCGTCCAACACCAGGAACGTGTGCTTGGAGGAACCGAGAAGGGGCGCTCCCTCGAACTCGCGTGCGGAAAAGACGCGCTTGGCGTCGCGCACGCGGAGGATGCTGCCAGCGGGATAGTTGTTCGCAATCGAGACGATTAGTTCCTGCGTTGCACCCGGCTCCCACACGAAGTCTCGCTGGAAGTCGGGAAGGACCGACGTGCACTGGTGGATCTCCGAGAGAAGATCCTTCAGCGCGCGCGGGTTGGTGTCTTCGAAGAGCTTCACGAGGGCGACCCTGCCCGCGAGATCAGGTCAGCAAACGGGAAGTTCACACTCGCTCCGTTGAAATCCGTGGTGAGCCCACTGCGCGCGAAGGGCTGGCGCAAGTAGTGCACGCGATGGTTCTCGCTATCCAGGAACTCGACCATCGCCAGAATGAAGTCGTCTGGCTTGTTCAAGCTGTAGAGAATCTCGTTCTTCGTCACCGTAATGGTGTCCGCTCCGGCGACCCGACCCTTTACCTCGATGAATCTCAGCCGGCCGCCAGGCGCGCGACTCTCGATGTCGTAGCCCAGCTTCTCGAACTCCCGGTCGGTGGGCTCGAAGCCGAGTCGGCGTTCCTCCGCCATCACAATGGCGCGTGCCCGAGCCGCTGCGGCTTGGGTGTCCGCGGGGCTAGTCGGCTGTGCCAGCGTACGCCCGGTCATCGCCGCGACGAGTCCGATCGGCAGTACGACCAGTCCGCCGAGGACGACGGGTGGCACTGCGGAGACCTGAGCCTCGCGGTCGAGCTCGGCCAAGCGACGCTGCAATCGTGCCTGTAGGTCATCCGCGCGGCGGCGCGCCTCCTGCGAGTTGAGGCGTGCTCCTGGTTTGCCCGCCTGCTCCTGAAGCGTCAACTGTGCCGCTCTGTGGTCCCAGTGGCTGATCTCTTTGGTCAGTCGATCCTTCACCGCCGCTCGTGTCTTGCCCACCCAGGCGAGGCGCCGTTCACGAACCTCGCCGATGTGTTGCGGCACGACGTGTGCGATCGCGTGGCTCAGCGCCTTCTGTTCGAGCTCACGCGTGACCCACGCACACTCCGGGCGTGCGAGAATCGCGTCGAGCCCGGGCTCGTCATCCCGAAGCGGCCGATAGTCTAGGTACGGAGCGTAGCCGAGGTGGCGGGCCTCTCCGGCGGCGTCCATTTCGACGTACAGCATTCTCCGTGAAATGGTCCGACGCTCGCCTGAGGTCAGCAGGCTCGCGTCCTGTATTGCGTGCTCCAGTGTCATCAGGACGCGCGGCTTCAGGCCGTGATCGCGCTCGTCCACGAGGACTGTGCCCCGCCGGAGTAGGTCCTGATGCCGTTCAATCGTTAGGTCCAAAGTCGCGTCCAGCAGCGGATGCCCAGGGCAGACGAAGGCAGCGAGGGGACGTCCCGGAGGTGCGATTAGTGCCTTCTCGAAGGCGATGCGCTCGTACCGCGTGAGTACGGTGTCGCCAGTTCCGATCTGCCGGTCGCGGTTCCGGATCGGGGCCGGAACATTCGTGACCTCGTAGCGCCGCGGCTCCCGTTGACGCGCGGAGCCTCCAAGGCGCTTGAACGCCTCCAGAAAGAATGCCTCGACGTAGTGGGGTTGCAGGCGTCGGGCGTCCGCGCGCTCCATCTCCTCGCGCACTCTCGCCACGCGGCTCGCATCCATCACGTCGTGGGCCAGGGAATGGTCCTCGATCAGCCCTTCCAGATGCGGGCGATCCACCCCGCTCTCGATGGACTTCGTGAGTCGAGCCCGCACCTCCGGCAGGTCGCCGTAACGAATAGCCTCGATCAACAGCTCGCGCAGGGGCCGGCCTTCGAACTGTAGCTTGCCGAGCACGTCGAACACCTGCCCACCGAGCGCCTCCCGCGCTTCCTCGAGCTTCTCAAGGAGCTTGCGGTATACATCCCCTTCGCGCGTCTCCTCGGCGACCAGGTTCCATAGATGGCAGACCTCCGTCTGCCCGATGCGATGGATTCGTGCGAATCGCTGCTCAAGACGGTTCGGATTCCAAGGCAAGTCGTAATTGACCATCAGGTGCGCGCGCTGGAGATTGATGCCCTCCCCAGCAGCGTCGGTCGCCAGCAGGACCTGGACCTCGGGATCGTGCAAGAAGCTCTCCTGCGACTTCTTGCGCTCCTCGCGACCCATACCGCCGTGGATCAATACCACCGCACCCGGACGCCCCAGGAGCGAGCCAATCTGGCGTTCCAAGTAGTTCAGCGTGTCTCGGTGCTCGGTGAAGAGCACTAGCTTCTGCCGAGGCGACGGGACCGGCTTTGGGATTGGGCCAGCGCCGCGCGGTGCCGCCGGTTCAGATACCTGCGACGCGAGGCCTGCCGGAGTGAAGATCTCACCGAGAAGCTGCGAGAGCTCTCGCCACTTGGTGTCTTGCCCACTTCTGCGCACGTCCGCCGCTAGGCCCTCGAGCCGCTGAAGCGTGGAGATCTCGTGCTTTAGTTCGGTGAGCGTGGCTGCGGCGGTCGCCTGATCGAGGATTTCCTCCTCTACCTCCTCGATCTCGTTCTCTGGGGCCTCGTCGAGATCTTCGAGGTCATCGGCGTCAAGGAATCGATCCGGCGGAGCGGATGCCGCCGGAGAGCCCCCGCGCTGGAACAGCTCGAGTTCACGCAAGCGCTTCTCGAGCCGTTCGCGACGACGGCGCAACGATTGGTAGATGGCTTCGGGCGAGGATGCGAGCCGGCGTTGCAGAATCGTGAGTGCGAAGCCAACCGTTCCCGAGCGCTTGCCATTCTGCAGAGCCTCGGCGCGATTGAATTCCTCTCTGACGTAGTCCGTAGTCTCCTTGTAGAGCTTGGCCTCCGCGTCCGAGAGCTTATACGGAACTGTGTAGGCAATTCGCTCAGGGAAAAGCGGCTTGCCGTCGAACTTCAGGAGGTTCTCCTTCACCATTCTCCGCATCAAGTCGGAGACTTCGACCTGATGGACGCCGTCGCGAAACTTGCCTTCGAAGCGATCGCCGTCCAGCAGCGCCAGAAAGAGTTGGAAGTCCTCTTCTTTCCCGTTGTGCGGCGTTGCCGTCATCAGCAGGAAGTGACGCGTCAAACCAGACAACAGCTGTCCGAGGCGGTAGCGCTTCGTGAACTTGACTTCGCCGCCGAAGAAGGTGGCCGAGAGCTTGTGGGCCTCGTCACAGACGATCAGGTCGTATCGGCAGTCCGGCGCGCTAAGCTTCTGCTGCACATCTTCGTTGCGTGAGAGCTTGTCCAATCGCGCAATCGCGAGATCATTCTCCAGAAACCAGTTGCCGGTGCGGGCGGCTTCAAGCTTGTCGTTGGTGAGGATCTCGAACGGGAGATGGAACTTATTTGAGAGTTCGTCCTGCCACTGCTCGACGAGACTGCCTGGGCACACGATCAGGCAGCGCTTGAGGTCGCCGCGGGCGATTAGCTCCTTGATCAGGAGGCCGGCCATAATTGTCTTGCCAGCGCCTGGGTCATCTGCGAGCAGGAAGCGCAGGGGCTGACGCGGCAGCATCGCCTCATAGACAGCCGTGATCTGGTGGGGCAGGGGATCCACGAGCGACGTATGGACCGCCAGCACCGGGTCGAAAAGGTGGGCCAGCCGAATCCGGTGCGCCTCCGCGACGAGGCGGAACAGCGCTCCGTCGCCGTCGAAGCTCCAGGGCCTACCGGACTCTACTACCGCCAGGCGAGGCTCGTCGTGGCGGTACAGGATTTCCTCGGCCACTCGCCCGCTCGGGGTGCGATACACCAGCGAGAGGGCGCCGGAACCGTGCCAGCTGACGCTGACTACGGTGACGGACGCATCTGGGAGAATGCCGCGAACGCTTGCGTCCGGCCTGAGGTCCTCGAGTTGCACTACGTCCTGATCTCCAAGCTGGGAGGGAGGAAACAGCAGCCGAGAGTGATTGGCGTCACTTGGAAATAAACGGCGTGGGGCTCGCTTTCGCGAGAGGTACGCGCGCGGCCTGGGCCGCTCGGCCCGCACGGTGACACTTCGTGCCTCGCAACCGCCTCTCCCGAAAGCCCAGGAGACCCCGAAATCGTGCCGCATACGGGCGGCCGGCATTGAATCGTGCGCCCGACGCCGTGGAGACGCTTACAACCATCCGCTCGCGGGTGGATCAACTCGCTCAACAAGGCGGAGGTCGTCCACCATTGTTGGCCGCGGAGGGGAATCGAGGACGTGGAGTACTCGACGTTTCCTTGGGTGGCGTGTCACAACGGCCAGCGAGCGGTGAATCCGCTCAGGGACATCCCGTCGGTGGAATCCGTAGCACGGTATCATCACAAGCCCAGGTTGCGTCCGAATCTGTGGTAGTCGACTAGCCGAGGCGCTGGAGATCCCGGGCCGATTCAACCAGCGGCGACTATGGTGCCTCGACAGAGTGCCAATCGTGCCCACAGTGCGCGCAAAACCGCGCCTTCGGCGTCCGCGTCAGCTCACCGCACTTCGGACAATAGTTCAGAAACACCTCGGAGCCGTGCTCCTCCAGGATGCGTGCAGCCACGCGTGCACGGAACGCCTCCAGCCCATCCGCCGCGAGGCGCAGCGCCTCCGGATCGTCGGTGAGCAGTCGGTCTGTATAGCTGCCCTGCGCGCGAAGCGCCTCCTGCGCGGAGACATCGCTGCGGCCTTCACTCGACTTGAACGTGAAGCACAGATGCCGATACGCGAGACGCTCGGCGCGGGTCATAAGCCGGCCGTAGTAGTACGTCACGTAGTACGCGAGAAAGCTGTCCATATCGAGCCTCGAGGTAGCGGCGAAGTAAAATGAAACACGCTGCGGGCTTATTGAAGCACTCTGCGTACGCGTTGCCTGCTCAGGTTCACCGCGACTGCTGTCACGAAGGCACGAAGCGCTGCCTAGCACTGCGCATCGGTCACCCCCGCGCCGGTCGGGATGTCATACTCGGCGACCAGCGTCTCCTCGTCCGACTGGTACACGTATCGCGCGACCAGTCCGGTCGAGTTCAACGCGGCCGCAAGACGGTATCGGCCGCCTCGGCCGAGGTCTGCCGCAACAGCGAACGGCCGGGCGAAGCGCAGGAGCTGGCGGCGGTCGCCGAATACCCAAACGGCACCGATCTCAGTTTCCACGAGCAGATCGCCATCCACGTCGAAGTCGGTCGCGTAGCCCGCAGCGGTATAGCAGGCCCGGAGGTCGCTCGGTGACGGGGCTGAGTCCGTGGCGGCACGCAGGGGCTGGCCTTGGAGCACTGGGGTGATCGCGCCGCTGCGCGGTTGCAGCTGCCAGCGACGCCCCGCGCGGTCACGCCCGAGCGAGACGGGGCGCTCCGGCCAGAGGAGGAGAGCAATCCGTTTGAGCCGCCGCCAGACGGCGGTAAGGATGTCGCGAAGTCGCCCCATTGTCCGAAATGTGCAGAGGAGGCCTGACAGTCAGCGCGTCGATTGCGCCCAGCGCGTACTCAGGTCCTGAAGATCCCGAAACCGTAGACGGTCCGGCAGCCGCGCCAGATCCACCTTCGGCTTGTGCAACGCGGCCTCACCCTCGGCCAGCATCGGCAGGCTGTCAGCATCCGCTGCCCCGATCGCCAGCACATACTCCACCGCGCTACGGTCCACCGCGCCCGCGAAGGACACGAACACCCGTACGAGATCCGCCGGCCAGCGCGCGAGCTTGAGGTTCGCCGGACTCTCCTTGCCCCAGGACTTCTGGTTGGTGCGGTAGATCGCCCGGCACTTCAGCCCGCGCGCCTCGAAGAAGCCCGCGAGATCCTGCTGGATCTCGGCCCACGCGAGCTTGTTCGCCTCCTTCAGCGTCGACGGCTTGCGCTTCGTCGCGGGACGCTCCGCCCACGCACCGTAGAGCGGGTCGATTCCGGCCCATTCGAGCTCGCCGAGCAGCGCCCTGTCTTGACAAAG
>CAYLME010000158.1:0-7691 GCA_964384585.1 uncultured Gemmatimonadaceae bacterium | reverse complement strand
CAATCGTCGGTGTCGCCCGCGATGTTAAGCAGGGCGGTATCGCGGAGGAAACCGGCACCGAGCTGTATTTCTTCTATCCGCAGGGTGCGACGTCGTTCGGCTTCGCCCCTCGCACCATGAACGTGGTGCTGCGCACCACGCGCAATCCTCTCGACCTCGCGGCCGACGTGCGCAATACCGTGCGGGCGGTGGATCCGACACTGCCCGTTGCGAACCTGGCGCCCATGAACGACGTGCTGCACGCTTCCATGGCGCAGCCCCGGTTCCTCACACTCCTGCTGGGCGTCTTCGCCGCGGTTGCACTCGCACTCGCAGCGATCGGTACCTATGGCGTGATGGCCTATTCCGTGGAGGAGCGACGGCAGGAGTTCGGAATCCGGATGGCGCTCGGCGCGTATCCATCGAGCGTCCTCGCGATGGTGCTGCGTCAGGGCCTGGCAGTCGCCGCGGTCGGCCTGTTGCTGGGCATCATCGGCGCCGCAGCGCTGACACGGCTGCTCCGCTCACTCCTTTATGACGTGAGCCCGACCGACACCGTCGCGTTCCTGACAGCGCCCGCGCTGCTCGGCATGGTGGCCATTGTCGCATGTCTGGTTCCCGCGCGGCGCGCCACACGCGTCGACCCGGCCCGTGTGCTGAAGAGCGACTAGTGTCCTGCGCAGGACACTAGCCGCTGTAGCCGGCGATCGCTGCTTCCGCCTCGGCCAGTGCATCGCCGGCCTCGGCCCATTGCGCGAACGCGGCCTCCAGTTCCTTCTCGGCCTGCTGTCGCTCTGCGTCCAGCCGGCGTGACTCGCTCACGCCGGCTTCGTTCGTGTACAACGAAGGATCCGCGAGCGCCTCGCGCAACTCGGCGAGCCGCGCCTCGATCGCGTGCACGGCCAGCTCGGCTGCTTCCGCGTCGGCGCGCAGGGAGCGCAGGTTGGGCCGCGCGCTCTTCTGCGACGCAGCGCGTCGTTGTGCCGCGTTGCGCTGGTCCGCGCGCTCCTGCTGGACGCGCTGCTGGCGCGAGGCCGCGCCGGCAGCAAGCTCCTCTTCGTGCTGCGCCTGCCATTCTGCGAACGTTCCCGGATAGTCCTTGATTCTGCCGTCGTCCAGGTACCAGACACGATCCACGAGCTCATCGAGCAGCGCGCGGTCGTGGCTGACCAGCAGCAGCGTGCCGTCGAATTCGCGCAGGGCATCCTCCAGCGCCTCGATCGATTCGACGTCCAGGTGGTTCGTCGGCTCGTCCAGAATCAGGAAGTTCGCGCGCGTCAGCATCAGGATCGCGAGCGCAACACGCGCCTGCTCACCACCCGACAGCGAACCGGCCGTTCGCTGGACGCTGTCACCCGAGAAGTCGAAGCGGCCCAGGTGGCCCTGCACCTGGCCGCGGTTCCAGAGCGGGCGCAGGTCATGGATGATCGAGAAGAGCGTGCGTTCGGGCGGTACCTGCGACATGTCCTGCCGGTAGTATGCGACGTCGATCGACTCGCCCACCCTGATGCTGCCGCCGTCGAGCGTGCGCTCACCGATGATCGCGCGCACGAGCGTGGATTTGCCGGCACCGTTCGCTCCGATCAGACCGATCACCTCGCCACGCGTGACACGTGCAGTGAAACGATCGAGCAGCGTGCGGCCGCCAATCTCGAGGCGCGCATTCTCCGCGACCAGCACCTGGTCGCCGCCGCGGCTCGACGGCTCCAGCCGCAGTGCCATTGCACCGGCCTCGCCCGGCGGCGGGCTCAAGCGCGGCAGGCGCGCGAGTCGCGTCCGGCGTCCCTTTGCCTGCCGGCTGTTCTGCCCGGCGATGTTGCGGCGGATGTAGTCCTCTTCGGCCGCGATGTTCTTCTGCTGGATCTCGAACGCGCGCTGCTGCGCGAGCCGCCGCTGCGTACGTTGCTCGACGAATGCACGATAGCCGCCGCTGTACGGCGTTGCCGTATGATGTTCGACGTGCAGGATGTGATCGACTACTGCATCCAGGAACGCACGGTCGTGGCTGACCACGACCACAGTGCTGGCCAGGTCGCGCAGGTAGCGCTCGAGCCAGCGCGTCGTATCGAGGTCGAGGTGGTTGGTCGGCTCGTCCAGCAGCAGGACGTCCGCGGGCGCGGCCAGCTGCTGCGCGAGTGCCAGTCGTCCGCGCTCGCCGCCGCTCAGCTCGCGGACCTGCCGATGCCGCGCCGCCTGGTGATCAAAGCCCAGCCCGTCCAGGATCGCGTCCACGCGCGCAGCGTAGGTGTAGCCGCCTTCGCGCTCGAAGCGCTCGAGGTCGCGGCCGTATCGCTCGAGCGCCGCATCGCCGCCATCGGCCAGGTCATGCGCCTGCTCGGCGAGGGAATGCTCGAGTGCACGCAAGGCGGCGAACGGCGTCGCGGCTGCCTCCCAGAGCGTCGTGTCTTCGCCGAACTCCCGGTGCTGGTCGAGCAGTGTGAGGCGCAGTCCCCCCTCACGGTAGATGCTGCCGCGCGTCGGCGCGATGCGGCCGGCGGCCAGGTTGAACAACGTCGTCTTGCCGCTGCCGTTGCGCCCGAGCACACCCCAGCGCTCGCCGCGCGCGATCGTGAAGGTCACATCGTCGAGCAGCATGACGCCGCCGAGGTCGATCCCCACTCCGTTGAAAGCGATCTGTGTCATCGTCGCCTCAGACGCTGTCCGCTGCGGGACGGTGCGCCAGCGACTGCGCACGCCCGCGCGGGAAACGCAGCGCGATCAGCAGACTCACGAACGCAACGACCGCGATCACGACGTAGATCCAGTGCAGCCCTTCTGCAAGCGCGGTCGTGGCCCCCGCCAGTTCGCGCGGGTCGAGCGCGGCGCGAGCGCCCGGCTCGAGGATGTGGTGCGCGCTGTCTTCGAAGCCGCTTCCCGCCAGCCGCGTATTCAGAAGCGCACCGAGCGCCGCCACGGAGATCGCGCCGCCGATCGTGCGGAAGAACTGCTGTGAGCTGGTCGCCACGCCGCGCCTCTCCCACGGTACCGCGGTCTGCACGGACACGATGAAGGGTGTGGACATGAATCCCAGGCCGAGGCCGATGAACCCGACCGCGGCGCCGAGCATGACCGGCGACGAGGCGCCATCGACGAAGGCGAGCAGTGCGCCGCCGGTGCTCGTCAGCACTCCGCCCAGCACCGCGAGCCGCCGGTAACCGACGCGCATCAGGAACAGGCCCGCGAGCGTGCTGGCGATCGGCCATGCCATCATCATCGGCGAGAGCGTCGCGCCGGCCTCCGCGGCGCTGCCACCATGAACGCCCTGCGTGTACATCGGCACGAACGCCGCGAGCGGGAACAGCAGTGTTCCGATCGCCACGGAGCCTGCGCTCGCCACGCCGATCACAGGATGACGGAAGAGGTCGAGCGGCAGCATCGGCTCGGGAGCGCGGCGTTCCTGCCGGATGAACAACGCGAGCAAAGCCGCTGCCCCCGCGAGCGCAACACCCGTTGGCCAGGGGCGCCACCCCCACGATGTACTTCCTTCCTGCAGCGCCAGGAGCAGCAGTGCGACGCCGGCAGTGAGCGCGAGCGTGCCGACCAGGTCCAGCCTGTGTTCCCGGCGCGTCCGCGTCTCCTTCAGCATCAGCAGCAGCATGATCGCCGACACGATGCCGAACGGAAGGTTGATGTAGAACACCCAGCGCCAGGACACGAGGTCGGTCAGCAGACCGCCGATCGCCGGACCGGTCACGCTCGCCGTCGCCCAGACGCCCGAGAAGAGACCCTGCATGCGGCCGCGTTCCTCGAGCGTATAGATGTCGCCGATGATCGTCAGTGCGACCGGCTGCAGTCCGCCTGCACCCACGCCCTGGACGGCGCGGAACAGGATGAGCTGCGTCATCGATTCCGCTGCGCCGGACAGCATCGAGCCCAGCAGGAAGATGGCGGTCGCGGTGAGATAGATCGTGCGCCGGCCGTAGAGGTCGGCCAGCTTGCCGAACATCGGGACGGTCGTGGTGGACGTCAGCAGGTAGGCGGAGAAAGCCCAGCTGAATCGTTCGACGCCGCCGAGGTCAGCGACCGCGGTCGGCATGGCAGTGGCAACCGCTGTCGCCTCGAATGCGGCGAGCAGCATGCCAACAAGAATCGCGGCGGTGACCCACCGCCGCTCCCGTCCGGGCTCCATTCAATTCCTCCAGTTGCGCCTGCGGGCGCAGCCCGGGAAGCTGACGGAAGCCGGCGGCACGGTCAACCGGTCGTGTGCGGCGCAGTGGCAGAGTCGGCCGGCAAAGCGCTAGGATACCGCGTGATCAGCGAATCGCATTCTGCCACAGGACAGGCCGTGCCCGTTGATGCGCACCGCATTCGGGTCGTGCTGAACCCGACGGCGCGCAGCGGAGCTGCGGCCGCCGTCCGTGAGGAGATCGCGCGCGCCCTCGATGCGCGCGGCGTCGCATGGACCCGCGTGGATACGCACCACCCCGGCCACGCGGTCGAGCTCGCGCGACAGGCTGCGCTGGACGGTGTTCGTATCGTGGTCGCCGTGGGTGGCGACGGCACCGTGCATGAAGTGGCAAACGGGTTGCTGCGCGCGCGTGAAGAACGCGAGCACACCACGGCACTCGGCATCGTGCCGTGCGGCACCGGCAACGACTTCGCCAACATGATCGCCGGGATCCGGACGCGGGAGGGTGCTTACGACGCACTGCTGCACGGGCATGTGCGGCAGGTCGATGCCGGCCTCGTGGAGTGGGATGGCGGCGATGAGTATTTCGCCAATGCGATGGGCACCGGCATGGACGTGGAGGTCGTGCGGCAGCTCCGGAAGACCAGCCGGCTGCCCGGCATGCTCATCTACCTCGGCGCGGTGCTACGCACCCTGCGCGTCTACCGACCGCTGCCACTGCGCATGGAGAGCGACGACGGGGTGGTGGACAGCCGCGCGTACGTGGTGGCGATCTGCAATGGCAGCCGTATCGCCGGCGGACTGCGCGTCTGCCCGGACAGCCGTCCGGACGATGGCCAGCTCGACGCCCTCTTCGTCACGGACCTCGCCTGGCACCAGATCCCGGCGACCCTCGTTGGGGTGGTGCGCGGAACGCACGCACGTCGACCCGGGGTACGAATGGTGCGCTCGCCGGCGTTCACGCTTGCAGTGCCGCGCGGGACGCGCCTCTATTTCCAGGTCGATGGCGAGCTGCGTGATGCCGGCGACGCACACACACTGCGTGTCAGTACGCTACCGGGCGCGCTGCGCGTGATCAGCGCAGCGAGCCAGGAATGAACCGGAGTTACATGCGACGTCCTGTGCGTCTGCTCATCGCCTTCGTCATCGTATTCGCGACCTCCCGTGCCGCCGCTGCACAGGAGCCCGTGCCGCGCGATACCGCAGCCGTCCCGGCGGACACCGCGGCGGCCGATACGCTGCGTCCGCTCGGGCCGCGTGCACCCGCGCCCGTGGACACGACACGCCACGGACCGAGCCCGCGTTCGGCGATGCTCAAGTCACTGGTGCTGCCCGGATGGGGACAGTTCTCATCGGGCTCGTACGTACGCGGGTCGATCTACATGGCGATCGGCCTCTCCAGCTGGGGCATGCTGGGCAAGACGCTTCACAAGCTGGGGCAGGCCGAGGACCGCCGTGACCTGGCTGTCGCTGCCGCCGTGGACTCGCTGATCACGCTGGTCAGGGAGGACTCGCTCATCGCGGAGCAGTTGAAGGATCCCTTCGTGTTCCGCGAAGCGGTCATGCAGGACTCGCTCGTCGCGCACCGTACGAACCTCGTCGATGCACGACGCCAGCAGCGCCAGGACTGGATCGCGTACACGGCGTTCTTCACGTTCCTGAACGCGCTCGACGCGTACGTCGCCGCGCATCTCAAGGATTTCCCCGCAGAGCTGGATGTCGAGCGCCGCGCAGACGGCGGCGTCGCCGTGGGCATGCGGGTCGCTTTGCCCACACGCAGGGAATGAGCGCCGAGCGACCGATCGGGGTCTTCGACTCGGGCATTGGCGGCCTTACCGTCGTGCGCGAGATCGTGCGGCGTCTGCCCAACGAGTCGATCGTCTACTTCGGCGACACGGCGCGCGTGCCGTACGGTTCCAAGTCCGGCGATACGGTACGTCGCTACTCGCAGGAGGCCGCCGCGTTCCTGATGTCGCGCGACGTCAAGGCGGTCGTCATCGCGTGCAACACGGCAACCGCACATGCAGGCGAAGTGCTGAAGCGTACCTTGCCGGTGCCGGTGCTTGGCGTCATCGAGCCGGGTGCGCGCGCCGCCGTCGCCGCTACCGGCAGCGGTCGCATCGGAGTGATCGGCACCGCCGGTACCATCGGCTCCGGTGCCTATGACCTTGCCGTCCGGCGCAAGCTGGAGGACGCACGCGTATATGCGCAGCCGTGTCCGCTGTTCGTGCCGCTGGTCGAGGAGGGCTGGATGAACGACGACGCCGCACGGCTCGTCGCAGCCCAGTACCTGCGTCCGCTGCAGGAGATGGACGTGGACGTGCTGATCCTCGGTTGCACGCACTATCCGCTGATGCGTCCGCTGCTCAGCGAGTTGATGGGCGACGCCGTCACGCTGGTCGATTCCGGCGAAGAGACTGCCCGCGAGCTGGAGGCGACGCTGGAGCGCGCAGCGCTGTTGCGTACGCCGGAAGGGTCACCCACCTACACCTTCGTCGCCAGTGATTCGCCGCTCCGCTTCCGTGACGTGGGCCGCACCTTCGTGGGCGATATCCTGCGCAGCGTGGAGCACGTGGACGTGGAGGGCTACGGCCGCGCAGCCTGAGTGCGGCGCGCTATTCTTCCCAGCGCGCCAGTCGCGGCGCCTCGTCAGGCGCCAGCACGATGTAGGTGAAATGATTGATCCAGTCGCCGGCATTCAGGTACCAGCGACCGGCATCGGCCTCGACGATATCCGGCAGATGCGAGTGACCGCACACCACGTAGTGCAGTTCCCGGCTGGCCGCGAGCTGCGACAGCGCCCAGTCGCGCAGGAATGCCGCGCGCCCGCGCATCGCGTCATCCGTCTCACGCCCCTCGGTGCGCGACACCGCCTGCGCGATCCGGATGCCCAGGTCCGGGTGCATCCAGCGGAACGTGCCGATCGTGAGCGGCGAGCGCAGCACGGCTTTCAGGAAGCGGTAGCGCAGGTCGCCTGTGCCCAGCCCGTCACCGTGTGCCACCAGCGCCCGCTTGCCGGCGATCGTGGTGCGGAACGGGCGATCATGGAACGCGACGCCCACTTCCTCGCGCAGGAAGCGCCCGCCCCACGCATCGTGGTTGCCGCCGGCCAGGGTGACGACCACACCTGCATCGACCAGTTCCGCCAGTGCTGCCAGCACGCGAAAGTGCTTTCCCGGGATGACGGTCCGGTACTCGAACCAGAAGTCGAAGAGGTCGCCGGCGATGAGCAGCGCGCGCGCTCCTGCGGCCTCCCGCTCGAGAAAGCGCAGGAAGCGTCGCTCCGTCTCCGCGGGCACGCCACCCAGATGCAGGTCGCTGACGATGAGGTCTGGCTTGCTCATGCACGCGCGAAGCTACGCGCCGCCAGCCGGCCCGCAAGCGCGCGGCTGTATGCGACGCCGCTGGCGCTGTATGTTTCGTGCTCGCTTTCGTCCCCGCGAGGATCATGGCTCGAGCGAACCTGAAGGCACATTCGGCGGCGGCACCGACGAGCGGTCATGGGCATGCGCGCAACCCGGGCTTCCCGCTGGAGCTCGACTGGATCCGCGACGTGCGCGTCAACCGCAGTGCCGTCGAGCGC
>CAYLME010000157.1:0-7731 GCA_964384585.1 uncultured Gemmatimonadaceae bacterium | reverse complement strand
ATCTCCGGATCGATCGCGAGCAGCACGTCCCCCTCATGCAGTTCCGGCGACGCCCAGGTCGGTGCCACGACGATGCGCTCACCAACGCGTCGCGGCTGCAGCCCGCGCCGCCATTCCGCGTCCCAGTCGTCAGCCGGCACGACGCGCGACGAAATGTCGAGCGGCTGACCTACGAACTCTTCGAGCTGACGGTGAAGCGCGGGCAGATTCAGCATCTCGTTGGCACCCGCGCCCGTCTCCGCGCCCGCCGCTGCCCGCCTTACGCCCGCGTCGCGTCCCGCTCCACCACCGGTACCCTCACCCGACTCCAGAGCAAGCCACGCACGCACACCGCCCGCGACCTCCTCCACCCCGCCCGACCCCAGAACGAAGAGCCCCTCGGCGACCAGTCCGGCAAGGTCTTCCGAGGGGCACGCTACGGTGAGCTCGATCAGTGTGCGGCTCATCCGCCGAATGCTTCCTTCACTTTCGACCAGAAACCGCGCTCGTCGTCTTCGTCCACGTGCGACGGCGGGGCCTGTTCGATCTCGGCGAGGCGGTGCATCAGTTTTTCCTGCTCGGACGAGAGCGATGTCGGCGTCCAGACCTTCACGCGCACGATGAGGTCGCCGCGCCCCGCAGCCTGCAGCTGCGGCAGCCCGCGTCCGCGCAGTCGCAGCAGGCGGCCCGACTGTGTGCCCGGTGCGATCTTGAGTCGTGCATTGCCGTCGCCGATCGTGGGCACCTCGAGATCCGCGCCAAGTGCTGCCTGCGTGAACGTGATCGGCAATTCGTGGATCAGGTTGGCACCGTCGCGCAGGAAGCGCGGGTCCTCCTCGACCTCGAGGACAGCGAGGATGTCACCGCGCGTGCCGCCACGGGGTGCGGCGTGGCCCTGCGCACGCAGCGTCACATAGTCGCCGGTGGACACACCGGGCGGAACGCTCACCTCGATCGCCTTTTCCGCCTGCTGTACCCCGTCGCCGTCGCACGTCTTGCATGGCGACGCGATGACCTGCCCTTCGCCGTGGCACTGCGGACACGGCTGCACCGTCATCATCTGGCCGAGGAACGAACGCTGCACGCGACGCACCTCGCCTGCACCGCCACACGTCTCGCAGCGCACTGGCTGCGTCCCCGGCTCCGCGCCGGTGCCCGAGCAGGTGCTGCAGACGTCGTTGACGCGCACCTTCAGCGTTTTCTTCGTACCGGTCGCGACTTCCTCGAGCGTGAGCGGGATGTGCGCGCGCATGTCCGGCCCGCGTCGCGGACGTGCGCCGCCGCGCGCACGGGCGCCCGCCATGCCGCCGAAGATGTCACCCAGCCCGCCGAAGTCGCGCATGAAGATCTCGAGCGCGTCGCTGAAATCGAAGCCGAAGCCGCCGGGCGCATGTGCACCGCCCTTTACGCCTGCATGGCCGAAGCGGTCGTAGGCGGCGCGCTTCTGCGGATCGCGCAGGATCTCGTAAGCTTCCGTCGCTTCCTTGAAGTGTTCGGCAGCTTCCGGCGACCCGGCATTGCGATCCGGGTGGTACTGCATCGCGAGCTTGCGGTACGCGCGCTTGATGGCATCGCCATCCGCGTCCCGCGGTACGCTCAGTACTTCGTAGTAATCACGCATTCCGATCATGACGGCGGATTGGCAAGTTCATTCATCAATGCGCTGCTGTACTGCACGATCGCAGCAATCTTCTCGTAGGCCATGCGCGTCGGTCCGATCACGCCGACGACACCGCTCAGTCCGCCCAGCCGATACTCTGACGTAACGAGCGTGAAGCGTGCGAGTCGCGGCTCATCGTGCTCGGCGCCGATCGTGATCGCGGGCGCGTCGGTGTGACGACGTCCCATGAGCGCTTCGGAGAGGATCTCGCGCTGTTCGGTCAGCTCGATCAGGCTGCGCAGCTCGCTGCCGGTCGCGAACTCCGGCTGGCCGGCAAGCACGCTCGCACGCCCCAGCAGCAACTCCTCGCGCGCATCCTGCTCCGCACTCAGCACGTTCTCCGCAGACTGCATGAAGATGTTCAGCAGTTCGGCGGACGCCTCGTCGCCACCCGCATCACGCAGCCGGTCCGGCAGCGACGCGCGGATCTGGCTCAGTGTGTGACCGGCCAGCCGTTCATTCAATACTGCGGTCACCGATGCGAGCGTTGACGGCGGCACGGTGCCCGGCAGATCGACGTACACGGTGCGCACCGCGCCGCTGCCCAGCGTCAGCACGAGAAGCATGCGATCGCTTGCGACGAGCGCCAGTTCCAGCTTCTCGAGCACGACGTCGTCCATGCGCTGTGCGATCGCGACACCCAGCTCGCCCGTGATCAGCCCGAGCGCCTGTGTCGCGCGCCGCACGATCCCGGCGATCGCATCCGGCAGCGGCTCCGCCACGTCGGTGAACTCGCGGCGCATGCGGCGCTGTTCGGCGACGGTCAGCCGCACCGGCCGCATAAGAGTGTCGACGTAGTAGCGGTAGGCGCGGTCCGTGGGAATGCGGCCCGCCGACGTGTGCGGGTGGTAGAGGAAGCCCTTCTCCTCCAGGTCGGCCATCGCGTTGCGGATGGTCGCAGGCGATACGCCGAGGCCGAACCGCTTTGCCACGGTCCGGCTGCCCGCCGGCTCGGCCGTCTCGACGTAGGTCTGGATGACCGCGTCGAGAACCGCCTCCTCCCGTTCTGTCAGCTGCTGCTCAGCCATGCCCCATCACACGCAAATCAAGGTGCCGGAATGTGTTCGGTCAGGGCGCCAACATCAAGCCACGGTCTTCACGCATCGGCTTCGCCCGCGCATTCACGTCGCGGTATCCAGCTCGACGGCCAGCCGGTCGAGCAGCAGCCAGCCCTCGGCCGTCAGCCGGACTCGCCCGCCGGTAGCGACCGCCCAGCCGCGCCGCCGCCAGTCCTCCAGCAGCTGCCGCTGCGCTGCCGACAGGTCGGCGGGCGCTACGCCCGCGTCCGTCCGCAGCATGAGCCACGCACGCTCCAGCCCGCCTTCACCGGTTTCCGGCTCCTCCGAGCCGATCCTGGCCGAGCGGGTCTCGGCGACCCGACTGCGGTACCGCGCCCAGTCGCGGTCGTTCCACCAGCGGACCCCATCGACGTATGAGTGGGCACCGGCCCCAAGTCCGATCCAGGGCTCACCCGTCCAGTATGCGCTGTTGTGCCGGCTGCGCATGCCGGGCCGCGCGAAGTTCGACACCTCGTAGTGCTCGAACCCGGCCCTGCCCAGCCGGTCGACGGCGAGGAGGTACTCGTCGGCGTAGCGGTCCTCGTCCGCCAGGTATTCCCGGCCGTCGCGGACCCAGCGGCCGAGCGGCGTCTCCTGCTCGGCCGTCAGTCCGTACAGCGAGACGTGTGCGGGTTCCAGCGCGATCGCCCGCTCCAGGTCGTCCGCCCAGTCGCGCCCCAGGTGTGCCGGCAACCCGAAGATCAGGTCCACGCTGACGTTCGGGATGCCGCCGCGCCGGGCGGCCGCGACCGCAGCCACGGCGCCAGCGGGTCCGTGCATCCGGCCCATCCAGCGCAGCGCCGGCTCGTGGAACGTCTGGACGCCCAGGCTGATACGATTGACGCCGGCGTTCCGCCAGTCCGCTGCAAGTTCGGGCGTCAGGCTCTCCGGATTCGCCTCGGCCGTGAACTCGACGTCCGGCGCGAGATCCGCGTGCACGGCGAGATTCTCGCCCAGTGCGGCGAGAGCGCCCGGTCCGAGCAGCGAAGGCGTGCCGCCGCCCACGTAGACCGTTTTCAGCCGCAGCCGTTCCCAGCCGTGCGAGCGCATCAGTCCGCCCAGCTCGGCCGTCACTGCTTCCAGCCAGGCCTCGACGGGTGGTTCGCTCGCGACCGTAACCGCAAAGTCGCAGTAGCTGCAGCGCCGCACACAGAACGGCACGTGCACGTAGAGGTATTCCGGTTTCGTCACGGCGGATGCTACCCCGCTGCAGCCGGCGCGTGCGCCTCAGCCAACCCGTCTGAACGTCATACCGCCGCTGCGCGCGACGCGGCCGTCGATTTCGAGCTGCAGCAGGGCGGCGGCCGCTGTGCGCGCGTCAACGCCCGCGCGTGCCGCGACCACGTCCACATGCAGGGTTTCCTGCCAGTCGAGCACTCGCCAGAGCGCGGCCTGCACCGCGTCGGCCGGCGCGTCGCGGTTCTTCACCGCGGCCGCCCGGGCCTGCTGACTGCCCCGGATCCGGGACGTCGACCCCGCGCGCATCGCGCGAAGCCGCGCACCTGCGGCGCCCATGCCGATCTGATCGAGCACATCTGCCGGCTCGAGTGCGACCGCGGCACCGTCGCGCAGCAGCCGGTTCGAACCCTCGCAGCTTTCGCGGCCGATCGGTCCCGGTACGGCGAGCACCTCGCGATTCAGGTCGAGCGCATGCTCGACCGTCGTCAGGGCGCCACTCTTCACTGGCGCCTCCACGACGAGGACCGCCTGCGCGAGTGCTGCAATGATGCGGTTGCGGCGCACGAAGTTGGGGCGATCGGGCGGCGTGCCCGGGAGGAACTCGCTGACGAGGAGGCCGCGCTCAGCGATGTCCTCGTGCAGGTCCGCGTTCGAGCGGGGATAGGGAACATCGATGCCGGCACCGAGCACGGCCAGGGTCGGGCCGCGTACGGTCAACGCAGCGCGGTGCGCTGCCGTGTCGATGCCGAGCGCCATCCCGCTCACGATCGTGACACCGAATCGCGCGATGCCGGCCGACATCGTGTGCGCGGCATCGAGTCCATGCTCGGTTGCGCGGCGTGTGCCGACGATCGCGACGGTCGTCTGCTCGAGCAGCGCGCGGTCGCCGCGCGCGAACAGGACGAGCGGCCGGTCGTGGAGATGGCCGAGCAGTGGCGGGTAGCGCTCGTCCCAGCAAGCGATCACGTCGATGTCGAGGCGGTCGATTGTCTCGAGCGCGCGCGCGACCCAGCCGGCCGCGCCGACCGGTTCACGCTGCTCACGACGGGCGGCATCGAGCGCGGCCTGCGCACTGCCGTGTCGTGCGAGCAGTTCTGCGCCGCGCACATCGCCGATGCCCGGCTGCGCGCGCAACTGCAGCAGCGCGATCAGCTCGTCGTCGAGCAGCGCGCCGCGCGTCTCAGGGGCGCCAGGGCTCGTCTGTGTCGCCGACACCCGTCTCCTCCTCGACCTGCACCTGAACGCGCGCCCAGAGCGCTTCCAGCAGCTCGTCCAGGCCGCTGCGGGCAACGCTCGAGATGACGAACCGGCCCCATGCGTCCGGCGCATCGATATGCGGCGGCGCTTCGCCCGGGCCGAGCAGGTCCGCCTTCGTGAGCACGATGCAGTGAGGCTTCGAAGCAAGTTCATCCGAATGCGACGCGAGTTCGCTCCGCAACAGCTCGTACTCGAGCTGTGCATCCTCCGCATCGAGCGGAATCATGAACGCCAGTGTGCGCGTCCGTTCGATGTGACGCAGGAAGCGGAGGCCGAGGCCCTTCCCTTCGTGCGCGCCCTCGATGATGCCCGGAATGTCCGCGATCACGAACGTGCGATGATCGCTGAGTTGCACCACGCCGAGGTTCGGCGTCAGCGTCGTGAAGGGGTAGTCCGCGATCTTGGGCGTGGCCGCGGAGACCGCCGCGAGCAGCGTGGACTTGCCGGCATTCGGCTGACCGACCAGACCGACGTCCGCGATCAGCTTCAGTTCCAGCGCGATGCGGCGCGCCTCACCTTCCCAGCCCGGCTCCCACTTCCGCGGCGCACGGTTCGTAGCGGTCGCGAAAGCGGCATTGCCGCGCCCGCCACGACCGCCCCTGGCGACGATCAGCTCCTGGCCATCCTCGATCATCTCACCGAGGATCTCCCCTGACCCGACGTCGCGTATGACGGTGCCGACCGGCACGCGCAGTGTGAGGTCCTCACCGTCACGGCCCGTGCGGTTCTTGCCCTGCCCGTGCTGGCCACGCTCCGCCTTGTGGTGCTCGTGGTAGCGGTAATCGAGCAGCGTCGCGAGCTGCGAATCCGCGCGCAGAATGACGTGGCCGCCCCGGCCGCCGTCGCCACCCGCCGGGCCGCCGAGTGGCACGAAGGTCTCGCGCCGCCAGGCCTCGGCACCCGAGCCGCCCGTACCGGCCATCACATTGATCTCTACGTAATCGACAAACATCCGTTCACTCTCCGCGCGTGCTGCGCTCACGCACCTTCTGCCAGACTCTCGATGCGAGCGCCGCACGCTCCGCACCACTCACCGCACCCGCAAGCGCGAGCGCTTCCGCAATGTCGTCCTCTGACGCACCGACCTGCAGCGCACCACGCATGTGCGAGTACAGCTGCTGCGGTGCGCGCTGTACCGCCAGCAGGGCCACGATGCACAGTTCACGCGTGGCGAGCGGGAGGCCGGGGCGCCCGAGCACCTTGCCGTATCCTTCGACCAGCATCCATTGCTCCATGTCGGGATGCAGCGCGCGCACGTTCGCGCGCAGCCGCCCGTACTGCCCGCCGTATACCTGCCTGCACACGTCCGCGCCGCGCGATTCCCACTCCGTCCAGCCGCCCGCCTGCGGCGCCGGTGCCGGCCTGCCACTCATCTCGCGCCAGCGGCCGATCGCCTGGAGCGCAGCGGGATAGCCAACGAAGAGATAGCTCTGCAGCAGCGTCTCCTCCACGTGTTCCACGCTCGCGCGCTGACCGGCCTCTGCCAGTGCCGTCTCCAGCAGCTCGGGGTCCTGCTGCGCGATCGTCGCCGACAGCGCGACGAGCGCCCGCACGTCGTCACGCATGCGCCGTCAGCTCCACGATCGCGCGCAGCTCGCCGACCACCTCGCCGCGCGTGTTGCGGACGACGGGTTCGGCGTAGCGCCCGAGCACGCCCACCTCATCGTCGCTCAGCAGGCCGAGCGCATGCAGCACACCGAGCAGTGCGGGCTCGGCGGCGCGGCGGGCGCCGTCCTCGACCTTGAGCGCGACACCGAGCTCTGCACCGGGCACGGCGGCGCAGTACACGCCCTCGGCGCCGACCTTCGCGATGATGCGTCCCGCCGATGCGCGCGTCAGCTCGGTGCACAGCCGGTCCGTCCCGCCGACGTACTCCGGGTAGGTCGTCATCGCGCGCACGATCGCAGCAGGCGCCTTCTCGCCGCGCCGCGCAGCCGCCGCGAGCGCACCGAACGCGCGGGCCATCCCGGACAGTGGCAGCGCGAATGTCGCGACGCCGCAGCCATCAACGGCGATCGTGATGTCTTCGGGCGCAACACCGCTCCAGCGTGTCATCTCGTGCAGCATCCGCTGCTGGACGGGATGATCGACATCGTGATAGCCGGCGAGCGGCCACCCGTGCGCACGCGCGAGCGCGAGCATGCCCGCGTGCTTGCCGGAGCAGTTGTTGTGGATGCGTGTCGGCGCGCGCCCCATGTCACGCAGCAGACCCGCAGACGCTTCGTGCATGGGCGGATGCGCGCCGCACGCGAGCGCGTGCTCGTCCAGGCCGATGCGTCGCAGCATGCTCAGTGCGACGTCGATGTGGAACGGCTCTCCGCCATGCGACGCACAGGCGAGTGCAAGCTCCGCGGCACCGAACCCGAATTTCTCCGCGACACCGTCATCGACGAGCGGCAGTGCCTGGAGCGGCTTGATCGCCGAGCGCGCGAACGTGATCAGCTCGGGATCACCCGCCGTCGCTCGCAGCCCGCCCTTCCCGTCCGCGACCGCCACCCTCACCACATGGTGCGACTCGACCGTCGCACCGCGCCTGACCTCTACCCGCGCGAGTCCCACTCGCACGCCTCCCCGGAAAAAAGGATACACCACTCCGCC
>CAYLME010000156.1:0-7845 GCA_964384585.1 uncultured Gemmatimonadaceae bacterium | reverse complement strand
CTCGCCGAGCAGCTTGGCGATGCCGAAGTCGAGCAGCTTCACGGTGCCGTCGTCCGTGACCAGGATGTTCGAAGGCTTCAGATCGCGGTGGACGACGAGGTTCTGGTGCGCGTAGTGGACGGCGCTGCACACGCGCTGGAAGAGACGCAGTCGCTGCTCGACCGACATCCGCGTGCGGTCGCAGTGCTCCGTGATCGGCAACCCGGTCACGTGCTCCATGGCCAGCCAGGGCACGCCGTCCGAGGTGACGCCGCCATCGAGCAGACGCGCGATGCCGTCGTGCTGGAGCGTGGCCAGGATCTGGCGCTCGGCCCGGAACCTCCTGATCAGTGCCGGGGTGACGAACGCGCCGCGGACGAGCTTGATCGCAACCGTCTGCTCGAACTCGCCGTCGCAGCGTTCGGCCAGGTATACGACGCCCATGCCGCCATGCCCGATGCGTTCGATCAGGCGGTAGGGGCCGATGACGCCGCCTACGCCCGGATCGATCGCAGCGTCATCCACCTCGTGCAGCAGGAACGACTCGAGGGCCAGTCCGCGATCGGCGCGTTCCGCCGCCAGCATCGCTGAGACTTCCTCGATCAGGGTGGGGTCGTCTCCGGCGTCACGCAGCAGGATGGCGTGACGCTTCTCGTCGTCGCACTCGAGGAGAACATGGAAGAGGTCTTCGATGCGCTGCCAGCGGTCCGCATCCATGGTGCTGCCGCTCCCTCGGAGGATGCGCGGGTGGAATCCAGCGTACCGCGCTCACGGCCAGTCGGTCAAGCACATTCTCTGGCTATGGCTCATGGCGACGAATCCGCCGGAACCTGGACATGGTCCGGCGGAACGGGGGGCGAGGCGCAGGACCGCTATCCGAGCGCGTACTTGTTCGTGACGTCGGCGTCGGCCGGGCCGGCGAGCAGCCGGAACTCGTCCTGGCGCATGAGCGGATCGTCGCGCAGGTCGATGTCGAGCGACGTTGCCTTCTCCATCCGGCGCAGCAGATCGGGCTCGTCCTCCAGGATATGGAGTGCGACGTGCGGGTGTACGCGGATCGTGACCTTCTTCTCGCTGCGCTGTACCGCGAGCCGGCGCACGGCGCGCTCGATTCTGCGGATCACGGTCTCGGAGCGGAATACACGGCCTGATCCACCGCACGCTGAACAGGGCTCGGTCAGCGACTGCCAGAGCGAGGGACGCACGCGCTGGCGGGTCATTTCGACGAGGCCGAGCTCCGAGATCTGGAACGCCCTGGTGCGGGCGCGATCGCGGCCGAGATGGGTGCGCAGCTCCTGCATCACCCGATCCTGGTTCGCGCGCGTCTCCATGTCGATGAAGTCGCAGACGACGATGCCGCCGACGTCACGCAGCCGGAGCTGGCGCGCGATCTCGCGTGCCGCGTCCAGGTTCGTGCGCAGGATGGTCTTCTCGGGGTCCTTCTTGCCGGTGTAACGCCCGGTGTTCACGTCGATCGAGACCAGCGCCTCGGTCGGCTCGATGATGATGTAGCCGCCGGACTGGAGATCGACTCGGCGCTGGAATGCCTCGCGGATCGCGTCCTCGATGCCGAACTTGTCGAAGAGGGAGACCGGATCGACATACAGCTGGACCCGCGAAAGCAGCTCGGGACCGACGCCCTGCAGATACTTCGTGATCTCGGCGTGCAGCTCCTTCGAGTCCACGATGAGCGTGTCGACACGGTCCGTGAAGAGGTCGCGAATGATGCCGGACGTGAGCGCCGCCTCGCGGTGGATCATTGCCGGTGCGCGTGCACCCTTCGACTTCTTCTGGATCTTCTTCCAGGTGTCGTGCAGCGTGTGGAACTCGCGTTCGAAGACTTCCCGGGTCAGCTCCTCGCCTGCGGTGCGGATGATGACGCCCGCGTCGTCAGGGATCGTTTCCTTGGCGATCGCACGCAGGCGGCTGCGCTCTTCGCGGTCCTCGATCTTGCGGCTGACACCGACGTGCTTGCTGCCCGGCATGTAGACGAGGAAGCGGCCGGGCAGCGAGATGTGCGTCGTGACGCGCGGGCCCTTGGTGCCGATCGGTTCCTTCGACGCCTGCACCAGCACCTTCTCGCCCTTCGTGATCAGCTCGTTGATCGGCGGAAACTTGCGGTTGCGATCGTCACGATCGTCGTCGTCCTCGTCGGACGGGTCCTTGGCGATGTCGGAGACGTGGAGGAAGGCGGCCTTCTCGGTGCCGATGTCCACGAATGCGGCCTGGATTCCGGGCAGCACCGCCTGCACGACACCGAGGTAGACGTCACCGACCATGCGCTCGGCATCGGGTCGGTCGACCATCAACTCAACGAGGATTTCGTCTTCGAGAATTGCGACGCGCGTTTCCAGCAGCGTCGAAGAGATGAGGATCTCGCGTTTCATGTGGTTGTCCCCGCGGCGGCCGGCTCGAGCGAGGCGGCGGCGTCGCGGAGTATGCTCCTGGCAATGACCATTCGTTGCACCTCACTCGTGCCCTCACCGATCTCGCAGATCTTTGCGTCGCGCATCATGCGCTCGACCGGGTACTCGGAGGTGTAGCCCCTGGCGCCCATGAGCTGGACCGCGCGCGTCGTTGCGCGCATGCCCAGCTCGGACGCATACAATTTTGCGAAAGCGGCCTCACGCGTGAACGGCTGCTCATGCTGCTTCAGCCATGCGGCGTGATAGACGAGGTGGCGCGCGGCGGCGATCTCGGTGGCCATATCGGCCAGCGAGAACTGCACGCCCTGCGCGTCGGCCAGCTTCCGTCCGTCCTGCTCCTCGCGGCTCGCGTAGCGCAGCGCCTGTTCGTACGCGCCCTGCGCGAGACCCAGCGAGAGAGCACCGATGCCAATGCGGCCGGCATCGAGTGTCTTCATGAAGTTGATGAAGCCCTGCCCCTCCGCACCCAGGCGTCGCTCCGCCGGTACGAAGGCGTCCTCCAGGATGAGCTCACGCGTGTCGGACGCGCGCCAGCCCATCTTGTTCTCTTTCTTCGCCGCGCGGACGCCCGGCGTGAACGGCTCGAGCTCCGGCGCGTGACCGACGCCCACGCGATCGGCCGCCTCGCGATCGGTCGTCTCCTTCGTCACGATGAAGCTGGTAATGCCCTTCGTGCCACGCTCGCGGTCCGTCACGGCCGTGACGACGAAGATCTCGCCCACACCGGCATGCGTGATGAAGATCTTGCTGCCGTTCAGCCGGTAACCGCCGTCCTCGCGCACGGCGATCGTGCGGGTCGAGCCGGCGTCAGAACCGGCAGCCGGCTCCGTCAGGCCGAACCCGCCCAGCACCCTGCCCTGCGCCAGCAACGGCACGAACTCCTGCCGCTGCGCCTCGGTGCCGAAGGCCATGATCGGCGACATGCCCAGTGTCGAATGCGCACTGATCGTGATCGAATGGCTGGCATCCACGCGCGCCAGCTCCTCGATGATCAGGATATAGCTGATGTAGTCGAGCCCGAGGCCGTGGTACTGCTCCGGCACGTTCACCCCGAACCAGCCGCGATCCGCCATCCGACGCACGTTTTCCCATGGGAAGCGGCTCTGCGCGTCCAGCTCGCGCGCGACGGGCGCGATCTCGGTCTCGGCGAAGTCGCGGACTTCGCGGCGAAAGCTCTCGTGCTGATCGGTGAAGTACGGGCTCATGACGTCCGGTGAGCGGGTGCCAGAAAACGAACAGAAAAAACTAGGTAAGGGACCCTGTAGTGGAAAGGGTGCTGACAAGGGCAGCGCCGGTGGTCGTACCGGGATACCCGGACCGCATGTCCCTGCGGCTCCCGTCGCAGAGCGCGTTCCGCTGTGCGGCACGGCAGTTCTGCGTCCCGGACGGGACCATTCTGCGGGTTCCCTAGCAGCCGGGCGCTTCGGCGATCGAGACGCGGCGGCTGGCACGTGCGGCCGGGGCCGCGGGACGGCTACGCGTCGAGCTTCTGCAGAAGCTCGAGGAAGCGCGCTCCGTAGCGGTCCAGTTTGGCCGGTCCGACGCCCGGTATGGTGCTGAGCGACGTTGCGTCCCTGGGCGCGCGCAGCGCCATCTCCCGCAGTGTGCGGTCATGGAACACCACGTACGGCGGTACCTTGTCGTTGCGTGCGATGTCCGTGCGCAGCCTGCGCAGTGCCTCGAAGCGCTGTGCTGCGGCTCCCGTGAGCGGTTCGGCGTCCGGCGACTGTGCCGTCGAGCCGTTGTCGCTACCCCGACTGCCCGCGCCCTTCAGTGCGCCGCGTGCCGCGTCCGCGACGCGAACCGCACCGCGACGGACCGCACCGGCCGCGCGCGGTGCGACGCCCTTGCGGGGCGGACCCGCATCCGGGAGCATGCGCCGTGCGGGCGGCAGGCAATTGTCGCAGCCGCCGCATGACTCCATCGCGTCCGGGTCGCCGAAGTAGCGCAGCACGTACCCGCGGCGGCACTCCTCGGTGTAGGCGTACCCCTGCATGCGCTGCAGCCGCCGCTCCTCGCGCTGGCGACGCTGCGCGAGCGCATGCCAGTCGATGGGCAACGCCTCCCCGGTCTGCTGCAGCAGCTGCCAGCCCTGCTCCCGCGGCCACGGTCGCCACTCCAGGAAGCCCTGCCGCTGCAGTGCATCGAGCAGCGCGGACGCATCGCCACCCTCAGGCGTGCGCAGCAGCGAGCGCGGCAGCTCCCTGCCCCGGTACAGCTCATCCCCGCCGTAGCGCCAGAGCGAGCGCAGCAGGCGCAGCTCCGCTTCCCGTCCCGCGTCCGCAATCTCGCGCCGGATCCGCTCCGGCCGCGCAATGAGGCGCAGCCAGGGCTGGCCGCCACTGCGACCCGCGTTCCGCACGATGCCGAACTCCGCAAGCAGGCGCAGCGCGGCGTCCACGTGGCGATCGTTCTTCGCGTTGCGCGTCTCACGCGCGAGAAGCCTGGGATCCACGGCCGCGACGCCGCTGCCGTCCGTATGGCGCTGCAGCAGTCGATGCACCTCGTCCACCACGTCCGGCGCCGGATACGACTGCTCGATCATGAACTCGTGCGTGAAGCGATCACGGTATGCGTGCAGCAGCACGCAATCGGCGGGCTCGCGATCGCGACCTGCGCGGCCGGCCTCCTGGTAGTAACCCTCGAGGTTGCCGGGCATCGCGTAATGGACGACGAGCCGCACGTCAGGCTTGTCGACGCCCATGCCGAATGCGTTCGTCGCGATCACGATCGGGATGTCGTTGGCCATGAACGCGTCCTGCAGGCGCGCACGCTCGCGGTCATCGACGCCAGCGTGATAGCCCGCGGCGCGCAACCCGGCCCGGTTGAGCAGGTCCGCGATGTTGTCCACGCTGCGCCGTGTCGAGCAGTAGATGATCGCGACGCCGTCGCGCTGCTTCTCGAGCAGTCGCAGCAGCAGATGATCCTTCTGCTCGTCGTTACGCGCTCCGAGCACGTGCCACGAGAGGTTCGTGCGGTTGAACCCGCGTGCAACAATCGTCGGCTCGTGCAGCCGAAGCTGGCGCACGACGTCGCGCTTGACCTCTGGCGTTGCGGTCGCCGTGAGTGCTATCGCGGGACAGCCGAGCGCATCACGCACGGCACCGAGACGCAAGTAGCTGGGCCGGAAGTCGTAACCCCACTGAGAAACGCAGTGTGCTTCGTCGACTGCGAACAGCGAGACGTCGAGCGTCTTGAGCTGGTCGCGGAACGCGGGGCTGTCGAAGCGCTCCGGCGCCACGTACAACAGCTTGATCGTATTCGTGCGCGCCGCCTCGAGCGTCGCCCTCGCTTCATGCGCAGGCAGCGTGGAATTGATGAAGGCGGCCGCGACACCCGCATCCGAGAGCCCGTCAACCTGATCCTTCATGAGCGAGATCAGCGGACTCACGACGATGGTAAGCCCGGGCAGCACCGTTGCGGGCACCTGGTAACACAGCGACTTGCCGCCACCGGTCGGCATGAGCACGAGCGTGTCACGTCCAGCCAGGACGGACCCGATCGCGTCGGTCTGGCCACCGCGGAAGTCGTCGAAGCCGAAGTGGCGCGCCAGCGAAGCGCGCGCGTCGTCGAGTGTGGGTCTGTCGGAAGCAGTCTGCTGCATGGCAGAACGAAGCTAGCGGCTCGAGCGGGGCGATGCCATGCGACGCAGGGACGTGTCGATGCACGCAACGGGTGCACACGGCGTACAGATCAGCCCCGGCGAAGTCAGCCGATCCGCATGCACGAACGGGGACCGCACTGTGCGGCCCCCGTTACGTGCATCCATCGACTGGCGTCGCGTCGCTACGGCGCGACCGTCACGGTCCAGCCAAGTCCCTGGAGCGTCGTCACGGAGGTGAGCCCGGGCGGGCTCGGTGCTGCATTCGTGCCGCCCAGATTCACGGTCCCGCCGCGCGGTGCTGCCGTGACGCTCGTTACGAGGTCGGCGAGGATGCGGTCGACGTCACCCGCTGGCAGGTTCGCGTCCGAGAAGTCCACATCCGTCACGGTCGACAGCTCATCCAGTCCTCCGGTATACGCATTCAGACCCGATTCAGCGATATACACCTCGATGAGCGTGTCCATGTCGCCCATTTCCGGCATCGCACCGCTGAAGGCCGTCCTGCTGAGATTCAGGTACCACAGACTCGTCAGGTTCTCGATCATCGTGACGGAGCCGCTGAGCTGCGTATCCGAAAGGTTCAGGATGTCGAGATTCGTCAGGTTGCCGAAGCTCGCCGGCAGCGCACCGGACAGCCCTGTCTCGAAGAGCTCGAGCGCGGCCAGGCCGGTCAGCGTGCCGAGTCCGGCCGGCAGCGATCCCGTCAGTCCCGGGTTGTATGCCAGGTTCAGCACTGCCAGGTTCGACAGATCGAGGATCCCCTCGGGGAACGTGCCGACGAGCGAGTCCTGCGCGGCCTCGATGGCCTGGACCTGCGCACGGTTCGCCTTGATCTCCACGCGCTTGATGGTACCGTCGAGCCCCGACGGGAACGTGTAGTTGATCGTCGGGCCCGTGCGGCGAGCGAGGAGTTCTCCCGTCTCCGAGTAGATGTACGCAGCGGCCGGCGCAGTCGCCCCGCCGTGCATGGCCACCTGGATGTTCACCGGAGCGCTGCTGTTCGCCGACGTGTACAGCACGAACGCAACGTCGCGCACGACTACCGCAACCGAATCGGTCACCGGTCCGCCCTGCGCACGGATCCACGCTGTGCCGTTCACGGCCTCCGCCGTGACAAGGCCTGCCGGATCGACCGATGCGATCGAATCGGCCGAGCTCGACCAGGTCGTGACGATGCCGGCGACCGCGAAGCCGTTCGCGTCGCTGTACGCCGCCGTGAGCTGCTGCGTCTCGCCCTCGAGCTGCATCGTGTCGGCCGGCACGGTGATCGCCACGGACGCGGCGACCTGTGCCACCGTTACGACTGCCGTATCCGCGAACGCGCCGGTCGTCGCCACGATTTCGGCAACGCCATTCGCGACCGCTGTGACGAGGCCGCTGGTGTTCACCGTCGCAATCGCCTCATCGAGCGACGACCAGGTGATCGCTGCTCCTGACACGGGCTGCCCGTTGGCATCCGTTGCCGCGGCCGTGAGCTGCGTGGTCGCGGCGATCGCGTCCAGTGCAGCCGCGTCGGGTGTGACGGCAAGCGCGGTGACCTGCTGCTGCACCGTGATCGACACGGTGTCCGCCGCCGCTCCGGACGTCGCAACGATCTGTGCACTGCCGTTGGAGGCGGCTGTGACGAGACCCGTCGGGCTCACCGTCGCAACCGCATCGTCGAGTGACGACCAGGTGACCGACGCACCGGCCAGCGTCTGCCCGCCCGCGTCGCGTACCACTGCGCCGAGCTGAGTGGTCGCACCGATTGCTTACAGCGTGGCACCGTCGGGTGAGATCTCCACGGACGCCGCGCCCCGCTGTACCGTGCCCGACACGGTATCCGCCACCGCACCG
>CAYLME010000155.1:0-7960 GCA_964384585.1 uncultured Gemmatimonadaceae bacterium | reverse complement strand
CATCATCAACCTCGCGCTGCTCTCGATCTTCGCGGGACTGCTCTTCTTCTACCGACCGGGCGTCTACCAGGATTTTCGCAGTGTGCTGCTCGTTGCGCTGCTGATGGCGATGGCCATCACGGCGGCTGCAGTGATCTCGAGGAGCGACTCACCGGTCGAGCTGGTGCCAATGGCGTTCCCGGCGCTCGTCGTCGCCATGCTGTGGGACGGTCGCCTGGCGCTCAACATGAGCCTCGTGCTGGCACTGCTGCTCGGTGCACAGACGCCGTTCCTCAGCCTGTCGTCGCACCTGATGCTCGCGATCGGCGGTGCCGCCGCTGCGCTCAGCGTGCGCGTCGTACGGCGTCGTTCACAGGGACTGATCCTCGGTGCGTTCGTCGCGTTCTGCTACGCGCTGCTCGCACTCGCGCTCGGATTGCTGCGCGGCGAAGTCGGTGCGGGGGTGCTGGAGTCGACGGCATGGGGTGCGGTGAACGGCATCGGCAGCGCGCTCCTGGCGCTCGGGTTCATGCCGGTGTTCGAGGCATTCACCCGTATCACGACAGACCAGACGCTGCTCGAACTCGCGGACCTCAACCGTCCGCTGCTGAAGCGGCTCTCGCTCGAAGCGAGCGGTACCTACGCGCACTCCATCAACGTGGCCAACCTGGCCGAGGCCGCAGCGCGCGCGATCGATGCGAATGCACTGCTCGTGCGTGTCGGCGCCTACTATCACGACGTCGGCAAGCTCGCGGCGCCGCAGTACTTCATCGAGAACCAGGCGCGCGGCCGCAACCCGCACGACCAGCTCGATCCGGGTACGTCGGCGGCGCTCGTGCGCAGTCACGTACTCGAAGGGATGCGGCTGGCGGAACAGGCGAACCTGCCCGAAGCCGTCATGGAGTTCATTCCAGAGCATCACGGTACGCAGAAGATCGTCTACTTCCTCGACCAGGCGCGCCGGCGCGACGAGAACGTCGATCCGGCCGAGTTCACGTATCAGGGGCCCAGGCCGCAGTCGCGCGAAACGGCGATCCTGATGCTGGCAGACTCCATCGAATCGGCGATGAAGGTCCTGCAGGATCCGACCGCCGAGCGGATTCGCGAGCTGGTTGAGCGCATCGTCGCGGGCAAGATCGCAGAGGGGCAGCTCGAGGATGCGCCGCTCACCATGCGCGAGCTGAGTCGCATCAAGCAGCAGTTCGTGACCGTCCTGCTTGGCATGTACCACCACCGGATCGACTACCCGACGCAGCAGGTGCCGCCGCCGGCGCCCGTCGCCGCTGCCGGGCGCGCTTCACCCTGAATGCAGCGCGTCAGCGTGCAGGTTGCGCCGGCGCTCGCACGCCGTACGCGTGAGCGACCGAGCCCGGCCTCCGCATCGACCGCAGCGCTGCTGCGTCGCGCGGCACGCAACGCGCTCGCTGATTCATCGAACGCGGAGCTGTCGATCACTCTCCTGGACGACCCGGGCATTGCCGATCTCAACCAGCAGTGGTTGAAGCATGCCGGTCCGACGGACGTCATTTCCTTCCCGCTCTACGGGGATGATGAGGACGTGGTCGGTGACATCTACATCGGCTACGACCAGGTCGTGAGGCAGGCGCGGGAGAACGCGGTGCCTGTGCGCGAGGAACTCGCCCGGGTGGCGATCCATGGCACGCTGCACATTCTTGGTTATGATCATCCGGAAGGCGCTGCGCGGTTGCGCAGCAGCATGTGGCGCCGGCAGGAGCGGATTCTCCGCGACGTGATGGGCTGAAGCGGGCAGCCGGCATGCCTGCTCTATGGCGAAGCGGGGGAACCCCCGCGAGGTGATAGACTGAATGGCTGAAACGAGTGAGCGTTCGAGCGGCAGGTCGGCGCACCTGCGGCGTCGCCTGATAGCGGGCCTCATCGTGATTGCGCCCGTCACCGTGACGGGCATCGTGCTGTGGTGGCTGTTCAACCTCGTGGATGGACTGCTCGGGCAGTTCCTCTATCCATGGCTGCCATTTCCGATTCCGGGACTCGGCCTCATCGCCCTGCTGATCCTGCTGTTCCTCGTCGGATGGGGTGCGGAGCGCGCCGTCGGTTCGCGCCTGGTGGCCGGCTGGACCACGCTGCTCGAGCGGATCCCGCTCGCGCGCCGCATCTATGGCGCCGCGAACAGCATCACGCGCACGATGTTCGGCGAGCAGGAACGCCCGTTCAAGTCGGTGGTGCTCGTTGAATGGCCGGGCGATGACCGCTGGTCGATCGGCTTCCTCGCGGGCGCAGCGGCCGGCATCATGCGACGCCATGTCGATGACGCCGTCAGCGTGTTCATCCCGACGACACCGAACCCGACGACCGGCTTCCTCACGGTTGTGCCGCGCTCGAAGACGATCCTGCTCGATTTGACGATCGACCAGGCGTTCACGTTCATCCTGTCCGCGGGTGCCGCGACGCCCGAGAGCGTGCCCCTGGCTGCCAACCAGCCGCAGCGCCCCGGCGCCTACCCGGGCGTCGCGCGCGAGCCGGTCGGCGAGGCGACCGACGTCTCATGAACCGGTGGCGGCGTGGATGGCAGATCGTCGCCCGACTCACGCCGTTCGTCCTTGCGTTCCTGCGTGACCGTCGCCGTTTCGTCCTGTTCGGAAGTCCTGCGCGTCGCAGCGATGAGCAGCACGAGCGCCGTGCCGCACGGCTGACCCGCACGATCGCAGACCTCGGTCCCACGTTCATCAAGCTCGCGCAGGTCCTGGCCGCGCGGGCAGACATCCTGCCGGAGCCATACCTCTCGGCCGTCAGCACACTGCAGGACCGGGTGCCGCCCGACCCGTTCGAGCGCATCGAAAAGGTCCTTGCCGCCGAACTGGGCAAGCCCGTCGATGAGGTGTTCGACGGCTTCGAGCGCGAGCCGCTCGCCGCCGCATCACTGGGACAGGTGCATCGCGCGATGCTGAACGGCGAGAAGGTCGCCGTGAAGGTGCTGCGACCCGACGTCGAGAAGCTCGTCGCGCTCGATCTCGACATCTCCTTCCGCGTGCTCTTCCTGCTCAACGTGCTGTTTCCGAACCACCACGTGCGCGCGCTCACCAACGTGTTCCGCGAGTTCAGTGTGCGGGTGCGCGAAGAGATGGACTTCCGGCAGGAGTCCGCGAACATCGCGCTCTTCCACAGTCATTTCGCCGACGACAGGCGCGTGCGCGCACCTCGCACCTACGACGAGCTGACGCGCCAGCGTGTGCTCGTCATGGAGTGGATCGACGGGGACAAGGTGGACCGGCTGGGGGACCGCTTCGCGTCCGGCGACCTCCGTTTCGATCAGCTGATGGAGACGCTGACGGAAGTCTATTTCCGGATGATGCTGATCGACGGGTTCCTGCACGCCGACCCGCATGCGGGCAACATCCTGGTGCAGAAGGATGGTACGATCGTGTTCCTCGACTGGGGCATGGTCGTCCGCCTGGGCCGCGGCCACCGCGAGACGATCCTGCGCCTGGCGATGGCGACGGCACGCGGGCAGGTGGACAGCATGATCAACGGCATGTACGAGCTCGGCATGATCGATCCCGCGATCAGCCGCTCGGAGATCCGCGAGGCCGCGACCGAGATCATGGACGTGGTCGAGCGTGTGAAGGAGCTGGGCATCCGGCGGGTGCAGGAGATGCTCGTGGACATCATGGACACGTTCTACACGTGGCCACTGATGCTGCCGCGCGAGCTGGTCTACTTCTTCCGCGCCGTGGCACTGCTCGAGGGCATCGGCTTCCGCTACGACCAGGACTTCAACGGTCTCGACGTCGTGCGACCCGTCGTCTCGAACATGAAGACCGAGCTCGCGGCTGCGTTGATGCGCGAGCCGAAGGACGTCGCGAAGAACGCGTTCGAAGAGCTGCGCACCACCGTGGTTGCGCTGCGTGAGGTGGTCGGCCGCGCAGAGCGCGAGGAGTTCCGCGTCCGCGTGCACCCGCGCGACCTCATGCAGGCCGAACGATTCCTGGGCCTGCAGGTGCGACGCATCCTGCTCAGCGTGTTCGCATTCACCGTCGCCATGATCACGGCGATCCTGTTCATCGCGCTCGGCAACTGGTGGCTGCTGATCGGCGGGCTCGTGATCAGCTTCTTCATGTTCATCGTCGTGCTCTTCCTGCCCACACACCTGCTGGAGAACCCGCTGCGGCACGCCCGTGGCCTGCGGAGGCAGTAGCCGTGCAGCGGTGCCGCCCGCCGGAGACCGGGGACGCAGCGTTTGACGGCCGCTGCCGCCGGGGCGAATCTTCAACGCATGCATGATGAGACATCCACGAACGCGGCATCGTCGCACGCCGCGTCCGCGACCGACGACCTGCTCGCACGCTTCACGGCCGGCCAGCGCAGCGCACTCGCGCGCGCGATTTCAGTCGTGGAGAATCAGCGCCCCGGATTCAGGGACCTGCTGCGCGCATTGCATCCGCGCATCGGCAAGGCCCACCGCATCGGCATCACCGGTCCGCCGGGAGCGGGAAAGAGCACCCTGACCGCGGCACTGGTGCGGCATTACCGCGCGCGCGGCGAGCGCGTCGGCGTCATCGCGGTCGATCCGACGTCACCGTTCACCGGCGGCGCGCTGCTCGGCGATCGCATCCGCATGAACGAGGTCGGCATGGACGACGGCGTGTTCATCCGCTCCATGGCGACACGCGGGTCCCTTGGCGGCCTCGCACTCACGACGCGCGAGATCGCCGACGTGATGGACGCATACGGGTTCGATCGCCTCATCCTCGAGACCGTCGGTGTCGGTCAGTCCGAGCTCGACATCGCGCGCACGGCCGACTCCACGCTCGTTGTCCTCGTGCCCGAGTCCGGCGATGGCATCCAGGCGATGAAGGCCGGCCTCATGGAAATCGCCGACCTGTTCGCCATCAACAAGTCCGATCGCCCCGGCGCCGACCGACTCGCGCGCGAGGTCGCGATGATGCTGCACCTCCGCATGGGCGAAACGCTGCGGAACGTGCCGGCGCATCACGGCGTGGACATGAAGCGGGCCTCCCGGCGGATCGGCGGGGCCACCCGGAGGGCGCGCGTTCTCGAGGAGAGAGGCGGGCCGGGGCCAGGGCCGGGTGGTGAGGCGACGGATCGCGCTGCGAACCCGGCGGCGCACGCGGAGTCGGACTCAGCCCCCGCCTCACCCGAAGTCCCCGGCGGCCCGGGCCCCGGCCCCGGCCCGCAGTCCGAACCATGGCTGATCCCCGTCCTCCAGACGATCGCCGATCAGGACAAGGGGGTCGCGGAACTCGGTGATGCGCTCGACCGTCATCTCGCGTGGTTGCGGGAGTCGGGTGAGCTGGAGGAGCGCCGGCGGACGCGGCTCGCCGACCGTGTGCGCGACGAGGTGCGTCGCATGCTGGAGCGGCAGGTGTGGCAGGAGCGCGGCGGAGAGGATGCCCTGGAATCCGCACTGGATGCCCTCGTCGAAGGCGTGGAAACACCCTATGATGTGGCGGCGCGGATCGTGCGCGCCGCGGCGGGCAACGCGACGGACGCTCCGGGGTAGGATGGCCGGGCCCGTTCGGGCCTGCTCATCGATGGAACCACAGCGGGAAGGTCTCATGGGAGTGATGGATCGCGATGCGCGGACGGGCGCGGTGCCGGCAGAGCTCGGTGAGCGGCTGGAGGCACAGGAGCGCGAGCTCGCGGAGCTGCGGTCCCGGCTGGCCGCGTGGGAGGCCGCGTTCGAGCGCCAGACGGCGCGCGAGCCGTCGTTCACTACGGTCTCCGGTGTTCCGGTCGAGCCGCTCTACACGCCTGCCGACCGCACGCCCGGGTGGGACTACCTCGAGCAGCTCGGGCTGCCGGGCGAGTTCCCGTTCACGCGTGGGCCGTACACGTCGATGTACCGGACTCGCCTCTGGACGATGCGGCAGTTCGCAGGCTTCGGCACGGCCCAGGAGACCAACCGCCGCTACAAGTACCTGCTCGACCACGGCCAGACCGGTCTTTCCGTCGCGTTCGATTTCCCGACGCTGATGGGCTACGACTCCGACCATCCGCGCTCGCTGGGCGAGGTCGGCAAGTGCGGTGTCGCGATCAGCTCACTCGCGGACATGGAGACGCTGTTCGACGGGATCCCGCTCGACCAGGTCTCCGTCTCGATGACCATCAATGGTCCCGCGATCATGCTCTTCTGCTTCTATGTCGTCGCGGCCGAGAAGCAGGGCATCAGTCCGGAGCAGCTCCGCGGCACCGTGCAGAACGACATTCTCAAGGAGTACATGGCGCAGCACGCGTGGATCTACCCGGTCGATCCCGCGCTCAAGCTGATCGTCGACATGTTCGAGTGGGCGTCGGAGCACGCGCCCAAGTACAACCCGATCTCGATCAGCGGCTATCACATCCGTGAGGCCGGTGCCACCGCCGCACAGGAGCTGGCATTCACGCTGCGCAACGGCTTCGAGTACGTGGAGCGCGGCATCGAGCGCGGCCTGGACGTGGACGACTTCGCGCCGCGCCTCTCGTTCTTCTTCGACGTGCATAACGACTTCTTCGAGGAGATCGCCAAGTTCCGCGCTGCCCGCCGGATCTGGGCGAAGCGCATGCGCGACGTGTATGGCGCGAAGAAGGAGGAGAGCTGGCGACTGCGCACGCACGCGCAGACGGCCGGCGTCTCGCTCGTCGCACAGCAGCCGGAGAACAACATCGTGCGCGTCGCCTACCAGGCGATGGCAGCAGCGCTTGGCGGCACGCAGTCGCTGCACACGAACTCGATGGACGAAACACTGGCGCTGCCGACCGAGAAGTCGGTCCGCATTGCATTGCGCACGCAGCAGATCCTGGCCTACGAGACGGGCATCGCGAACACGATCGACCCGCTCGCGGGCAGCTACTACATCGAGTCGCTGACGGACCGGCTGGAGCAGGAAGCCGAGGAGATGTTCGCGGACATCGAGCGCGTGGGCGGCGTCGCGCAGGGGCTCGAAATGGGCTATTTCCAGCGTGAGATCGCGCTCAGCGCCCAGCGTCAGCAGCGCGAGATCGAGGGTGGCGAGCGCATCGTCGTCGGTGTGAACGAGTTCAACGAGGGCGGCGAGGACAGCGACCTCGAGATCCTGCGCATCGATGACACGCCGGAACGCACGCAGCGCGAACGGCTCGCGGACCTGCGGGCGCGTCGTGACGGCGCCACAGTGGAGCGTTCACTCGCGCGTCTGCAGGACGCCGCACGCGCTGATCGCAACGTCATCGAGCCGATGCTCGATTGTGTGCGCGCGTACTGCACGCTGTACGAGATCCGGCATGCGCTCGAGGAAGTATACGGCGCGTATCGGGAGCCAGTCTTCTTCTAGGAATGGATCCGGACAGACGCAGTTCACGCCATGGGTGAGGAGCACGTCGTAGAGGCGTTGAGCGCCGGCGACATGCTGCTGCGCCTTGGACTCGCGCTCGTGCTCGTTGCCGCCAACGGGTTCTTTGTGGCGGCGGAGTTCGCGCTCGTCGGCGCACGCCGAACGCGCATCGACGCACTCGCGCGTTCGGGCAACCGCAGCGCGAAGCTCGCCAGCTCTGCGATCCAGCACCTCGATCACTACATCTCCGGTACGCAGCTCGGCATCACGCTCTCGTCGCTGGCACTCGGCTGGGTCGGCGAGCGCACCATTGCAGCGATGGTGATCCAGATATTCGACGGGCTGCCGCCGCCGTTCGACCTGGTCGCGTCGCACGCCGTAGCGGTGGTCATCGCGTTCCTGCTGATCACCATCATGCATATCGTGCTCGGCGAGCTCGCCCCCAAGTCACTCGCGCTGCTGTTCCCCGAACGCGTCAGCATGGCCACCGCCGGTCCGCTCATCGTGTTCTCGCGGGTGCTGACACCGTTCATCGTGTTCCTGAACGGTGCCGCCAATCTGCTGCTCAGGATGTTCGGCCTGCGCGCACCGACCGAGATGGAGCGTGTCCACCGGCCCGAAGAGATCGAGATGCTTCTCACGCAGAGCTACGAGCATGGACTGATGGGTGAGGAGCCGGTCGAGATGATCCG
>CAYLME010000154.1:0-7969 GCA_964384585.1 uncultured Gemmatimonadaceae bacterium | reverse complement strand
GAGCCCGAGCATGATGAGCAGGCGCGGCAGGGCGGGGCCGCGCGTGTGCGTGGCAGGCAGCTCGAGCTGGGTGGGGGTCACGGGAGAACCGGCCCGGCGGGCCCCGACGGCACGCCATCCATCATCCCGGCAAACCCTCGTGCAGTCCGCCCGATATCGGGCGACGGCCGATTGAACTGATACGGATCAGCCCAGTGAACGCGCCCGTTCCGCATGGCCGACAACTCGCGCCATCCCGGCTGGATGCGGAGTCGTGCGATCAGGGCATCCGCTTCGGCGGCCGTACGGCCCAGACCGACAATGATGACGGCGGGGTCGCGCTGAATCACTTCCTCCGTGCTGACGAGGGGCCAGTGGCTGCGCATGTCGCCGAAGACGTTGTCGCCGCCTGCAATCGTGAGTGCCTCATTCACGAACGTGCCCGGTCCTGCGACCATGAGCGGGTCCAGACCGATCACGTAGATCACGCGCTGACGCATGCGCCCGGCTACACTCCGTTCGACGGCGTCGAGTTCCTCGCGGATGCTGCGCACGATCGAGTCGGCGGCAGCGTTGCGGCCGGTCAGCATGCCCAGCCGCTCCACGCTCTGGATGATGTCGGCGATCGATTCCACTGACGACGCGTATGCGGGGATGCCGAGCGTGGAGAGTCGCGAGACGACCGAGCGCGACTGGGCATCAGCCCAGGAGATCACGAGGTCGGGCCGCTGCGCCGCGATCCACTCGACGTTCGGTGTCAGGCCGTTGCCGGTGGAGGGCAGGTGTTCCAGTTCCGGCTGCGTGTCGAAGTCCGTGCGCGCGATGATGCGCTCGCCGGCGCCGAGCGCGAGCAGGATCTCAGTCTGTGCCGGTACGAGCGAGAGAATGCGGTGCGCGGGCGCGGCGAGTCGTAGCGTATCGCCGACGTCGTCGGTGACGACGATGGCATCGGGCAAGACGTCGCGTGCGGTCGGTGGCTCACATGCCGCTGCAGTCACCGCCGCGAACGCAGCCAGGATGAACCGGCCGCATGCGCATGACGCTGCACTGCGCTGCTCGATGCCCGTGCGCACACCCGCGCGTGCGCGCCCGGAAGCTGTGACGAACAAAACGCCCGTCCTTCCATGGGGAAGGGCGGGCGCACGGACGACTGTGTCTGCAGCCGACGCTCGCACCCGGACCCTTCCCGCGAAGGGGTTTCACTCGGGCACGAACGGAACCGGTCTCCTGGCTCGAGGCAGATACACCCGCCTTCCCGGGCATCAGCCCAGTGGCATCGTTGGGTGCTCCACACCGACCGCGTGCGGTCGGGCCTCTCACAGTGGCGGGGCCGCGCCGGTCTTGCACCGGACTTCCGTTAGGCCCCGTTCGTGTATGTGGGCTTGAGTCTAGGTCAGCGACGGCGGCGGAGCAAGGCCGCCGCGGATCAACCGACCGTGTCCGGTGACTCCCCCTCCGCGATGGGCGCTGCCGTCCGCTCGCAGCGATCGCGCAGTGCGCGCCGCCACTTGCCGTCACTGCCGCGACTGACCGCCTCGAACCAGCGGTCGCTGACGCCGAACACTTCCATCAGCAGGTCGACCTGGTCGTCGCGGTTCCAGTCGAGGTAGTCGATGACTCGTGGGGCCTGCTTGCCGGTCTGGGTGTAGTCGCGGTAATCGACATACACGGTGTCGAAGCTCGCGAGCGACGGGATGGCGACGAAGAAGAGCGAATACCCTTCGTTGTCGAGCCCGGGCCCGAGCGTATCGCCGACGAGGAATGTCGTCGCGAACGCGGCGCTCTGCTGGTTGGCGGCCGGGAAGGGCGTGACCTGCTCCATTGCCCGCTGCCAGTTGCCCGGCAGCTGTGCACCGCGCGCGCGGATCATGCGCTCGGCGAGGATCGGCCCGACGACCTGCATGGTGCGTGAGACCGTGAGCTGCTGATCGATGCGGCGCGCGACGGTCGGTGCATGCGGCTTGGCGATCGCGATGAACTCGCGGATCGCGGCGGTCCCGGCACTGAGTTCCAGCGACCCGGTCGCAGTGGGGCGCTGCATGCACGGATCGGGCGAGTCGGGCACTTCGGCGCTGCTGACGACGAACGTGCCTGCGCGCACGCCGTCCGTGAAGAGCGCGAACTCCGCACCCTGGCGCATCTGTTCGGCGATGAAGCGACGGCCGTATGCACCGGGATCGCCCTGCGCGCGCACGGGCAGCAGCGAATCGCCACTCACTTCGGCGACGGGCACCATCCGCGCGCTCAGGCTGTCGCGCAGCACGTGAAAGAGCACGGGGCCGGTGGGCATGCGCTCATTCACCGGCGCGTCCGGCGAAAGTGTATCCGGTGCGGCTGTCGCCTGCGGCGGCGGTGGCACGATGGCGATGTCCGCGCCGCCCCAGCTCACGTTGTCGCATGCAGGGAGGAGCGCTACAATCATGAGGGCCGCGGCCCGGGCGTACCGACTCGCTCGCGTCATTCGTCCGTCCGTCTCAAGCCTGAGGGTCGGGCAAGTTTACGGAGAGGCGATGGGCCCCCGCAATGCAGTTCGCTGATGCGAGGTCCATGCCGATCGAATCCGACGAATTCCGCAGGATCCTGGGCCACTGGGCCACGGGCGTATCCGTGGTCACGGCGCGCCATCCTGACGGTCCCCCCTGCGGTCTGACTGCCAACGCCTTCAGTTCGCTGTCACTGCACCCGCCACTCGTGCTCGTCTGTGTCGAGCACAGCGCTGACACCTACGACTGCCTCCGTGCTGCCGGCGCATTCGCGATCAATGTGCTGGCCGCCGACGGCGAACGAACCGCTCGCCGCTTCGCAGGTGAGGCCGATGGTGCGGACAAGTTCGAGGGCGTCGCATGGCACCAGTCCCCGAACGGCTCGATCGTGCTCGACGAAGCGCTCGCCTGGGTGGATTGCAACGTCGTGGCCGAGCACGTTGCGGGCGACCACACGATCTTTGTCGGTGAGGTCCTCACAGGCGATGCCGTCGAAGGCCAGCCCCTGATCTACTACCGTGGGGGGTATCACGGCGGCAACCATGGCGTCGGTCCGTGAGGCGCGAATCCCGCGTCGCAGCCGTCGCACTCGCCAGCGGCGTCGCGCTCGGCATCGCGGTCACTGTCGGCACCGCACGCCTGGTATATGCGGGCGGCGGCTTCCTCGGAGCGACCGGTGTGCTGATCGCCCTCGCGCTGGCAGCGCTCGGCGCCGGCGTGTGGGGCGGCGATCCGTTGCTCGATCCGAAGGCGAGCCCGCGCACGCGCGCTTTCGCGTACGCGATGGCACTCGCGGCGGGCGCAGCGTTCGCCGGACTCTGGCGCGGCGCGGTGACTGATAACGTCATATCGGGTGCAGGCGCATTCGGCGCCATGCTCATGCTGGCGGCACCGGGATACACGGCCGGATCGCTGTTCGTCGCGCTCGGCATGCGCGGGCCATCCATCGCACCGCTCGCGATCGGCGGCGCCGCGATCGGGGTGCTGTTCGCATCGAATGCGTTCGTGCCGCTGCTCCAGCCGTGGAGCGCACTCCTTCTGGCCGCAGGCATCGTCGGCCTGGTGGCACCGATCGCACCGAGGTTCACGGGACAGCGCACAGGCAGGAATGCAATGGACGGACGGGTCGTCATCGTGACGGGCGTCGGGAATCCCGGCCAGGTCGGCTACGCGGTTGCCGCGCGGCTGCTCGCTGCCGGCGCCCGTGTCGTCATCACGTCGCGCAACAGCACTGTGCAGGAGCACGCGACGTCGCTCGGCAAGGATGATCGCGTGATCGGCGTCGAGGCGGACCTCACGAGCGAGGACGGTGCACAGCGTGTGGTCGCTGCCGCACGCGATACGTTCGGCGGGCTGGACGGACTGGTGAATGTCGCGGGTGGCCTGCGGGTGATCGCCGCCGTCGGCGAGACCAGCGCCGAACAGTGGCAGGATGAGCATGACCGCAACGTCATGACGGCGGCATCGATGACGCGTGCTGCGTTGCCGTTGCTGCGCGAGGCACGTGGTGCGGTCGTGAACTTCGCCTCACCCGCGGCCGATTCCGGGCCCGCGAACCTCGCCGCGTACGCAGCGGCGAAGGCAGGCGTCGCCACGCTCACGCGCTCGCTCGCGCGCGAAGAGCGTGACAGCGGTGTCCGTGTCAATGCGATCGCGCCCGGGCTCGTCGATACGGCACAGAACCGGAGCGAAATGCCGGCACAGGAGCGATGGGTCACACGTGAGGAGATCGCCGACGTCGTGGCATTCCTGCTGTCGGACGCGGCAAGCGGCGTGAGTGGTGAAGTCGTGCGCGTGCTCGGCGAGACGCTGTGAGGGGGCGTTCATCCGCCGCGGACGATCGCGTTACTGCACGATTGCCACGGCTTCATTGCCGGTGCCGTTCCGCCTGCAGATGAAACGATCGAGTCGGGATTCCGTGACATCTCACATGATCGCCTTCGCGTCCTGCACCACCGGCGTCTCGCGCGCGAGCATCGCTGCCGCGATGGCGATCATCGCGATGCCGGCGATGCGCGTCGCGCCCAGTCCTTCGCTCAGCAGTGCGGCCGCGAGCAGTGCAGCGATCACGGGCTCGACCGATGCCAGCATTGCGGCCGTACTCGCGCGCAGCCAGCGCAGTGCCTGGAGGTAGAAAAGATAGGGCAGCAGTGTCGGCACGATGCCGAGGGCAATGAGCGCGGGCCATTCGCCGTGCGGACGCGCCATCGCTTCGAACGGCGGTTGCAGGATCGTGAGGCCGAGGGTCGCGAACGCGAACATCCAGAACACCGGGGCGATCGGGTCCGGGTTGCGGTCCGTTGCCGCTTTGCTGAACAGCGTGTACAGGCCGTATGTCAATCCTGACAGCAGTCCTGTGAGTAGCGCGCGCGTGCCGAGCGCCGCGGAATCCGCACGCAATGCGCCCACGGCTCCGGTGACGAGCAGCACGCCACCCAGTACCAGCGCGAGTGCGAGCATGTGTGCGCGCGGCAGGCGCTCGCGCCAGATCAGTGCGGACAGGAGCACGACGAACGCGGGCGCAGTGTAGAGCAGCGATACCGCGATCGCGACGGTCGTCTGCTGCAGCGTGTAGAGGAACATGAGCGCGAACAGCGCGAATGCGGCGATACCGTACGCTGCGTAGAAGGGCAGGTCGCGCGCGCGGATGCGAAGCCGTGACGGGCGTGACAGGGCGACCAGCGTGATGCCGACCAGGCCGACCCAGTTGCGGACGCTGGCTAGCTCGAGCGGCTCGAATCCCGCCGCGTAGAGGCGTTTGGCGAACAGGCCGAAGGTAGCCCACAGCGCGGCAGCGACGACGACGAGCAGCGCGCCGAGCAGGCGCGTCGATTTCTGCTGCGCGTGCGGCACGCCGCTGCCGGCGTGCCGCCGGGAGTCGTCCATACCTAGCGGCGGCGTCCGTTCGCCAGGTCGATGAAGGCAGCGCCGCGGTCGAGATGGCGGTCAGCCGCCGTCGTGTCACCCTGCATCGAGTTGACCAGGGCGGCACCGTAATGGGCGATGCCGTAGTAGTTCGGGATCCCGGTCGTCGCCTTGTCGGCCCAGTGGCCCCACTCATCAGGAAACCCGCCGCGGTGCACGAACACCTCGTCGAGCAGCCGCTCGGTGCGCGGCAGATCGATGTAGGGCCCCACCATGCTCGTGAAACCACTGCCATCGTCGGGCACCTCGAAGATGCCGCGCGCATGATCCGGCTGCACGGGTCCGTTGTTCAACTTGAACGCGAGACCCTGGCGGATGAGGTAGGGTCGGAGGCTGAGGTCTTCGTATGCCTGCGTGGTCATCGCGAAATAGATCGGCCGGTCGTCGATCGCGGTCGTGATCATCGCGGCGAGGAATACGCGCGAGGGTACCATCCACGTGCCTTGCTGCAGTACCGTCTCGATGTTGCCCGCGCGATAGACCAGCGACTCCTGCAGCTGGTAGGGCCGGGTGCCGGCAACCTGCTGGATCTCATCGAGCTCGAGCGGCACGATCGACTTTGTCGGCACGAACGTGCCCGGCTCGGCCGGCGTAATCCGGATGCCGCTCGTGTCGCCCCCGGCAGGCGCTGCCCAGTTCGCGTAGAGCTGTGCACTGTTCTCCGGCTGGAACGGCCGCTGACAGGTGATGCGCGTCGGGTCCGCGAGCGGGTCCTGGCCGGGGGCACACGGCGTCGTCAGGCCCTTGATCTGCTCGACGTACCACGGCGTATTCAGGTAGCTCATCACCATGACGGTGACGTCGCGGCGGATGCCTTCGACCTCCTGCAGGTACCAGAGCGGGAACGTGTCGTTGTCGCCGTTCGTGAAGAGCAGGCCGTACGGCTCCACGCTCATGAGCAGGTTATACGCCCAGTCGCGCGCGCTGTAGTCATGGCGGCGTGATGCCCAGCTCCAGTTGAGGACGAGCGGGATCAGCGCGAGCAGCAGCACGGGCGCGGCGGCCATCTCGGCAAAGGATCGTTCACGACCCCGGCCCTCGAAGCGCTCGGCCAGGCGCTGCCAGAGTGCGGCGATGCCGATCCCCGCCCACAGACCCCATACCGAGAAGCTGACGATGAAGAAGTAGTCGCGCTCGCGAACCTCGCGCATCTCCATCGACGCATCGGTCGGGTACGTGTAGCCGTAGCGGAAGTTGAGATAGAACGTCAACCCGAATGACAGCGTGGCGAACAGCACGAGCACATAGGCCCAGCTCGGTTTATCGGCACGGTAGTGACGTGCGGCGCCGTACAGCCCGAGCGCAATGAACAGAATGGTGAAGACGGGCCGGGCACCACCGAACCAGTTGTCGAGTCCGCCTACCGAGCGTGCCCACTGCCAGTCGAAGTACTGGAGGTAGTTCGCGATCTGCGCGCCGAGGAGGTCGGCGCCGCGTGGTGCGTCGCGACCGAAGCCGGCGGCGACCGGGTCGCTCATGACCGACGGCTTGCTGTACTGCTCGCGCTGCAGTGCCGCCGACAGGTTCTCGCAGCCGGTCGCGCCGAGCGTGAGCACGCTCGTGACGGCGGAGCCGAACGACGGGCAGCTCGGGTCCGCCTCGTTGATGACAGGATCGAGCCCTGCGCGGATCGGCAGGTACAGGTGAACGGACAGCCCGAGCACGACGGCGAGGACGCCGAACACGTAGAGCCGCCAGTTCGCCAGTGCACGCGCGTTCACCATCACCAGGTAGATGAGCATCGCCGGCGCAGCGAGGAACGCCATCAGGTGGTTGCCGACGGACAACGCGAGGATGAAGATGGCCAGGATGATCAGATTGTCGTCCTTGCCCTCGCCCACGTGGTCGCGCCAGCGGAATGCGAGCCATGACAGCACGGCGATCGTGAACAGCGAGACCGTGTAGACCTTCTCGTTCACGTTCGACTGGTTCCAGACCGTGTATGCCGTAGCGCTCACGAGCACGGCGGCGATCGATCCGATCAGCTGGATCCGCCGACTCGGCGTCATGTAGCCGAGGATGCGGTGCACGAGCAGGAACCAGCACCCGTGCGCGAGGGCGCCCATCGTCGCGCTGAACAGATTGACGCGCACTGCCGCCGAGAGCCCGAATGGCGCGAGCAACAGCTCCCACGCGCGCGCGAGCAGGACGAAGAGCGGGTTGCCCGGCGGATGCGGGATGCCGAGCATGTGCGCCGTCGCGATGTACTCGCTCGTGTCCCAGAACCACGTGGTCGGGCTGAGCGTCAGCGTATACAGCAGGAAGACGCCGAGCGTCGTGAGCGCAGCCGCCAGGTGCGGCACACGATACCCATTCGTCGCAGCCGTACTGCCCGCCGGCCTCTCGATCACTGCCTGCTCCATCCGGGTGCCCTCGCAAGGAAAGGACAGGCCGGCACGGGCCGGCCCGGAAACCGCATAACCTACACGCGCGCGCGCGGCTCGCTCAAGGCGCGACCGCAACGTTCCCGTGCGGCAACAGAATTGACACGTCCCGACGGCTGCTCGACATTGCCGCGCCTATGCTCATTCCTGATCGCTCGGAGTTCCTCCGCCACGCGCGCGATGGACGGCTCGTGCCGG
>CAYLME010000153.1:0-8032 GCA_964384585.1 uncultured Gemmatimonadaceae bacterium | reverse complement strand
GCCCCGCTCGAAGCAGTCCCGCTGCCGGTCGACGATGAAGTTCATCACCTTCAGCATGGTCTGCCGGCGCTGCTCGATCGCCTGGATCATCCAGTTCGCGGAGTTCAGCTTGTTCGAGATGAACTCCTTGTTCTCACCCTTGAACTTGGACTTGTCCTTCGCGATCTCGCGGTATGCACGTGACAGCTTGAGCCGCGGCAGGCTCGTGTCGTTCAGAAAGACGAGATACTCACCGTCGATCTTGTCCACGATCAGATCGGGCGTGATGTAGTTGTCGCCCGGCGCCGCGTACTTGAGGCCCGGCTTGGGGTCCAGCTTGGCGATCTCGTCGGCCGCCGACTGCACGTCCCGTGGCGTGATCGAAAGATCCTTCGAGATCTCCGACCAGCGATGGTTGATCAACTGGTCGAAGTAGTCGTGCACGATGCGGTACGCGAGCGTGTCCTCCAGCTCCTGGTCCTGCATCTGCAACAACAGGCACTCGCGCAGGTTGCGGGCAGCGATGCCGGGCGGGTCGAAGCCCTGGATCTCCTTCAGCATCCGCTCGCCCTCTTCGAACGCGAACGACCGCAGCGACTCGCCGGCGTCCTGCTCCCACGCATCACCGTTCTCGGCGACCCACGAGTTCAGTCCCGTCACGACGTCCTCGACCGGACACGTAAGGTAGCCGTTCTCGTCGATGTTGCCGATGAACTCCTCGCCCAGCAGGATGTCCCGCGGCGCCATCGGCATCAGCATCAGCTGGTCGCGCAGGTGGTCATAGAGGTCGCGCGTATCGACCGAAACCGGCTCGTAGTACTCCTTGTCCTCGTACTCCGCGCGCCGGCCGCCCGCCTCGAAACCGTCCAGGAGGATCTCCTCCCAGTCGATCTCTTCCTGCTCCTTCTCCTTCTCCCGCTCCTTCTGCTCGTCCTTGACCTGCGTCTCCTCGTCCGTGACCTGCGGCTCCTCCAGGTCCAGGAACGGGTTGTTCAGCATCTCCTGCTTGATATGCTGCTGCAGGTCGAGCAGCGGCATGTACAGGAGATCCATCGCCTGGTACAGGCGTGGATTGATCTTCATCTCCTGCTTGAGCTGTGTCCCCTGGTAGAGACCAGTCTTCATCGAGCTCATACCGCTGCCACTTCCGGACGTTGATATCGCTGGCGCATGCGCGCCGTAAGTGTCGGGCCGAAGTAGATCTCGGCCACTTCGTCGTTCCAGACCAGCTCCTGCACCGTGCCCGAGACACGGACATGGCCGTCGTACATGATGTAGGCGCGATCCACGATGTCGAGCGTCTGCTCGACGTTGTGGTCGGTGATGATCACGCCGATCCCGCGATGCCGCAGGTCGGCGACGATCTGCTGGATATCGTGCACCGCGATCGGGTCAACGCCCGCAAACGGCTCGTCCAGCAGCATGAACTTCGGCTGCGTCACGAGCGCGCGCGTGATCTCCAGTCGGCGTCGCTCGCCACCCGAAAGCGAGTACGCCTTCGACTTCCGGAGATGCCGCAGGCCCAGCTCGTCCAGCAACTCGTCGAGACGCTGCTTCCGCTCCGCGCGCGACAGCTTCATCGTCTCCAGGATGGCCAGGATATTCTCCTCGACCGTCAGCCGACGGAAGATCGATGGCTCCTGTGCAAGGTAGCCGATCCCCAGCCGCGCCCGCCTGTACATCGGCAGCTTCGTCAATTCCTGCTCGTCCAGGAACACCTGCCCGCCGTCGGGAGAAATCAGTCCGACGATCATGTAGAACGTCGTCGTCTTCCCCGCCCCGTTCGGCCCCAGCAGCCCGACGATCTCGCCCTGCCGGACCTCCACGTCCACGTCTGCAACAACGCGACGCTTGCGGTAGATCTTGACCAGTCCGCGCGCCCACAGGCGGCTGCCCTCACCATCGAGCGGCTCAGTCGCCCGCGTCGCGGCGGACTGGCGCTCTTCCCCTTCGAGCAAGTTCCTTACCGCGACGTCCAGACGCTCCACCCACTCGTCGCGGGCACCCAGCGCGTCCAGAGCGACGCCCTGCAGGCAGACCCGCTCCCATGCCTCCGATGCCGGCCGTGCGACCGCCAGGCCGTCTGCGGCGAGCCGCCCGATGACCGCCTGCTCCAGGTAGCGATCGACGTCGCCGGGTTCGGGAATGTCGCCCGCCGCGGCCGCATTTGCGATGGCCGGATGCGCGCCCGGCAGGTTTCCCTGCGCCGTGAGCACAGCGGCGACCCATTCGCCGCGCTCGAAGCAACCGGTGCTGTCCGCGCGGGGCACGAGTTCACGCAGTGCGAGCACGACCGATACGTCGTGCGGGCTGAGCGACTCGAGGAAGCGGTCGAGCGTCATGGCGGCCCTCCCGCTGCTACCGCGCGCGTGTTCTCCGGCGGCTGCAGGTAGACGCCCTTCACGTCGCCTTCCGCCTCGACGGTATCGATTGCGCCGTCCCGGATCTCGACGGTGATGCGCTGCGCGGTGACGTAGCTGATGCCGGCCGGTTCGTCGGGTCGGTCGTCATTGACCATCCGGTTCGCAGCACGTGCCGGTGCGCCGAGCGCGATGATGCGTTCGAGCACTCGCTCCGTGCTGTCCGCCGATCCGGCCGCGGGTTCGCCCGCAATGACCGGGGCCGCGACCGGGCTGGGCACAGGCGGCGGCCGTTGCGCATCGAGCGCAGCGACGCCTGCCGCGACGCCCGCACTGTCCAGCGGAGCGGCATCCGCAAAGTAGGCGCGGATCGTATCACCCCGCACCCAGTCGTGCGCGAGGAGGCGTGCGAGCGCGGAGTCCTGCGGTGTCGCCGGCTCGATCTGGATGCGGGTCGAGTCGTCTTCGGCGAGTCGTTCGCCGTATGCGTTGCCGACCGCGATGACCTCCTCGATTCGCTGAGCGGGCAGCAGCGCATCGATCGAGTCTGCGTTCAGGTTGAACTGCTCCGAGAATGCGTACGCCTGTTCGATGGCCGCGCCGGGCGCACCGCCGCGCCCACGCGCGACGAGGCGCTCGACCGCGCCGGCTTCGAAGAACGTGCGGATCGCGGGTGCGCGGACGTCGATCTCCTCGGAATCGAGGCGCGCGTTCCCGCGCGCGTCCACTTCGCGCAGCTCACCGGCGTCCGGGTCCTGCAACGCGATGATCGTGTCCCCTGTCAGTACGACGTCCTCAGCGGTAACGCGTGCGTTGTTTCTCAGCTCCACGCGATTGCCGCCCTCGAGAAAATCGGCGAAGCCGCTCGTCGCGTGCAGATCCGTGCCCAGGATCACGACGTTGCCACGATAGTGGAACGCATCCTCGCCGATGATCGTGAGTGCATCCGCGTCCACGACGGTGGTGTCGCTGCGCCACAGGCCGTCCTCGATCACCTCGCGCAGGACGCTGGTACGCGGGCGTCCGCTGTAGATTTCCACAGTGGACTGGGGGCGCCCCTCCATCGCCTCGAAATAGTCGAGTGTGGGCGACTCGATCCGCGAGCCGGTCGCCAGGTCGCGCAGCACCACGCTGCCCTCCGCGGCGAGGTGACGCTGGGCACTGTTGTACTGGGCGCGGTCCGCGCGCAGCGAGCGCGTCGTGTCCGCGTACACCACGTTCTGGTAGAGCGAGACCTGACGCGTGCTGTGCATGAACACGGCGCTATCGGCGGAGATACGCAAGCCGCCATCGCACGCGAAGACCGGGTACGGGATGTGATCGACCTGGTAAGGCGTGCTCAGGTTGAACGAACGGGTCGTTCCCTGCGATCGCACCAGCTCGCAGCGCGTGCCCTGCGCACTGGCAGAGGCCGCAACGAGCAGCAGCGCCAAAGCCGGAAGAACGCCTCGAAGCAGCATCAGAAGACGACGTTTCCCGGCAGGCAGCCGCGCGCGTTCTCGAGCGTGACCGAGCGGAACTGGTCATCGGTCTGGACGCCGTCGCCCTCCTGCGTACAGCCGTTTATGGTGCGCGTAGTGTGTACGGTGCTCCATATCTTGTGCGTCTGCGGATTGTAGTACAGCTCTTCCGTCTCGATGCGCTCCGTCCCGTCCACGCGCAGCACGACGACGTTGCCACGCGCGACCATCTCACTGGTCCGCTCATTCAGGTCGCCGGTCAGCGACGTAACGGTCGCCGACACGTCCCCGCGCGCGTCGTACAGCGTCAGGTCCACACCGAACAGCGCGACCGTCGAACTGTCCTGGTACTGGTAGACCGAATCCGACACCAGGCGGGCGTAACGCACGCCCTCCGACGTGATGTTGTGCGTGACGTCGGTCAGCACGACATCGGACGGCAGCGGCTGGAATCCAGCGCCGACGGGGCCGGTCTCCGTGTCGCAGGCCGTGGCGGCCAGTGCGAACGCGAGCCAGGTGAAAAGGCGCAAGTGCTTCATAATACTAATTATACCACACTTGCCCTGAGAAGATCGTGCAGGTGCACGATGCCGACCACGCAGCCATCCGCATCCAGCACGGGCAGCGCCATGACCCCGTGCGTCTCCATCACATAGACGGCGGACGCAGCCAGCGCTTCCGGCTCTGTCGTCTTCGGCGTGCGGCTCATCACCTCGTCCACACGGATCGCGAACACGTTCTCTTCGCGCTCCATCAGCCGCGTCAGGTCGCCGGCGGTGACCACGCCGAGCAAACGACGCGCGCTGTCCACGATCGCCACCGTGCCACGCTTCTCGGCGAGCGCGACCACGCAGGTCCGCATGCTCGCATCCGGTGGCAGCAGCGGCAGGTCGTCCGCGAGCATGACATCGCGCACCTTCACGGTCAGCTTGCGCCCCAGCAGTCCGCCCGGGTGCAGTTGCGCGAAGTCGTCGCGACTGAAGCCGCGTCGCAGCAGCAGCGCGACGGCGAGTGCGTCGCCCAGGACCAGCGTCACGGTCGTGGACGTAGTCGGCGCCAGGTCGTGCGGGCACGCCTCTTCGCCGACCGAACAGTCGAGCACGATGTCGGCGCCGCGCGCGAGGGAGGAATCGAGTCGCCCGGTCAGCGCGATCGTCGCGACACCGAGCCGTTCGAAGACCTCGATCAGCGCGTTCAGCTCGCTGGACTCCCCGCTCTTCGAGAGCAGGATCGCAACATCGTCGCGGCCGACGATACCCAGGTCGCCGTGCAGTCCCTCGACCGGGTGCAGGAAGATCGCAGGCGTGCCGGTGGACGTCATCGTCGCGGCGATCTTGCGCGCGATGATGCCGCTCTTGCCGATCCCGCTGACGATCACGCGCCCGCTCGCCTCCGCAATCCGCTCGACCGCCTCGAGGAAGGCGTCGTCGATGCGCGACTCGAGTGCGGCCACGCCTGCCGCCTCCTGGCGCACCACGCGACGCGCCGCCGCAAGGAGCTGTGCTCCTGACGGTCGCGGATCGGCAACGGCACCCGCATGCGTCGGCTGCAGCGCGCGCTCGTTCATCGCGCCGCTGCCCCGGCGTCGCGCTCGGCCCTGTCGCGTTCGGCAGTGTAGCGCTCGAGTGCACGCTCGTAATCGCCGCGCGCCTGCAGCAACGCGTCGCAGAACTCACGTGCAGCGCCGCGCCCGCCCGGCTTCGACGTTCGCCAGCGCGCCAGCGCATGCACCTCGGGCACGGCGTTCTGCACCGCGACGGGGAGCACAGAACGCTTCAGCAGCGGCAGGTCAGGCAGGTCGTCGCACAACACGGCGACCTCGTCCCAGGCCACGTTTTCATCCGCGAGCAGCGCTTCCGCCGCTTCCAGCTTGTAGCCGCCCGGTCCCTCGTGGTACGGAATGCCCAGCTCGTCCGCGCGCATGCGGTTCGCTATGGACACGCGACCGCTGACGATGCCCACACGCAGCCCGGCATAGAGGAGGAGGTGCAGGCCGAGCCCGTCCACGATGTCGAAGCGCTTGAGCTCGATCGGTTCGCCCGATCCGGTCTGGCCGAGATAGACGCCGGCATCAGTCAGCACGCCGTCCACGTCGAAGATCACGAGGCGGACGCGGCGGGCGAGGTCGCGCGGGATGCCGGTATCGGTCATGTGCCCGCTCCTACGGTCGCGCCGCTGTCCGCCAGCACCTCGCGGATCCCGAGAACCTGGCGCAGCAGTGTCTCCAGCTGGTCCAGTGGCAGCATGTTGCTGCCATCGGACGGTGCCCTTGCAGGGTCGGGGTGTGTCTCGAGGAAGAGTGCGTCGCAGCCCGCAGCGACCGCGGCCCGAACGAGCGACGGGATGAACTCACGGTCACCGCCGCTCGCGCCGTCTGCGCGGCCGGGACGCTGCACGGAATGCGTGCCGTCGAAGATCGCAGGCACCCCCGTCGCCGCCCGCATGCGGCCGAAGCTGCGCATATCCACTGTGAGGTCGCCGTAGCCGAAGAAGGTGCCGCGCTCGGTCACGGCAACCGCCTCCGCACCGGCGGTGCGGGCCTTGGACACGGCGCCAGCCATGTCCTCCGGCGCCATCCACTGCCCCTTCTTGATGTTCACCGCACGACCGGTCTCGGCAGCCGCAACGACCAGATCGGTCTGCCGGCTGAGGAACGCCGGGATCTGCAGTACGTCGCACACATCACCGGCCGCATAGGCCTGCATTGGTTCGTGCACGTCCGTGAGCAGCGGCAGTCCCGTCGCTTCGCGCACCCGCTCCAGCCGGCGCAGACCCTCCTCGAGGCCGGGGCCGCGGGCAGCGCCCGATTTGCTGCGGTTGGCCTTGTCGAATGATGCCTTGAAGATGATCGGCAGCCCGAGCGACTCGCCCGTGCGCACCAGCGCCTCCGCCACGCGCAGGTTCAGAGCCTCGTCCTCGAGCACGCACGGCCCCGCGATCAGGAAGAAGCCGCCGCCCGTCCTGAACAGGGCGCGAACATCTGCGCTCATGCCCGTACCGTCTCCGGCTGCTTGCTGCTCTGCTCGACCTTGCCGTTCGCTGCGCCACGACGCTTCATGGCCGCCTGGATGAACGATGCGAACAGCGGATGTGCGCGCATCGGCCGTGACTTGAGCTCCGGATGGAACTGCACACCGAGAAACCACGGATGCTCCGGCACCTCGAGGATCTCGACGAGGTGGCCGTCAGGCGAGAGGCCGCTGAAGCGCATGCCGTGCTCCGCGAGCACGTCGCGATACGCGTTGTTTACTTCGTAACGATGCCGGTGCCGCTCGCTGATCTCGAGCGTGCCGTATGCCTGGTGCGCGCGCGAGCCCTCGCGCAGCCGTGCGGGGTACGCACCGAGCCGCATCGTGCCGCCCATGTCCGTCACCTGCCGCTGGTTGTCCATCAGGCAGACGACCAGCTGCGATGCGTCCTTGCTGAACTCGCCCGAGTGCGACTCCGCGAGACCCGCCACGTTGCGCGCATACTCGATGACCGCGCACTGCAGGCCGAGACAGATGCCGAAGAACGGCAGCCCGTTCGTGCGTGACCACCGGATCGCCTCGAGCATTCCTTCCACGCCGCGCACACCGAACCCGCCCGGAATGAGCAGGCCGTGATAGCCCGACAGGATCTCGGCCGCACGCGCACCCGAGTCCCGCTCGAAGTCTTCGCTCGACAGCCAGTGGATATCGACTTCGACGTCATTCGCGATGCCGCCATGCCCGAGCGCCTCCTGCACCGACTTGTATGAGTCCACGAGCTGCGTGTACTTGCCGACGACCGCAATGCGAACCGCGCCGTTCGACGGGCGCTTGATGCGCTCGACGATCTGCTTCCACTCCGTCAGGTCCGGCTCCTCCGTCTCCAGGCCCAGCTTCCGGCAGATGTACTCATCCAGCTTCTGCTCGCGATAGTGCAGCGGCACCTCGTAGATCGTCTCCGCATCGCGGGCCTCGACCACACCGTCGATATCGACGTTCGTGAACAGCGCGATCTTCCGCTTCAGGTCCTCGCCCAGCTCGCGGTCCGTACGGCAGATCAGGACGTCCGGCTGGATTCCGATCTCCATCAGCTCACGCACCGAGTGCTGCGTCGGCTTCGTCTTCAACTCGCCCGCGGCAGCGATGAACGGGATCAGTGTCAGGTGCACGAACAGCGTGTGCTCGCGGCCCACGTCCTGGCGGAACTGGCGGATCGCCTCGAGGAACGGCAGCGACTCGATGTCGCCCACCGTGCCGCCGATCT
>CAYLME010000152.1:0-8123 GCA_964384585.1 uncultured Gemmatimonadaceae bacterium | reverse complement strand
GACGATCGGGGCCGGCTCGCTCGGCTGGATGGGCACACTCGGCCCGTGGGAGGGCGTGGGCGAGTCGGGTCGCCAGGTGTTCGAGGCGGCAGCGCCGGCAGCCGAGCAGGACACCGCGCTCGCAGCAGCGCTCGAGCAGCACAGGCAGCAGCTGAGCGAGTCGCTCGTGCAGGCGGCCCGCTGGAGTTTCCTCGGCCAGCGCATCGCGACCGTGCTGCCGGTTGCGGTCGGCGTCTCGATCGTCATCATCGCACTCCTCGCGCTCTGGGTCAGCCGTCGCATGGCACGCCAGCTCGCCCGTCCGGTCCGCGACCTGGTGGAGATGACGGAACTGCTCGCGGCCGGCAAGCCGCTGCCGGAGGGGGCGCCGCCGCGCCGTCGCGATGTGCGGGAGATGCGTGTGCTCCGCGAGGCCCTGCGCAACGCGGCCGCCCGCATCGAGGAGGCGCAGCTGAAGGCACTCGAGACGCAGCGGGTTCGTGCGTGGGGCGAGATGGCGCGTCGTGTCGCGCACGAGATGAAGAATCCGCTTACACCGATGCGGCTCGCTGCACACCGGCTGCGGCGCGCGGCGGGCAGTGAGCCGGCGCTCGCGGAACCGGTCGAGGTGATCGAACAGGAGACGGCGCGGCTCGAGGAGCTGGCGCGCAGCTTCGCCGTGCTGGGACGCCCGCCCGAAGGGCCACCGAGCGAGATCGACGTGGCTGAGCTGCTGCGCTCGCTGGCGACGAGCGACGTACCCGAAGGCATCGAAGCGCGGCTCGACGTCCCGTCCGACCTTCCTTCGCTGCTCGGTTACTACGATCCGTTGCTGCGCGCCCTGCGCAACCTGCTGCGCAACGCCGTCGAAGCGGTGCAGTCGACGCACGGTTCAGAGGGCGGCATGATCATGCTGCGTGCGCGTCGCGACGGTACTTACATCGAGATCGTGGTCGCCGACAACGGGCGCGGCATTCCGTCGGAGGCGATCGAGCGCATCTTCGAGGCGGACTATACGCTCAAGGCAGGCGGCACCGGTCTCGGACTTGCCGTCGTCCGGCACGCGGTTGCGGCGCACGAAGGTCATGTGCGTGCGCGTGCACGACAGGGCGGCGGCGCGGAGTTCGTCGTGCGGCTGCCATTGCGCCAGGCGCAGGATGGTATCTGACCGGCTGAACATGCCGGCCACCGCTGTGGTACACACCACCAACGCGCGCGCTGCGCGCTCTTTACAGGAGACAGCATGAAGCTCGTCTGGATGATGGTAGGGGCAGCGGTGATGAGCGGCTGCGCAGGCAGCATGGGCGGCCCGGGTCCCGTCATCTACTCGATGGTTGCCGTCGATGCGGGCCAGGCAGCGGCAGAGGCGACGGCGGCACAGATCGGACCCGCGCAGGCCGACTTCGCTCTCGTCGTCGCGCCCAGGGACTCGGCCTGGTTCACCCGGCTCGCCGCGGCAACCGGGCTGGCGGTCAGCGGACCCGCGATGGCCGACCGCATGGGCCTCGCCTTCCTGTCCAACCTCGAGGTGCTCGGTGACACGTCCATCGTCATTGGCACCGGTGACGCCACGTTCACCATGCAGGACGCACTCTACCAGGCGGGTGACCAGCGACGCTACCTCGATCTCATGCTGGTCAACCTGCCGGCCGGCGTGAACGTCGATGGCGCGATCCGCGCCCTGCTAGAGTACATGGCGACGGACGTGATGGCGGACGCATCGGTGGTGCTCGGCGTCAGGGCCGCGAGCGTCACGGACGCCAACCGCGTCGAGACGATGCTGCGCGCGGCCTTCATGAACGCCGTCGAATGCGGTGGCATGGACGGCGCGCAGCGCACGTACCGCATCTTCTTCGGCCCGTCCGCACGCACGCGCTGTACAACGGCGCAGCCGCTGCCGGGACCGGCGGACGCGATCACGGCGCGCGTCAGCGTCGGGCTGCACAACTGAGCCGACGTGGCATCCGTCCTCATCGTTGACGACGAGCCGAACATCCGGCGGATGCTCGGCAGCCTGCTGGAAACGGAAGGCTACCACGTACGTCATGCAGAGGACGGACAGGCCGGGCTCGCGGCCGTCACCAGCGACGAGCCCGACGTCGTACTGCTCGACCTCGCGCTTCCGCGGATGAACGGCCTGCAGGTGCTGGAGCGTCTGCGCGAGCGCTGGCCGCACCTGCCGGTCGTGATGATGAGCGGTCGCGCGACACTTGCCGACGCGGTGAGCGCGACCAAGCTCGGAGCCTTCCATTTCATCGAGAAGCCGCTCGCGCCGGAAGCGGTGCTGCTGACGCTGGCGGGTGCACTCGAGCTGCGCAGAGCGCGTGAGCTGTCGCGCGCGCTGGCGGCGGAACTCGGTGCGCGCGGCCGGCTGGTCGGCTCGAGCAGCGCGCTCGACGAGGTACGCCGACTGATCGAGCAGGTTGCACGCACGGATGCGCGCGTGCTCATCACGGGCGAGAGCGGTACGGGCAAGGAGCTGGTCGCGGCAGCGATCCACGAGCTGTCACCGCGCCGCAGCGAGCCGTTCGTGCGTGTGAACAGCGCCGCGATACCACGTGAGCTGGTCGAGTCGGAGATGTTCGGCCACGAGAAGGGTGCGTTCACGGGTGCGCACGAGCGTCGGCGCGGTCGCTTCGAGCTGGCCGATGGCGGCACGCTGTTTCTCGATGAGGTGGGCGATCTCGGCGCGGGCGCACAGGCGAAACTGCTGCGCGCACTCGAAACGGGCATGATCGAACGCGTCGGTGGACGTCACCCGGTGCGCGTGGACGTGCGCGTGATCGCGGCGACGAACCGGGACCTGCCGAAGGCGATCGCGGAGGGGACCTTCCGCGAAGACCTGTACTACCGCCTGAACGTGATACCCGTGCGGCTGCCGCCGCTGCGCGACCGGCTGAGCGACGTGCCGGAACTGACGGAACATTTCCTGGCGCAGCTCCGTGTGCGGCACGGCCTGGCATCGCCCGTACTCGGCGACGATGCAATCGCGGCGATGCAGCGCTATCACTGGCCGGGCAACGTGCGCGAGCTTGCGAACCTGTGCGAGCGCCTCGCGATCCTGCATCCGGGCCGGGAAATCGGTGCCGCAGACGTGAGCGCGCTCCTCGGCGCGACGACCGCGCCGATCGAGGATGATCCGACGCAGCCGCTTGCGGACCGTCTCGATTCGTTCGAGCGTCGCATTATCACGCGTTAGATCGAGGCCGCGGGCGGGAGCGTGGCCGAGGCCGCGCGTCGACTGCAGACGGATCGGGCGAACCTTTACCGGCGCATGCGCCGACTCGGACTGGATCGATGAGCTGCCCTCGCACTGCCTGGACGATCGTGTTCTGCGCGCTGCTCGTGCCGGCCGCGCTGCGCGCGCAGGAGCCGGCGCCCGAACTGCCGGATTCCGCAGCCGTGCACGCGATCGCCGCGTACAACGCTGCCGACATCCGCATGGCCGGTGCATCCGACATTGCGATCGGGACCACGCTCGACGGCAGCATCGCCGTGCTCGACGGACCGCTCCGCGTGAGCGGCACGGTGCAGGGGGACGTCACGGTCATCAATGGCAACCTCGAGCTGCAGGAGGGTGCGCTCGTCACCGGCAGCGCGTTCGTCGTGGGCGGTGTGGTGAGCGGTGATACGACGGCCGTGCGGGGAGGCATCGTCACCTACCCCGAGCCGCTGCGGTACCGGTTCGAGGGAGCCGGCATCACGCCCGCACGGCGTCCGGTACGCGCGGCGATATCCGCCGGCCGCGATTTCGGCTTCGGCCGCACCGACTTCCTGGCTGCCGTCTACACGGGATACAACCGTGTCGAGGGACTGCCGATCGTGATCGGGCCGCGCGCGCGGCTCGGCCAAAGCAATCCGACGGTGCTCGAGGCGCAGGCGATCATCCGCACGGAGAAGCCGCTCGATTTCGAACGCTACGGATGGTCACTGCGTGCCGAACAGTACTTCGGCGGACGACGTGCCGTGAGCCTCGGCGTGCGCGCGCGATCGGAAATCGCTTCGATCGAGAACTGGACGCTGACCGACCTCGAGAACTCGCTGTCCACGTTCCTGCTGCACTCGGACCACCGCGACCACTACCAGCGCGAGGGGTGGAGCATCTACCTGCGAGCGCACCATCCGCACCGGCCCATCGATGCGATGCTCGAGTATCGCGACGAGCGCCATCAATCGGTGCGTGCCGCTTCACCGTTCTCGGTCATCGACAACAGCGAGGACTGGCGTCACGAGCCGGTCGTCGAGGAAGGCACACTGCGCTCGGTCACACTGTCACTCGCATACGACACGAGAAACGACGAGAACGACCCGTCGGCAGGCTGGTACGTGCGCGGCGCACTGGAACAGGCGTTTGACGGCGGGCTCTCGCTCACGCCGGAAGCCGTCGCGGTGCTGGGCCCGGACAGTACGGACAGCCACTTCACGCATCTCGAGGTGGATGCGCGCCGGTACCTGCGGTTCAGTCCCTGGGCGCGGCTCGGACTGCGCGTGTTCATGGCCGGCTCACTCGACGGCGATGCGCTGCCTGCACAGCGGCAGCACACACTGGGCGGGGAGGGCTCGATGCCGGGCTTCCCGCTGTTCACACAGGACTGCGGTGCGCGCGCGCAAACGGTCGAGCGCAACGACGACCGCGCGTATCCGTACTACGGCTGCGATCGCCTGGCGCTGGTGCAGCTCGAGTACCAGGCCAGCTTCCCGTTCGCCAGCCGCCTCGGTGATCGCCTCGGCCTCGGCGTCGATCTCGCACGCGCGGTGCGCTGGTCCCTCTTCTTCGACGCGGGCCGCGCATGGGTCGAGGATGGTTCACGGGCCGGCCGCACCAGTGGGGCGGACGACTTCTTCGCGGATACCGGCCTCGGCATTCGCATCGGGCCGCTCGGTCTGTACGGCGCGATCCCGATCTCCGGACGCGGCCATGATTTCAACTTCTTCGTCCGCATCGGGCAGCGATTCTGATCGTGTTGCGCGCCGCTGTTCTCGCCCTGCTCCTGTTCGGAACAGCCGCGTCTGCCGCTGCGCAGACGCCGGAGTTCGCGCTGACGTACCTGCCCGACCTCGCGTACCGTCCGCTCGCGCGCATCGGTCCGGTCCTCGATGACGACGCACTCGAGAACGCTGCCCGGTCGGGCATACCCATCCGTCTGCGCGTGCGCGTGGAACTGTGGCGCGACGGCTGGACGGACGACCTCGTCGCGACCGAGCGGTGGGCAGCCGTGCTCGCGTATGATCCGCTCACACAGGAGTTCCTGGTGCGCGGCCGCTCCGCGGATGCGCCCGTGCGACGCTTCCCGTCCTTCGACGCAGCGCGCGCCGTGATCGAGGGCAACTATCCGCTCCAGATCCGGCCGAACCGCGCAGGCCGCTACTACTACCTCGGCAGGCTCGAGATCGAGACGCTGTCGCTCTCCGACATCCAGGAGCTCGAGCGCTGGTTGCAGGGGGAGCTGCAGCCGGCAGTCCGCGGCGACCGGTCGGTGGCCGGTGCGCTCGGCGACGGCGCGAAGCGACTCATGATCCGGCTGCTCAACCTGCCGGCGCGCGGCCTCGACACGCGATCCGCCCGGTTCCGCGTGCCCTGAGCGGCACGAAGGATGCGCCGTGCCGGTGCGGGGTGCCGACTGCCAGCGCGCCCCGCGTGGAGGGCGTGAATGAGCGAGCAACCCGAGTCTCCCCGGTCCGGACCTGCCGACGTCCCGGACTCCCGAAACAGCAGCGACATCGAGCAGAGCCTGCGTGATGAACTGCAGGCAGTCGAGCGACGCGCTGCATTCCTCTCCGAGGCGAGCAGCGTTCTCGCCGCGTCGTCGCTCAACGTCGAGGCCACGATTCATGCCCTGTCCCGGCTTGCCACTTCGCGGCTTGCCGACTGGTGCATGGTCTATACGACGGACCGCATGGGTCGCGTGCGTCACGCGGCCGTCGCCCACCGCGATCCGCGCCGGGAGCCGCTGCTGCGATCGTTCACCGGTGCGAGCGCCGCGCCGGATGTGCTCGAGTCGATCGTCGAGAGCGGAGAGATGCGCACCCTCGACGCACTCCCGCCGGAGCTGATCCGGGAGATCGAAGCGGCCGGGTGCAGTGATGCCATCGATCCCGCCGATGTCCGCTCCGTCCTCGTCGCGCCGCTGCTCGGTCGCGGCCGTGCACTCGGCGCGCTGCTGCTCGTCTCTACTGGCGCCGGGTACACCAGCGACGACATGCAGCTCGTCGAGGAGCTGGTCCGGCGCGCAGCCATCGCGATCGACAACGCGCGGCTCTTCCATGATGCACAGCAGGCCAACCGCGCGAAGTCGGATTTCCTTGCGGTCATGTCGCACGAGTTGCGCACACCGCTCAACGCGATCATGGGATACACGGACCTGCTCGATGCGGAGATCGACGGCCCGCTGCATCCGCGGCAGCGCAGTCAGCTCTCCCGCATCCGTGCGAGCGCGCGCCAGCTGCTGCAGCTCATCGAGGAGGTGCTCGGCTTTGCACGCCTCGAGGCGGGCACGGAGGAAGTGCACCTGCAGCGGCTGTCGTTCGGTGCGCTGGTGCGCGATGCGACCGCAGTCGCCGAGCTGTTCGCGCAGAACCGGCAGCTCAGGTTCGACGTGGACATCCGGAATGAGGAGGAACGCATCGAGACGGATCCGGACAAGACGCGCCAGATTCTCGTGAACCTGCTCTCGAACGCAATCAAGTTCACGCCGAGCGGTTCGGTGACTTTGCGTGCGCGCCTGCAAGGCGAGTACGCGGTCTTCGACGTCTGTGATACCGGCGTCGGCATCGATGCCGACCAGATCGAGAGCATCTTCGACCCGTTCTGGCAGGCCGAGCGTCCCAACACGCGCCGCGTCGGTGGTACCGGCCTCGGACTCAGCGTGTCACGCAGGTATGCGCGGCTGCTGGGCGGCGAGATCGAGGTTGCGAGCACACCCGGGGAGGGCTCCTGCTTCACACTGACGCTGCCGCTGCGTTTCGATCCGAACGGCGACACGGCCCGCGCGGCAGGCATCGCGGACGCCGAAGCGGAAAAGCGTTTCACGGCCATGCGGTCGGGCCAGCCGGCAGAGGGGGCGGGAGACCGGAAGCGGGACTGAGAGCCCGTTGGCAGCACGGCGCTCCCGCGGCCGGTTCCACATTCCCTGGTGAGCTTGCCCTCGTGGGACAGGGTCGCGTGTTGCGGGCAGTGCGTGTTGGCGCCGCTCCGCACCACCCGATAGCTTGGGGCCAGGCGCCGATGTGCACGGGTCCACCACAAGCGAGCCCATGTCCGTTCAGACGTTCCGCTACTCACCACACGCGAACCGCGCCAACGAGATTCACTGGCACGAGTGGGGCGACGCCGCTTTTTTTGCGGCGGGCACCGACCGTCTCGTGTTCCTGCACCTGACGGCCGTCTGGTCGCTGCAGTGCCAGCGGATGGACGAAGAAGCATTCTCGAATCCGGACGTCATCGCATTGCTGAACGGGTCCGTCGTACCCGTCCGGGTGGATGCGGACCGCCTGCCGCACGTGCAGGACCGCTACATCGCCGGTGGCTGGCCCACGAACGCGCTGCTGACACCCACGGGCGAGGTGCTCTGGGCCGCGACGTATGTCGATGCCGACGGTCTGCTGCAGGCGTTCAGCAACGCGCTGTCGACATGGGATCGCCGCCGCGACGAGATCATGACGGAGATCGAGCGTCGCCGTCGCGCGCTGGAGACCACGCGCACGCGCCACGCGCCCGTCGGCCTCGTGCGACGCGAGCCTGCTGACGACGTACTGAACGCGATTGCGCAGGCGTACGATCCGCGCAACGGCGGGTTCGGCGATGCCCCGAAGTTCGTGGAATCCGAAGCCATCGAGCTGCTGCAGCTGCTCGGTGCAGGCGGTGATGCGGACTCGATGCGGATGGCGACGCATACGCTCGACGGCATGCTCGCCGGCGAATTGCTCGATACCGTGGACGGCGGCTTCTACCGCTACACGATCGGGAGTGACTGGGTGCAGCCGCGTCACGAGAAGCTGCTCGGTGTGAATGCCGGGTTGCTCGAAGTGTACGCGCGCGGTGCGGTGCAGCACGACCGCAAGGACTGGCGTGCCGTGGTCGAACGCACGATCACGTGGGCCGATACCGTGATGTCTCGACCCGACGGTCTGTGGAACGCCAGCCA